>DASSGR010000133.1:0-50224 GCA_035693425.1 Solirubrobacteraceae bacterium
GGCTCGATGACGGTCCTTGACGGCGCCACCCTCACTCCGTCTGCGGTGGCGGCGATCGCGCGCGGGGGCGAGCGAGTGGAGCTGTCGGCCGACGCCAGGGCGCGCAACCTGGCGGCGCGCGAGACCATCGCACAAAGACTGCGGGTCGGCCGCGCGCTGTACGGAGCGACGACCGGCGTGGGCGCGCTGCGCGACCGTGTGATCACCGACGCCGAACGCGAGGACTATCAGTGGAACCTGCTGCGCAGCCACGCGGTCAGCGCCGGGCGTCCGGTGTCCCCGGAGCTCGTGCGGGCCGGGATGGTGGTCAGGGCAAACCAGCTTGGCGCCGGCGGCGCCGGGGTGGCGCCACCGCTGCTCGAGGGGCTGATCACCGCGTTGAACGCAGGCATCACCCCATTCACACGAGAGCTCGGCTCGCTGGGGACGGGCGATCTTCCGGCGCTCGCCGACACCGCGCTGGCGCTGTTGGGCGAGGGGCTGGTGTGGCGCGAGGGCGAGCTGGTCGAGGCGATCCCGGTCGTCGGCGAGGTCGAGCTGGGGTTGCGGGACGCATTGGGCTTCATGAGCTCGAACGCGTTCACGGCCGGTCACGCCGCGCTGCTGGTGGTCGACGCCCGCGAGCTGCACGACGCCAGGCTCGCCGTGGCGGCGCTCTCGTTCGAGGCGCTCGAGGCCGACCCGATCGTCCTGGACCCGCGGGTTCAGGCGGCGCTCGGCGCGCCCGGTCAGGCGGCGGTCGCCGCGCGGATGCGAGAGTTGCTCGCGGGCGCGACGCTGGTTCCGGATGCGCCCGACCGGCTGGTCCAGGACCCCTATCCGTTCCGGGTGCTGCCGCAGGTCGATGGCGTGACGCACGCTGCGCTGCGGGCGCTGGAGGAGGTCGTCACGCGCGAGCTCAACGCCAGGCCCGAGAACGCCCTGGTCGAGGCGGGCAGGACCTTGCCGACCGGCAACTTCCACAATGCCGAGCTCGCCGCGGCGCTCGATTCCGCGCGCAACGCGCTGGCTCAGTCGGCGTCGCTGATTGCCGCGCGCGTGAGCGCCCTGCTGGATCCCCGGATGACCGGTCTGCCGCCGTTCTTGGCGAACTCTCCGGGGAGGGACTCGGGCATGATGATGCTCGAGTACACGGCGCACTCGGCCGCGGCCGAGATCCGTTCCCTGGCGATGCCCAGCGGCACGCAGACGACGTGGGCGTCGCTCGGGGTCGAGTCGCACGCGAGCCTGTCCTCGATCGCAGTGCGGCGCACAGGTGACGCGCTCGAGGCGCTCCGCCTGCTCGTGGCGACGGAGCTGGTCGTGGCGCTTCGGGCGATCCGGCACGCCGGGCGAACGCCGGCCGGAGCGGGTACGCAGCGGATGTTCGAGCTCGCCGACGAGGTGCTTCCCAGTGGCCTCGAGGACCGCGCGTTCGGACGCGACGTCGAGCTGGCCTGCATTGCCCTGGAGCGCTGGGCGCCGCGGTCAGGCGTCGATCGGCGCCTCGCCGATACGCCGTGACGCCCCGGCCGACGCGGCCACGACGAGTGCGATCCCGACCACCTCTCGGGCGCTGAGCGACTGACCCAGCAGGATCAGGCCGGCGAGCGCGGCGACCGCGGGCTCGAGGCTCATCAGCACCCCGAACACCGACGCGGCGATCCGGCGCAGGGCCTCCTGCTCGAACGAATACGGGATCGCCGACGAGAGCACCCCCACGGCGGCACCGATCGCGAGCGACTTGGGCTCGAGCAGGTGAGAGCCGCCGGAGGCGATCCCAACCGGCAGCAGCGCCACCGATGCGATGCACATCGACAGTGCAACCCCGGTTCCACGCTCGTAGGCGCGGCCGACCCGGCCGTTGATGATGATGTAGGCGCCCCACAGGCAACCGGCAATCAGCGCCAGCGCGACGCCGAGGCCGTCGAGGCTGTGCGTCCCGCCCTGCGTCAGTGCCAGGATCCCGGCGAGGGCCAGCGCGACCCACAGCAGGTCCACCGGCCGCCGCGAGCCGACGACCGCCACAGCCAACGGCCCCACGAACTCGATCGTGACCGCGGTGCCGAGCGGGATCCGGTCGATCGACTCGTAGAACGCGAGGTTCATCCCCGCGAGCACGAGCCCGAAGATGGCGGCCAGAAGGAGCTCGGCGCGCGGACGGCCCCGCACGCGCGGCGTCCAGATCGCCACCAGGATGATCGAGGCCGTCGCGACGCGCAGCAGCACCGTTCCTGCCGGCCCGAGCCGGTCGAACAAATGCGTGGCCAGCGCCGCTCCGAACTGCACCGAGGCGATCGCTCCCAGCACCAGTCCGCCCGAAGGCGCCCGGCTGAGCAGCCCGGCGCTACGGGTTTGTGTCTCGACGTAGGCCACGACCGCTGATCGTAAACTGGTCTGAAAACAGCGAAAGGACAGGCATGGGCGTGCAGGAGCAGGAGCACCTCTGGGGCGGGGAGACATCGAAGGCCGTGGACAACTTCCCGGTCTCGGGCGAGACCGTCCCGGTGCCCGTGGTGCACTGGCTCGCCCGCATCAAGGGCGCTGCTGCCCGCGTGAACGCCGAGCTCGGCCTGCTCGATCCCGATCGCGCCAAGAAGATCGCCGAAGCCGCCGACAAGGTCGCCAGCGGGGCGCACGACGACCAGTTCCCGATCGACGTGTTCCAGACGGGGTCGGGGACCTCGACGAACATGAACGCCAACGAGGTGATCGCGAACCTCGCCGGCAAGGGCGTGCATCCCAATGACGACGTCAACATGGGCCAGTCGTCAAACGACGTGTTTCCTTCCGCGGTCCATCTGGCTGCTCTGGATACCGCGACCAACGATCTGTTGCCCGCGCTGGCGCAACTGGAGGCCTCGCTTCAGGCGAAGGCCGACGAGTTCCACGACATCGTCAAGTCCGGGCGCACGCACCTGATGGATGCGGTCCCCGTGACGCTCGGCCAGGAGTTCTCCGGCTACGCCGCCCAGGTGCGACTCGGGGCGCGGCGCATCTCCAACGCGCTGCCGCAGGTTGCGCAGATCCCGCTCGGCGGGACTGCCACGGGCACCGGGCTGAACACCCACAAGGAGTTCGCCGGCCGCGTGCGCGGCCACCTGGTCGAGGCCAGCGGTCTCGAGATCCGCGCCCCCGAGGACCCGTTCGAGGCCCAGGGCAACCGTGACGCGCTCGTCGAGCTGTCGGGCGCGCTGAAGGTGCTTGCCGTATCGCTGACCAAGATCGCCAACGACCTGGCGCTGATGGGGTCCGGACCGCGCGCCGGGATCGGCGAGCTGTTCTTGCCCGAGCTGCAGAAGGGCTCGTCGATCATGCCCGGCAAGGTCAACCCGGTGATCCCAGAGGTGGTGCTTCAGGTCGCCGCGCAGGTGATCGGCAACGACACCGCGATCACGTTCGCGGGCTCGCAAGGCAACTTCGAGCTCAACGTCCGGGTCCCGTTGATCGCGCGCAACCTGCTCGATTCGATCCGGCTGCTGACCAGCACGTCGCGGATCTTCGCCGAGAAGTGCGTCGACGGCATCAAGGCCAACGAGGAAGGCTGCCGCCGCTCGGCCGAGTCGACGCTCGCCGCCGCGACGGCGCTCAACCCCTACATCGGGTACGACAAGGGCGCGGAGATCGTCAAGGAGGCGGCCAGCTCGGGTCGGATGCTGCGCGAGGTCGCGGCGGAGATGGGCGTCGACGAGGACACCTACAACGAGGCAATGGACCTGCGCAAGATGGCGCAGGGCAATCTCTAGCCGTTATTTGGCCGGGGTCGCTCAGCGCGGAGCGGCCCACACCGGAGCCGGGACGCCCATCACCCGGTTGAGGCACCAGCCGGCGATCGTCAGCAGCAGCACCCCGACGATCACGTCCAGCAGCTGTTTGGGCGTGTGCAAGAGCCCCGAGGCCACGATGATCGTCGTCGCCCCCGCCGGCGGGTGCGCGGCGCGCAGCACGCGCAGGGTCCCCCCGGTCAATGCCACCGCGAGCGCGACCGCTCCGATACGGGCGACCGATACGCCGGTCACGTAGACGCTGGGAGAGTGGAGCAGGCCGAAGATCGCGAGCGACACCACCGCGGCAGCGACGCCGACGGTGTGTCCGATGACCGTGTTGCGAGGAGTGCCCACCTCGGCCATCGGCGTCTCGAAGATCAAGAACGCCGTCGCGCCGAGGCTGGGGAACAGCAGCGGCTGCTTGACGATGTAGGCCCACGTCCCGCTGAGGCCGATCGCAAGCAGCGAGCCGATGAACGTGTAGGCGGCGTTGCCATTGTTGCGCCAGCGCGAGTAGAGATAGCGCTTGAGGCCGTACGAGCCGGGCACGCCGACGAGCGACCCCTGACGCTGAAAGATCCGCACGCCCGAGTCCGCGAACTCGGCGATGTGATCGAGCTCATCGCTCGGGTCCAGCATGTTCATGTGATCTCAGTTCCCTCCGTAGGCCGGATCGCGTTTTTCGACGAACGCCGCAACTCCCTCCATGAAGTCGTTCGTGCGCCCAAGTGCGTGTTGGAGCTCGGCCTCAAGCTCCAGCTGTCCGTCGAGGTCTGCGTAGATGAAGTTGTTCAGCGCCTGCTTGGAGCTGGCGTACGAGCGCGTCGGGCCGGCAGCAAGACGCCGCGCCAGCGCCCAGGCCTCGTCCATCAGGCGGTCATCCGGGTGCACCCAGTTGACCAGCCCCCACTCGAGCGCCTGCGGCGCCGGGATCCGTTCGCCGAGCAGCGCCATCTGGAAGGCGCGGGCGCGGCCGACCGCGGGAGGGACGAAGGCGGTCGAGCCACCGTCGGGCATCAGCCCGATGTTGACGAAGGCCAGTCCAAAGTAGGCCGACTCCGCGGCCATGATCAGGTCGCAGGCCAGCGCCAGCGAGCAGCCGATCCCGACCGCCGGGCCGTTGACAGCGGCGACCACGGGCTTGGGCAGGCTGCGCACTCCCGCGATCACCGGGTGGTAGACCTCGTGCAGCTCCTTGTAGATATCGGGCTTGCCGTCGTCGGCCGGGTCAAAGCCGGCGCGCAGGTCGGCGCCCGAGGAGAAGCCGCGCCCGGCGCCGGTGACTAGGACGGCGCGGATCGACTCGTCCGCGGCGTCCTTCTGGATCACGCTCAGCAGCTCGTCGCCGAATTGCCGGGTCCACGCGTTCAGGGTCTCAGGCCGGTTGAGCGTCAAACGCCCAACCGCCCCCGATTGCTCCCAGATAACCGTCTCGTAGCTCAATTCTTCACGTCGCTACCGTCTCCGCCCCGAGCTCTTCCGACATCGCGACGTCGATCGAATAGTCGATCGGTACCACGATCAAGGATGGCAGGTCAAGCGCGAGCGCCTCCGTCAGTCTGCGCGCGAATTCGTCTGCGTCGGCGCATCGCCACGCCGGCATCCCGAACGCCTCGGCGAGCAAAACGAAGTCGGGGTTGCCGAATCCAACGTCGAAGTGGCGCCCGAACTTCTTGTCCTGCTTCCAGGCGATCGAGCCGAACTCGTGGTTCTCCCAGACGACGTTGACGATCGGCGTGCGCAGCCGCACCGCGGTCTCGAGCTCCTGGCAGTTCATCAGGAAGCCTCCGTCGCCCGAGACGGTGACGACCTTGCGCTGCGGGTACACGAGCTTGGCGGCGATCGCCGTCGGCAGCGCGAAACCCATACCCGCCAATCCGTTTGCGATCAGCACCGTGCCGGGCTCGTGCGCGGGGAACATCCGGCCGATCCACAGCTTGTGCAGGCCCACGTCGGACACCAGCATGTCCTCGGGCCCCAAGGCGTGGCGGATGTCCCACAGGACCCGGGGCGGGCGCAGCGGGAAGTGATCGTCGTCGCGCGCATCGTTTAGCGCCCGCATGACCACGTCGTGCAGCCGGCTCGAGCCCGACCGCGCGCCGACCAACGGAACGTCGGGGCAGCAGTCGGCTAGCTTGGCCAGGACGTGGGCGATGTCGCCGATCAGCTCGACCTCCGGCAGGTAGTACTCGTCGATCTCGGCGGCGACGCTGTCGATCACGATGATCTTCTTGTCGCGGCGCGGGTTCCAGTGCTCGGGCGCGTGCTCGACGAGGTCGTAGCCGATCGTGATTACCACGTCGGCGTCGTCGAAGCCCGCCACCGAGTAGTCGCGCGATTGCAGGCCGACCGTCCCGAGTGCCCTGGGATCTTCGTAGTCGAGCAGGCCCTTGGCCATGAACGTCTCGGCGACCGGAATCCCGGTCGCATTGACGAACTGCCGCAGCGCACGGGCGGCGTGAGCGCGGATCGCGCCGCTCCCGGCCAGCGCTATGGGTCGCTCGGCGTTGGCGATGATCTGCGCGGCGGCCTCGAGCTCGCTGGCCCCCGGCTCGGGCTGCACGGGGTCGCGCCTGGGGAGGGGCGAAGCGTCGAGCGGCTGCGCCATCACATCCTCCGGCAGCTCCAGATGGGTGCCGCCGGGCTTCTCTGACTCGGCCACCTTGAACGCCTTGCGCACGACCTCGGGAACGATCTCGGGGCTGGCCACCCTTGCGTTCCACTTAACGATCGGCCGCATGATGCCGATTAGATCAAGGTACTGGTGTGATTCCTTGTGCATGCGCTCCAGGTCCGACTGGCCCGTCAGGGCGACCAGCGGGGCGCGATCCAGGAATGCGTCTGCTACGGCTGTGACGAGGTTTGTCGCTCCCGGGCCAAGGGTCCCCAGGCAAACACCGGCCCGGCCCGTAAGGCGGCCATAGGCGTCGGCCATATAGGCACCGCCCTGTTCGTGTCGGACCGGAACGAACTCAATCGAAGAATCGGCGATCGACTCGCTCAGATCGAGCGTCTCCTCGCCAGGAATACCGAAGACGTACCGAACACCCTCCGCCTCCAGGCACTCCACGAAAACCTCTGAAGCCTTCCGCGCCGCCATGTCCGCCCGGTATCTAACCGCAACCCGACGCTCCCAACCGTGTTTAGGGAGCCTCATGCGTGCAGCGATGGGGCTAGTGGCGATTGTGACGACCCTTGTCTTCGCCGGGTCGGCGAGGGCCGATGGGAGCTTCTACATCCGCGGGGGCGGGTTCGGACACGGGATCGGGATGAGCCAGTACGGGTCCTACGGATTTGCCCTGCACGGCAAGAACTACCGCTGGATCCTGGGTCACTACTACCAGCACACCACGCTCGGCAAGACCAACCCCAACAAGATCGTCCGGGTTCTCGTCGGCACGCGCTCGGCCGCGTTCGCCGGCGCGACCCGCGTGGGCAACAAGAAGATCGACCCCGGCGCCACCTACTGGATCCGGCCGCAGGCCGACGGCACGCTCGTCGTCGTCAACCAGAAGGGCAAGAAGGTCGGCCGCTTCCAGGCGCCGCTTTCTGCCACCGGCCCCGGCCCCCTGGCACTTGCGGGCGTCGGGACCTACCGCGGATCGCTGGTCTTCAGCCCGAACGGCAGCGGTGGCGTTCAGACCGTCGACTACGTCGGCCTCGATGACTACGTGCGCGGCGTGATCTCCTGGGAGATGCCCTCGAGCTGGGCGCCCGAGGCGCTGAAGGTCCAGGCCGTCGCCGCGCGCACCTACGCGATCACCACGAGCGTCGGCGGCGGCACGTTTGACCTCTACTCGGACACGCGCTCGCAGATGTACGGCGGCGTCGCGGCCGAGACGCCCTCCACCGACGCCGCCGTCGCGGCGACCCGCGGGCAGGTCGTCACCTACCACGGCACCCCGGTCGTCACCTACTTCTCGTCGAGCTCGGGCGGCTACACCGAGAGCATCGAGAACGTCTGGCCTGGGTCCCAGCCCGAGCCCTGGCTCGTCGGCGTGCCGGACCCCTACGACGGCGCCGCCGGCAACCCCAACGAGCACTGGGGATACAGCCTGAGCCTGGCTGCCGCCGCCGCGAAGCTCGGCCACTACGTCAAGGGCCAGCTGCTCGGCATCCAGGTGACCAAGCATGGCGTCTCCCCCCGGGTGCTGCTGGCGGATGTTGTGGGTACGAAGGGCCGCACGCAGATCACCGGGCAGCAGCTCCAGTCGCTGTTCGGGCTGCAGACCACGCTCGCGAGCTTCACCACGATCTCCACCGACCCCGGGGCGCCCGCGCAGAGCCACGGTCGCCGCCGCGGCGGAGCCGCCCACCGCGCTCAGCAGGCCGAGGCTCAAGCCGTGCTCGCGCTGCCGGCGCTCGTCCGGGACATCGTCTCGGGCGCCGTCCCCGGCCTGCACGGGACGATCATGCCCGCGCGCACAGGCGACTCGTTGACCATCCAACAGCAGGGGTCGCACGGCTACAGGACGGTCGCTCACACGACCGTCGGAGCCGGCGGTTCCTACGGGCTTCAGCTGCCCGGCCCCGGCACCTACCGGGTCGTGTACGGCAGCTTCTACGGCCCCGGCGTCTCGGTCTCCTAGACGGGCTGTTTGGACCTGCTTGCGTCCGGGGGGCTACCCTCCGGCGGCATGCCCGGTCCGCTGCTGGTCGTCGATGGCCCGTTTGTCCTGTATCGCTCGTTCTTCGCGCTGCCCGACTCGATCAAGGGCCTCGACGAGCGACCCGTCAACGCGCTGCTCGGCGCGGCGAACGTGCTGCTGCGGATCGCCGCCGACCGCGATCCACGGGCGATCGTCGTGTGCTTCGGTGCCGAAGCCGCGGCTTACCGGGTCGAGGCTTTCCCGGCCTACCACGCCGACCGCCCGCCGGTTCCCGACGCGCTTGGGTGGCAGTTCGAGCAGGCGCCGGCGTTCTTCGGGGCACTCGGCTGGTATCCGGTGGGGTCCGACGCGGTCGAGGCCGACGACCTGTTGGGCTCGTTTGCGGATGTCGAGGCGCGCGCCGGTGGCGAGACCCTGATCCTCACCGGCGACCGCGACATGTATCAGTGCGTGGGGGACGGTGTGCGCGTGCTGTATCTCAAGTCCGGGCTCAGTGGGTTCGAGGAGGTTGACGCCGCCGAGGTGCAGCGCCGCTACGGCGTCGGGCCGGAGCTCGTACCGGATTTCATCGCGCTGCGCGGTGACCCGTCAGACGGGCTCCCGGGTGCGTCCGGGATCGGCCCCAAGACCGCCGCTGAACTGCTACGCAAGCACGGCTCGCTCGAGGGGGCGATCGCGGCGGCGGGCGGCGAGCGTCCGCGGGTGGCGGCTGCGCTCACCGATGCCGCCGACGAGCTGCGCAGCTTCCGCGAGATCGCCACGCTCCAGCATGTCGAGGTGCAGCGGCCGGATGATCGCGCGACGGACCTGGTGGGCGGTGCGTCGGCGGCGCGCGGATTTGGCCTGAACCGCCTGGCCGAGCGCCTGGAGGGCGCCGAGTCGCTCAGCGACCTGTAGCGACGTGGTTCTTAGAAGCGTCTGGGTTGGTCTGGCTGCAATCGCGGTCGCGCTGCTGGCCGGCTGCGGCGGCGTCGGATCCAGCACTCAGCCCGTGAGCGATGACGTGCCGTCGAGCCTGCGCCCGCCGGCGGCGATCGCGCTCGACACGGGCTGGCGATCGATGCCGGACCCGGGCAACGTCGGCGTCCGCGAAGGTTGGGGAAGCGGGCTGCCATCGCGGGGTGACGCGAGCACGGTGCAATTGCCCAACGACTTCAATCCGAACGTGTCGCCCGCCGGCGACCGCGGTGAGGTGGTCTGGTACGCGTTGCGCTTCACCGGACCCGCGGCGATGGCCGGGCGCTCCTGGGCCGTGCACTTCGCACAGGTCCGCCGAACCGCCGAGGTGTGGCTGAACGGCCGCCGGCTCGGTTCGAGCTCTGAGCCGTACGCGCCGTTCAGTGTGCCGGCGTCGTCGATGCGCGACAGCGGGTCAAACCTGCTGGTCGTGCGGGTATCGAATGTTGCCGGGCCCGGCTCGTTTCCCCAGGACTGGTGGAACTGGGGCGGGATCGTCCGGGGTGTGGAGCTTCGGCCGGTCGGCAGGCTGGCGCTCGAGGACCTCGGCGTGATGCCGCGGCTTGGCTGTGGCTATCGATGCGGCTCTCTCCTGGTCCAGGGTTCGTTGCGCAACGTGTCTGGAGCGCGGTTGCCCGCGGGGATCCTCGTGGGGGTTCGCTCGCCTTCCGGTGTCGAGGTTGGCGAGGGTGTGGAGCGTCGCTCGGTGGCGCCCGGCGCCGTGATCCCGATCAGCTTCCGCGTGCGGGTGCGCGGTCGCCCGGAGCTGTGGTCGCCGTCTGACCCGGCGCTGTACGGGGTTCAGGTGCAGACGGTCTCGGGGGACCGCGTCGAGCAGGTCAACTCGCTGCACGTGGGGATGCGCAGCATCAAGGTAAGCCACGGGATCCTGTACCTGAACGGGCGTCGCCTGTGGCTGCACGGCGCCGCGATCCACGAGGATGTCGACGGGCGCGGCGCCGCGTTGAGCGACGGCGACATCAACACGATCGTCTCGGAGCTGCGATCGGTCGGCGCGAACATCACGCGCGCGCACTACCTGCTGAGCGACCAGCTACTCGACGCGCTCGACGCCGCGGGGATCATGGTGTGGTCGCAGCCTCCGGTCGATCACGCCGATGCTCTGCTCGCTAGCGAGCGCGGGCGGCGGCGCGCACTCGGGATGCTCAGGGCCACGATCCTCGGGGAGCGGAGCCATCCCTCGGTCGTGATCGATTCGGTCGCCAACGAGCTCACGCCGACGCCGAATACGACGCCGGGGACCGAGAAGTACCTGAGTCAGGCGATCGGCGTGGCGCGCCGGCTCGACCCGGCGGCGGCGGTAGGGCTCGACACGTACTGCTACCCCGGTTTCGCGCGCCAGCGGATCTACGCCCGGCTTGACGTGCTCGGGATCGACGACTACTTCGGCTGGTACACGGGCCTCCCCGGACACTCCGTCGCCGACTTCGGCGAGCTCGCACCGTTCCTGCGGCAGTCCCACGCCCGCTATCCGCGCCAGGCGCTCGTCGTGTCCGAGTTCGGCGCCGAGGCTCTGTATGACGGCCCCGCGTCGGTCAAAGGCACCTTTGAGTTCCAGACCGACTACCTGCGGCGCACGTACGCGGTGCTCGGCGGGCTGCCGTTCATGAACGGATCGATCTATTGGGCGCTGCGTGACTTCGCGGTCAGCCCGGGATGGAAGGGCGGAGCCGCGTTGCCTCTCGGCTATCCCACCGACGGCATCAACCACAAGGGCCTGATCGCCTACGACGGAACCGAGAAGCCGGCGTTGGCGGTTGCCGCTTCGCTGTTCGAGCAGATCCCCGCGTTCGCGCGGTGATCGTTTGCTGGCGGGGCGGATCTCGATCGCCGATGCCCGCCGATCGGGGCGATGAATATTCCGACGAGGTGCCGTCTAAGTGGGTGAAGCGAGCGACCCAAGGAGAGCACAATGCAACCGCCGTTCCAGCAGTCAGCCGCATCCGCCCACATCGACGACATGATGCGCGCCGCGCAGTCCTACCGGCTCGCCGGCGTCGACCGTCCGCGCCACGGCACCGCCGTCGGCCGTGGCCTGCAGAGCGTCCGCGCCGCCTTCGCCCCGCGCCCGCGGGTTCGCAAGCCGCAGCACGCGTGAATTCGTACACCTGGTGCCGGATCCGGCGCCGCGTCCGGCGCCAATGGATCCGGCACTCACACTACGGCGTGAACTTGACCGTGATCACGTCGCCGTCGGCGACCACGTAGTCCCGACCCTCCAGGCGCAGCGTCCCGCGCTCGCGCGCCCCGGCGTAGCCACCGGCGTCGACGAGCTCCTGCCAGCCCACCACCTCGGCGCGCACGAAGCCGCGCTGAATGTCTGAGTGGATCAGGCCGGCCGCGGTCCACACCGACAGCCCCCGGCGCAGGTGCCACGACTGCGCGGGCTTGTCCTCGCCCGCGGTGAAGAACGCGATCTGCTGCAGCAGCGAAAACGCGCCGCGCACGACCGCCTCCAGCCCCGATTCCGCGAGACCGAGGTCCGCCCGCATCGCTGCCGCCTCCTCGGCGTCGAGCGACGCGAGCTCGGCTTCGAGCCGTGCCGACACCGCCACGACGGCGGCCTCCTGCGAGGCGGCGTGCTCGAGCAGCGCCGGCAAGATCTCCCCCGAGCCCTCCTCGACGTTTGCGACGAACAGCACCGGTTTGGCGGTCAGGGGCTGCAGCATCTGCATCGCGTCAGGCGCGTCTGTGGGCGGCGGCACGGTCCGCGCCGGGCGCCCCGACTGCAGCGCCTCAATCAGGTCGCGTAGCCACTGCGCCTCGGCCACGCTGCGCCGGTCTCCGCTCTTGGCCGCCTTTGCGACCCGATCCAGGCGCCGCTCGGCCTGCTCGAGGTCGGCGTAGATCAGCTCGGTCTCGATCGTCTCGACATCGGCCAGGGGATCGACGCGTCCCTCGGGATGGACGACGTTGGGGTCGTCGTGGACGCGCACCACGTGCACGATCGCGTCGGTCTCGCGGATGTTGGCGAGGAACTGGTTGCCCAGGCCCTCGCCGCGGTGCGCGCCGGCGACGAGGCCCGCGATGTCGTGGAACGAGATCGTGTCGGGCACGACCTTGGACGCTCTCACCGTTGCGGCGACGGCGTCGAGGCGCTCGTCCTCGACGGGAACGACCGCGACGTTGGGCTCGATCGTCGTGAACGGATAGTTCGCGGCCTCGGCGGCGACGCCCGTCAGCGCGCTGAACAGCGACGACTTGCCCGCATTCGGCATCCCGACGATCCCTACCTTCACGACGGCCACCCCTCGGCGATGGCCGTACCCAGCACCGCACCTGCGAGGACGTCGCTGGGGTAGTGCACGCCGAGGTACGGACGGCTCAGCGCAAACGCGCCCGCCGCCCCGTACAGCAAGCCCGCCGGCGCGACGCCGCTGAACGCCCGTGCCGCGGCGAACGACGTCGTGGCGTGGGCGCTCGGGAATGACAGACGGGAGACGGTCGGCGTCAGCGGCTCCAGCCCCGGCAGCTGCGGCCGGGCCCGGCGCACCACCAGCTTGACCGCGTAATTCGCCGCGTACGAGCTCGCCACGATCAGCGCACCGCGCAGCCACGCGCGCCGCCTGGTCCCGTCGGATGCGGTGACCGCTCCGACTGCGCCCAGCAGCAGCCAGCATGCGCCGTGCTCGCCGGTTCGCGAGAACAGCGAGATCGCGCGCTCGGCGCCCGGCGCGTGCCAGCGAGTGCGCGCGAGCAGCAGCGCGCAGCGATCGAGCTCCCCTGGGGACACGCGCCAAGACTGTACGGGTCAGCGCCCCGACTCGGCGGGCAGGTCAGACCGCGAGCCGCGACACCGCGCCAGACCGGATCAGGTCCACGGTCGCGGCGATGTCGTCGTCCATGTAGCGGTCGCCGTCGAGGAACGCGACGTGCTCCCGCACCAGACGCAGCGGCTCATAGGTCCGCGGGCTGCACTGATCCGCTCCCCGCAGTTCGAGCGCCTGGCAGCAAGCGATCAGGTGGATCGCCGCGATGTTCTGGGCGATCTCGACGATCGTGCGCGCGTCGCGCGCGGCGATCGCGCCCATCGAGACCTTGTCCTGGTTGTGGCACTCGGTCGATCGCGAGTGGATCGTGGCCGGGTTGCAGAGCTTCATCGCCTCGGCGGTCATCGCCGAGCAGCAAAGCTGCATGCCCTTGAAGCCGTGGTGCAGTCCCGCCTCCGGGTGGCCCGCATCGAACCGCGGGATCAGGTTGGCGGTCAGCCCCGCGTTGAACTTCTCGTCGACGAGCAGCTCGAGCTGGCGGTCCAGGAGATCGCAGAGGTTGGCGAGCGCCACCTTGAGCGAGTCCATCGCCTGCCCGATGTGACCGCCGTAGAAGTTGCCACCGCTCTCGACCCGCTGGCCCCCCACGTTGAACAGCGGGTTGTCATCGGAGGAGTTGATCTCCGTCCCGACCCACTGCTCCACCCAGTCGAGCACGTCACGCAGCACGCCCGTCACGTGGGGTGCGCAGCGGACCGAGTAGCGGTCTTGCACCTGGCGCTCGAGCTCCAGGAAGTCCGCGCCCTGCATGCCGCCGGAGAACAGCTCCTCGCTGTCGAGCGCGAGCTGTGACTCTGCGAGCAGCCGACGGATGTTGCGCGCGCTGGTGACCATCCCGCGGTGCGGCTTGGCGTCGTCGAACAGGAAGGCGTTGAAGTGACCGCGGTTTCCGAGCAGCGCCTCGGAGGTCATCGCGGTCAACAGATCCGCCAGGTCGGCCAACTCTCGTGCCGCACCCACGGCAAGGCAGGCGAATGCGCTCATGAACGAGGTCCCGTTCGTCAGCGCGAGCCCCTCCTTCGCCTCCAACGCGAGCGGCTCAAGGCCGAGCTCGGCAAGTGCGTCCGCGGCGCTGCACGTCTCGCCGTTGAACGTCACCGTCGTCTCCCCGACGATCGTGCGGCCCACATATGAGAGTGGGACCAAGTCGCCGCTGGCGCCGCAGGAGCCGCGCTCGGGAATCAGGGGGAGGACGTCGTTGTTGAGCAGGTCGAGCAGGCGCTCGACCAACTCGACCCGGACGCCCGAGTTGCCCTTCGACAGGCAGTTCGCGCGCAGCAGAATCGCGACCCGCGTCACGTCCGGCGGCGCGATCGGCCCGGTGCCACATCCGAGGAACCGCAAAAGGTTCCGCTGCAGCTCGGCGGTCTTGCCCGACGAGATCTGGCGGTGGGCGCTGTCGCCCAGCCCGGTCGTCACCCCGTAGATCGGGATCTCCTGCGAAATCAGGCTGCGCTTGAGCTCGCGGCTTGCGCGGACGGCGTCGGCGGCGGCCTGCGACAGCATCACCGTCCGGCCGCGGCGCGACACTTCGAGCGCGTCTGCGATCGTCAGCGAGGCGCCGTCCAGCGTGAGCTGTGTTTTCTGCCTGCGCTCGTGTGACACCGCGGTGACGCCCACGGATGGAATGTTGCAAGTGGTAGAGTCGCACGCAATCAGGACGCAGTAAACCGCCTCTCTCGTGCAACTCAGTCGCCCTCTGGATGCAGTAGATCGCAAGATCATTGCGTTGCTTCAGGAGAACGCAAAGCTGACGTTCGCCGAGATCGGCTCCGATGTGGGACTGTCCTCGTCGGCGATCAAGCGCCGGGTCGATCGCCTCGAGAAGGACGGGGTGATCGTGGGTTACGGCGCCCGCCTCGACCCGAGCGCGCTCGGCGACGGCATCGAGGCGCTGATCGAGGTCTATTGCGCCGATCGCATCGCGCCCGCGGACGTGGGCCGCTCGCTCGCGGACCTCGAACAGGTCGTGTCCGCGTTTACGGTCTCGGGCGAGCCCGATGCCGTGATTCGCGCACGGGTGGCGAACATCGCCGATCTGGAGAAGTTCGTGGAGCGGCTGCGACGAGACCGCAACGTGTTGCGCACGAGGACGCTGATCGTCCTCTCGACCTTGATCGATCGCCCGGGATGACGTTCGCGCGGCCCGACATCGCGATGCAGCGCCGCCCGGATGGGACGGTCATCCTCTCGTCGCGTCACCCCGTGGGGGGGTACGAGGAGTCCGTGTCGACGGTCCTGCGCGCGCGGGCGGCGGAGCACCCCGACCGGGCACTTGCGGCTCAGCGCGATCAAAACGATCGCTGGGTGCAACTCACCTACGGCGAGGCGCGGACGAAGGCCGACGCGCTGGGCCAGGCGTTCGTCGATCTCGGGCTCGGGCCCGACCGTCCGGTGATGATCCTGTCGGGCAACTCGGTCGAGCACCTGCTGGTCACGCTGGCCGGCTACACGGCAGGTGTGCCCGTGGCGCCGATCAGCGTCGCGTATTCGCTGATGAGCGCCGACCACGCCCGCATCAAGCAGATCGCGGAACTTGTCGAGCCGGGGCTCGTGTTCGCCGATGACGCGGGTCCCTTCGGCGCCGCGCTCGACGCGGTGGCGCCGCGCGCCGACACGCTTGTGGCGCGTGGAGACCGGGCCGGCGCGTTGCGTCTCGACGAGCTGCTCGCGACGACGCCCGGCCCGGCACTCGAGGATGCGTTTGCGACCGTGGGCGCCGACACGACCGCCAAGCTGCTGTTCACATCCGGGTCGACCGCCGTTCCCAAGGGGGTCATCAACACGCACCGGATGCTGTGCTCAAACCAGGCGATGATCCGGCAGACCTGGCCGTTCCTCGCAAGCGAGCCGCCGATCCTCGTCGACTGGCTGCCGTGGAGCCACACGTTCGGCGCAAATCACAACCTCAACATCGTGCTGTTCAACGGCGGCACGATGTACATCGACGACGGCAAGCCCGCGCCGCCGCTGTTTCCGCGCACGCTCGCGGCGCTGCGCGACATCGCGCCGACCGTGTACTTCAACGTTCCGGCCGGGTTTGCGCTGCTCGCGCCGGCGCTCGAGCGCGACGATCAGCTCGCCGGGCACTTCTTCAGCCGGCTTCGCTTCATGTTCTACGCGGGCGCGGCCCTGCCGGAGGCGCTCGCGATCCGGCTGCGCGAGCTCGCGGCGCGCGTGGCCGACCACGACGTCCCGCTGACATCGAGCTGGGGGACGACCGAGACCGCGCCGGGCGCAACCAGCGCGCACTTCGCGGGAGCTGCCATGGGATGCATCGGCGTCCCGATCCCGGGCGTGTCGATCAAGCTCGCGCCGGAGGGGGAGAAGCTCGAGATCCGCGTCGCCGGGCCCAACGTGACGCCCGGCTACTACCGGGCGCCCGAGCTCACGGCCGCCGCCTTCGACGAGGAGGGCTTCTACCGGTCGGGCGACGCCGGCAGGCTCGTCGACGAGGACGACCCGAACCAGGGCGTGCTGTTCGACGGGCGCGTGGCGGAGAACTTCAAGCTGATGACTGGGACGTGGGTGACGGCGGGAACCTTGCGCCTGCAGCTCCTGAGCGCCGCCCGGGTACTGAGCGACGCGGTCATCTGCGGCCACGACCGCGAGTACGTCGCTGCGCTCGCGTGGATCAACCAGGCCGAAGCTCGCAAGCTGCTGTCTTCCGATGAGGACGTCGCTACCGACGATCCCCGCCTGCGCGCTCACCTGGGCGACGCGCTCGCTTCCCTTAACCGCGGCGCCGGCTCAGCGGCGCGGGTCGAGCGGCTGCTGCTGCTGTCGGCGCCGCCGAGCCTGGATGCCGGCGAGATCACCGACAAGGGGTATCTCAACCAGCGGGCTTGTCTGGAGCGGCGGGCGGGTGCGGTGGAGGTGCTGTTTGCCTCCGAGCCGGGTGGGGAGGTCATTGCGCCGTCCTCGGTGTAGGGGGAATCGGCAACGGCCCGTTGAGGAGGGGGACGGGAGCGAGTCGGGGGCCGCGAGAGGGGGCATTTCGCGACAACCGGTCCGTCTTGGCGGAGGCGTGTCGTGTGGACCACCGTATGGGGTGGCTGGTACGGATCACTTCGCGGATTCCGGGGCGGTTGTCGCGTTATCCCCCCGGAGCCGCCGCGAACGCCCGGGTGCCCGGCGCGAGACCGCTCGGCGCCGGGCACCCGGGTTTCCCTACCTCCTGCTCCTCCCGCCCGATCAGATGTGACTTGTCGTGCCCGCCGCGCTCAGGTCTCCGTTCGAGCCGGCGGCATCGTTCGCCCACGACAGCGCGTAGGCGCCGTCGTCGAGCTCCTTGCAGAGGCTGGTCAGCCGCAGCGGCCGGAAGGTGTCGCACATCACGGCGAGCTCGTTGGTCGAGCGCGTGCCGATCGACTTCTCCGCCAGCCCCGGCTGAGGGCCGTGCGGCAGGCCCGACGGGTGCAGCGTGATCGACCCCACATCGATCCCGCGACGGGAGCCGAACTCGCCGGATACGTAATAGATCATCTCCTCGGACTGCAGGTTGGAGTGGTTGTAGGGGATCGGTACCGCGTCCTCGTGCCAGTCGAGCATCCGCGGGCAGAACGAGCAGATCACGAAGTTGGGCCCCTGGAAGGTCTGGTGCACGGGGGGCGGCATGTGGATGCGGCCGGTGATTGGCTCGAAGTCGTCGATGTTGAACGTGTACGGGTACACGTAGCCGTCCCACCCGACGACGTCGAGTGGGTGGTAGTCGAGCGCGTAGTGCTGGTAGCCGTCGCGCACGCGCACAACGAGCTCGTAGTCGCCACGGTCGCCGTGGGTGACCAGCTCGGTGGGTGCGTGGAAGTCCCGGTGCGAGTAGGGGGCGTGCTCGAGCAGCTGGCCGTAGCGGTTGCGGTAGCGGTTGGGCGTCTCGATCTCGCCAGGGGTGTGGAACGTCAGCCACAGCTGATCGCCGTCGGGGAGGAAGCGGTACGTCGTCCCGCGCGGGATCACGATGTAATCGTGGGCGCGGTAGGACAGCGTCCCGAACGTCGTCTCGAGCTCGCCCGATCCCTCGTGCACGAACACGACCTCGTCGCCTTCACCGTTTCGATAGAAGTAGTGCTGGGGGTCACGCGGGCGGCAGATCGCGATCTCAACGTCGGCGTTGAACATCAACAGACGCCGCCCGCGCACCGGGTCGCCAACCGTCTCGAGCCCGCGTGTGTCGAACAGGTGGTGTGAGTGTGCTTCCGGCACCCACTCCTCGCGCTTGATCGGCTCGAAACGTCCGAGTCCGGTCACGCGGCACGGCGTCTGCAGGTGGTAGAGGATCGACTCGTTGCCCGAGAAGCCCTCGAACCCCATCACCTCCTCCGTAAGCAACGTTCCGTTCTCCCGGAACGCGACATGGCGCTTGGCGGGCAGTCGCCCGCGGGCCTCGTAACGCATCAGCTCTCCGCGACCGTCACTACAGGTTCCCTCTGCGGTCCTGCTCGCGCTCGAGCGCCTCGAACAACGCCTTGAAGTTGCCCTCTCCGAACCCCCGAGCCCCGTGGCGCTGGATCACCTCGAAGAACACCGTGGGACGGTCGCCCACGGGCTTGGAGAAGATCTGCAGCAGGTACCCCTCGTCGTCACGGTCCACCAGGATCCCCAACCGGCGCAGGTCGGCGATGTCCTCGTCGATCTCGCCGATCCGCCCGGGGACCTCGGCGTAGTAGGACTCGGGGATCGGCAGGAAGCCGACGCCGCGCCTGGTCAGCTCCTCGACGGTGCCGACGATGTCGGTCGTCGAGACCGCGATGTGCTGGGCGCCGGCGCCACGGTAGAAGTCGATGTACTCCTCGATCTGCGACTTTCGCTTGCCCTGCGCGGGCTCGTTGATCGGGAACTTGACCCGGCCGCTGCCGTCGGTGACGACCTTGGACATCAGTGCCGAGTACTCGGTCGAGATCGCCTCGTCGGAGAAGTGGATCATCTCGGTCATCCCGAATACGCGTTCGTAGTAGCGCACCCACTCCTCCATGTGCCCGAGCTCGACGTTGCCGACCACGTGGTCGATGCCGATCAGCATCCCCGACGCCGGGTCCGGCCTGGGATCGCGCGACTCGTAGCCGGGGAGGAACGCGCCGGCGTAGCCGTTGCGCTCAACGAACACGTGGTGCGTGTCGCCGTAGGTGGCGATCGACGAGAGCCTGACCGTGCCGTGCTCGTCGGACGTCTCGTGCGGTGTACGCAGACCCCGCGCTCCATGGGCGACGGCGTGCTCGTACGCCGCGGTCGCGTCCGGAACGCTCAAAGCGATCACGCGCACCCCGTCGCCGTGGCGCTTGTGGTGCTCGCCGATCTCGTCGTCGCCGCTGAGCGTGCCGGTCAGGACGAGGCGGATGCGGCCCTGCTCGAGCACGTGCGAGACGCGGTCGCGGCTCCCGGTCTCGAGGCCTCGGTAGGCGGTCTCGGTAAACCCGAATGCGCGGGTGTAGTAGTAGGCAGCCTGTGCCGCGTTGCCCACGTACAGCTCGAGGTGGTCGATGCCGTGAATCGGCATCACGTCGTTAGTGGGCGCGGGCGAACGCGTGACCTCTTGAGTGGCCATGTTGGTGTGCAATGATCCGCTGGTTGAGTCGTCGACTCAACCCCTATTTGTTGCGTTTACCCCGCTGATCACCTAGCTGTGGACGACGTCGACACACAGATCGTTGCGCTGCTTCGCGAGGACGCTCGCCGCTCGTACCTCGACATCGGGCGACACGTCCACCTGTCCGCGCCGGCCGTCAAGCGACGGGTGGACAGGCTCGAGCGCGACGGCGTGATCCTCGGCTACACGGCGATCATCGACCCGCGGGCGTTCGGCTGGCACGCCGAGGCGTTCGTCGACCTCTACTGCGAGGGCAACGTCACCGGCGAGGCGATCAAGCGTGCCGTGCAAGGCGAGCCCGGGGTCGTCTCCGCGCACACCGTGGCCGGCGAGGCCAGCGCGCTGCTGCACGTCCAAGCGCAGGACACCAAGCGGCTCGAGCAGGTACTCGAGCGGATCCGGGCGGCGCGCGGCGTGACCCGCACGGTCACAGAAGTCGTCCTCTCTACTCTTTTCCAGAGATGAAACGCGCGCTCGCCGTCGCCTGGGCGGTGGCGCTCGCGGGCTGTGGCTCCGGCGGCGCCATCACCGCCCACGATGCATCCAGTGCCAGACGACTGGCGCACTGGAAGGCGTTCGCCCACGTCACGCGGCCGCTGGACCTGGCCGGTCCACGCGCCGACGGCTCGCTGGTGCTCGCCGCGGGCGGGCAGCTGTGGCTGCTCGAGCGCTCCGGAGCGGTGCAGCCGTTTGCCCCCGCCTACAAGAGCCCCGGCGGCGAGGAGGCGTACATCGCGCTCGTGCCGCGTACCCCCACGAAGCTCGCGTGCTTCGGGCGGGGAGTCGTGTACGCGCTGAAGGTCCCGGGCCCGCACGGCCTGCTCAAGATCGGGCCGGGCAACCAGGTCCGCCGGTTCGTCACGCTCGCCGCCAAGGGCCTGGAGGACGGGATCACGTTCGACCAGGTCGGCGACTTCGGACACAGGCTGCTGGTGACGATCAACAACGGGTCGCGCACGACCGTCGACGCGATCGACTGCCAGGGCCACGTGCGGACGATCACCGGCAACGCGCCGCGCGTGGAGGGCGGGATCGTCGTCGCGCCCCGCAGGTTCGGGCGCTTCGGGGGCGACCTGATCGCGTCCGGGGAGGTGAGCGGCAAGGTATTCGCGATCAGCCCGCAGGGACAGACCGAACTTGTCGCCGACTCGCGGCTGCCGCACGGCGGCGACATCGGCGTCGAGAGCGAGGCGTTCCTCCCCGACGACCCGCGAGGCTCGATGCTCCTGGCCGACCGCCTGACACCCGGCAACCCCCACCCTGGTGACGACGTCGTGCTGCGAGTTACGAACCGGGCGCTGCGCGCTGCCGGCGCGCTACCCGGGGACCTGATCGTGGCAACCGAGGGCGGCGCGAAGACCGACGCGATCCGGTGCACGCGCTCGGGCTGTCAGGTCATACACGTCGCCGACGGTCCCTCGATCGCGCACGCCGAGGGGCACATCGGGGTTCTCAGCGGGTCTTAACTGCCGAAGCCGACGCGGTGCTCTTCGTGGTCGACGAGCACGTACACGATGCTCTTGAGGTCGAGCGCGACGGTCCCGTCCTCCGCGGTGAGCTCGTGCCAGCCGTCGGTTCCGAGCGCGTGGCGCAGCTTGGACAGCTCGTCGGGGCCGACACGTGCGCTCAGCACCTGCCCGCCGTCGAATCCGATGCTGACCTTCTGTGGCTTGTCGTTGCTGGGCATCTTCGTCAATGATCGCCGGCGGGCTGCACGATCTCTGTGAGCACGCCGCCGGTGGAGGACGGGTGGACAAATGCTACCCGGGAGTTGCGGATCCCGGTTCGAGGCTGCTTGTCGATCAGCCGCATCCCGGCTTTCGAGAGCGCTGCCAGCGCGTCTTCGACCGAGTCCACGCGGTAGGCCACGTGGTGCAGCCCTGGGCCCTTGCGCGCCAGGAACTTGCCAACGGCCGTGTCGGGACCCAGCGGCGACAGCAGCTCGATGTGGGACTCGCCGACGTCCAGCAGCGCCGCCTCGACGCCCTGCTCGGTGACCGTCTCACGGTGCACGAGCGGCATTCCGAGCGTGTCGCGATACAGCGCCAGCGCTGCCTCGAGATCGTCGACGGCGACGCCGACGTGATCGACTGCGGTGAGCATGGAGCCCGCAGGCTAGTGAACTAACGCTGACCGGGGCGCCCGGCGGGCTTGACCGCGGTGGCGGCCGCGACCGACAGCTGGCCGATCCGGGGCGGAGCGGCGCGCGGGACCTCGGACATGATGCGGTCGATGTCGCGGCGCTCGAGGATCTCGTTCTCGAGCAGGAGCGCCGCGAGCTCGTCGAGCTTGCCGCGGTGTCCGTCGAGAATCTTGGTGGCTGCACGGAACGCCTCGTCGGCCAGGTCCTTGACCTCCTGGTCACGGACCCGGCGGGTGGCCTCCGACGCGCCCTCGTCGATCGCGCGCAGCGACGTCACCTCGGTGCCCATCGCGTACTGATGGATCATGTCGTGCGCGATCTCGGCGACCCGCTTGAGGTCATCCGAGGCGCCTGTGGTGATCGAGCCGAACACGAGCTGCTCGGCGGCTCGGCCGCCCAGGAGCATCGTCATGAAGTCGATCAGCTCCTCGCGGGTCTTCAGGTAGCGGTCCTCCTCGGGGAGGTTCAGCGTGTAGCCCAGCGCACGGCCGTGGGGGACGATCGAGATCCGATGCACCCGGTCGACCGATGGCAGCAGCTCCCCGCACAGCGCGTGACCCCCCTCGTGGTAGGCGACGACCCGCTTCTCGTGGTCGGTCAGCGTGCGGCGGGACTGCATGCCGGCGACGACGCGCTCGAGCGCGCGATCGAAGTCCTTCATGGAGACCGCATTGGAGTCCCGGCGGGCGGCGAAGATCGCGGCCTCGTTGCAGAGGTTGGCCAGGTCGGCTCCGGTCAGCCCCGCCGTCTGGCGAGCCAGCAGCGGCAGGTCAACGGTCACATCGAGGGGCTTGTTGCGGGAGTGGACCTGGAGGATTCGCTCGCGGCCGATCACATCGGGCGGCGAGACGAAGATCTGGCGGTCGAAGCGGCCGGGGCGCAGCAGCGCCGGGTCGAGCTTGTCCAGCAGGTTGGAGGCGGCGATCACCACGACGTCCTTGTGCGTCGTGAACCCGTCCATCTCGACCAGCAGCTGGTTGAGCGTCTGATCGCGCTCGCCGGAGATGTCAAACCCTCGGTGACCGCCGACCGCATCGAGCTCGTCGATGAACACGATCGCGGGCGACTTCTTGCGCGCGGCCTTGAACAGGCGGCGGATGCGGGCGGCCCCGAGGCCAGCGAACATCTCCACGAACGAAGCGGCCGACTGGGAGAAGAACGTGGCGCCGGACTCGTGCGCGACCGCCTTGGCCAGCAGCGTCTTGCCGGTGCCGGGCGGGCCGTGCAGAAGGATCCCCTTGGGCACCTTGGCTCCGATCTGGCGAAAACGCTTGGGGTCACGCAGGTACTCGACGACCTCCCGCAACTCGTCCTTGGCCTCGTCGGCGCCGGCGATCTCGGCCCAGCCGATCTGCGGGGCGGAGTCCGGCTTGATCTGCTTGGGGCCGGTGCGCGGCATCAGCCGCATCAGCGAGAAGACCGCGACCACCAGCAGCCCCATGAAGATGATGGGGAGCCAGTCGTGCAGCCAGGAGTAGGCGTCGGTATAGCCGAGGAAAGTGGCGAGAGTCATGCCGCTCCCCTCTCATCGGCACTCGGGCGCTGCTACTCAACCTTCTCTAGACGAGGATTCGGCGTGTACCGCCGCCCTGCCTTTGCGCGCAGCTGTCCGTTGACGCGCACGATGTCCGCCGTGAAATCGTTATCGCCGCGGATCAGCGACGAGCCGACGCCGTAGGCATCCACCGGGATGCCTTGGGTCTCGAACTCGCGGATCCGGTCGACCGTAAATCCGCCACTGGCGACGATCCGCACACCCTCGAACCCGGCCTGGTCAAGCGCCGAGCGGACATTCTCGACCAGCCGCGGATTGACGCCGGTCGGCTTGAAGCCGCCCATCTCCTCAAACAGCGAGCGATCGACCATGTCCTCGGAGGTGTCCAGGCGCACGCCCCACAGCCTCGGGCCGAGCGCAGATGCCACTTCCAGCGCCGTCCGCACCGAGTCGTTCTCGAAGTCGACCAGCACCGTGATGTTCATCTCGGAGTGGAAGCGCTCGGCGAACACCGTCGCCGCCTTGACGGTGTCGCCGTCGTAAGCCGCGATCAGCCCGTGGGGCACGGTGCCGATGCCACGGCCGCCCCACCACGACGCCTGCGCGTCGGTGGACACTCCGATCGCTCCGGCGACGTGCGCGCTCCAGCCATCGCCGGTCTGCACCAGCCAGTGATCGTGGCGCGCCGGGAAATAGAAGATCTGCTTGCCGTTGGCGGCGGCAACGACCTCGGACACGTTGCGCATCACCAGTGAGCGTCGCGCCAGACATCCCAGGTACACGGTCTCCAGGTGGGCGAACAGGCTGTAGTCGCCTTCGATCGTCATGACCGTCTCGCGCGGAGCGATGCGATCCCCCTCTCGCAGCGCGCAGACCTCGAGCTCGTTCCAACCCAACACCCAGTTTCCATCCTGGTCGCGTCCACTGCAGGTCTTGAGGATCGCGATCGCCTCGTCGATCCCGCCGAGCACCGAATCCTGCTTCTGGAACACCTGCATGGTCACCCGCGGATGGTGGTTCTCGGCCTCCAACAGTGACTTCGTGTAGACGAAGTACGCGTCCGAGTAGTACCCCTCCCGGATCCGCTGCACAGGCAGGCGAAAGATCTCCGGGTCCAGGCGGGCCGAAACCTGGGTCGCCATGCGCGGGAGTGTATTTCAGCCTCTGGTAGCCTGGTTTCACCGTGCTCGTGCGCTTCCGACACTGACCCTGCGCCGCAACGCCGCCGCCGCCCGCCGAGGGCGCCCAAGGCGGTCACGCCCTGCCGCTTCGTCCTGTCGAGAGTGCCTTATGAGTACGTACCTGCGCGTTCTGCGCCACCGAGATTTCAGACTTTTCTTCCTTGGCCAGTCGGCCAGCATGGTCGGCGACCGCGTCGTGGTCGTCGCGATCGCGCTGTTCGTCACGCAGACGACGGGCTCGCCCACCGACCTGAGCCTGGTGCTCGCGGCACAGACGCTGCCACTTGTCGCGCTGCTGCTGATCGGCGGTGTGTGGGCGGACCGTCTGCCGCGCAACCGGATCATGATCACCACCGACCTGGTCCGGGCCGGCCTGCACGCGTTGCTCGCGGCGCTGATCTTCGCCGGCGCCGTGCAGATCTGGCAGCTCGTCGTGATCGAGGCGGCGTTCGGCGCCGCCCAGGCGTTTTTCCAGCCGGCGTACACCGGACTGATTCCGCAAACCGTTCCCGAGGACCTGATCCAGGACGCGCGCGCCCTGACCGAGTCGGTCGAGGATGTGGCGTTCCTGCTCGGGCCCGCGATCGCGACCGGTCTGGTGCTCGGCGTCGGCGCCTGGGAGGCGTTTGCATTCGACGCGTGCACGTTCGTCGTGAGCGCGCTGCTGCTGGCGCGCGTCCGGCCACGTCCACGTGGCGAGGCCTCCGAATCAGGACGCGTGCTCACCCAGCTGCGTAAGGGCTTTCGCGAGGTGCGTTCCCGGACGTGGGTGTGGGTGACGATCGCCGGCTTCTCGGGTGCGGTGCTATTCGTCTACGCGCCCTGGTACGCGCTCGCGCCGTCGATTGCGCGCGATACGTACGGAAGCACGGGAGTGTTCGGTCTGCTGGAGAGCCTCGCGGGCTTGGGTGCCGTGGTCGGGGCGGTCCTCGGCCTGCGGTGGCGGCCCGCAAGGCCGCTGCGCACAGGGCTGCTGCTGGTCCTGGCGTGGCCGGTGCTGGACGCCTCGTTTGCACTCCATGCCCCCGTCGAGTTCGTGTCCGTGTGCGCGTTTGCGACCGGCTTCGGCTTCGCGCTGATGATCATCTGGTGGGAGACGGCGCTTGCGCAGCACATCCCCGCCGGCCTTCTATCGCGCGTCTCGAGCTATGACTGGATGGGATCGCTGGCCCTGCTCCCGCTCGGCTACGCGCTGGCGGGTCCGCTGGCAGAAGCGCTCGGGGCCCAGCACGTGCTGCTGGTCGGAAGCGTCGTGGGCATGGGGATGCTCGGTCTCACGTTGCTCCCGCGCGAGACCCGCGAGCTTGGCCAGGGCGGTGTCGAGGACACAGACGAGCGCGATCGGCTCGAGCCGACCGGGGAGCCCCTCGTTGACGTAACGTAGTCAGCGAGGGCACATGATCGACTTCACGATCCAGACCCAGATCGCCAAGCCGCCAGGCGACGTGTTCGCGTACGTCGCCGATCCGAGCAAGCTTTCCACGTGGCAGACCAACACCGTGTCGGCGATGGTCGTCGGCGGCGGCCCCGTCGGCTTGGGGTCACGGATCCTAGAGGTGCACCGCGCTCCCGGTGGCAAGGAGCTCTCCCAGGTGGTCGAGTTCTGGGAGTTCGACCCCGGCCGCAGGCTGTCGATTCGGGTGGTCGAGGGCCCGATGCCGATCGATTGCAGGTTCATATTCGAGCAGCGCGACGGCGGCACGCGCGTGAGCTTCAACGTCTACGGCGACCCCGGCGGGCCGTTGCGGTTCGCCAAGCCGCTGATGGTGTGGGCGCTCAAGCGCCAGTTCACCGGGTACTGCAGGACCCTCAAGCGCGTGCTGGAAGCCGAGCGCTAGTCCAGCAGGTCGCGCGCGATGTCGGCGTAGAAGCCGGCGGCGAACCCCAGGTCCCGAACGTCGATGCGCTCGTCGGCGTTGTGCACGAGCGGCCCGGTCTCGAGCAGGCTCATGTGGCGCTGGGGGAAGAACCCGTACGCCAGGCAGTCCGGAAACGCCTCGCGAAACCAGCGCGAATCGGAGAACCCGGGCAGGATTACCGGCACCGTGGCCGCCTCGGGGTCGTTGGCCCGGACCCACCGGTCGATCGCCTCGGTCACCTCGCTGGACACGGGCGACTGGTTGCCGACGACCTGCTCGGTGAACTCGATCTCGACGTTTGAGGCATCGTCGCCCAGCACCTCGGCGATCCGCATGCGAGCCGCGTCCTCCCCGAGACCCGGCGGCACGCGGCAGTCGACCTTGAGATACGCGCGAGACGGGATCACATTGATCTTGTCCGACGCGTGGGCCATCGTCGGCGCCAGGGTGACGCCGAACATCGGCTCGACGATCGGCAGCAGGGCTGGATTGGCCGAGGCGATCTTCGACAGCGCAGCAGCCGGGTCGCCAGGGTCCTCGCCCAGCCCCTCGAGCAGCGCTGTCGGCACGTCGGTCATCACATACGAGGGCTGTTGGGAGGCGAGCCTGCTCAGCACAGGCGCGAGCTTGAGCAGCGCGTTGTCGCCGGTTCGTGGGAGCGAGGCGTGCCCGGCGGCACCCCGCGCCGTGATCTTGAAGCGGAAGATCCCTTTCTCGGCGCAGCACAGGCCGTAGCGGCGCTTTCCGCCGAACTCGAACATCTCGCCGCCGCCCTCGTTGAGGAGCATGTCGCAGCGGACCTTGTCGGGATGGGTCTCGGTCAGCCAGCGAGCACCGACGTCGCCACCGGTCTCCTCGTCAGCCACGAACACGAGCTTCAGGCCGCCCTTGCGGGGTCGCCAACCCTCCCGCGCGAGTGCCACTCCAGCCACCGCCTCGGCAGCGACCTGCGACTTCATGTCGAGCGCGCCGCGGCCCCACAGAAAACCATCGGCGAGGTCCCCGGACCACGGATCGTGGCGCCATTCCGAGGGGTCAGCCAGGACCGTGTCGACGTGGCCGAGGAAGCAGAGCGTGGGGCCTTCCTCGTCACCCTCGAGGTCGGCGATCAGGTTCGGCCGTCCCTCAGTGGCCGCCAGCAGCTCGGTGCGAAACCCGGCCTCTGCGACGTACTGCTCCAGGTACTCGATCGCTGGGCGCTCGTTGCCGGGAGGGTTGACCGTGTTGAAACGGACGAGCTGCTGGAGGACGTCGGTGGTCTGGAGCTCAAGGTCATTGTTGGTCATGAGGGCGGGAGCCTAACGGGCGACGTACGATGCCCCCGTGGCCGGTGTCGCCGAAGACCTGAACGTCGCGCTCGAGTTGGCCGACATCGCCGACCGGATCACGCTTGCCCGGTTCCGCGCCGCCGACCTGATCGTCGAGACAAAGCCCGATCTCACCCCGGTCAGCGAGGCGGACACGGCGGTCGAGCGGGCGATCCGCGCGATGCTCGCCGAGGTGCGCCCTGAGGACTCCGTGCTTGGG
The DNA here is from genome assembly GCA_035693425.1 of Solirubrobacteraceae bacterium. GTDB lineage: Bacteria > Actinomycetota > Thermoleophilia > Solirubrobacterales > Solirubrobacteraceae > Palsa-465. The sequence continues at coordinate 27,893 of DASSGR010000133.1, forward strand.
GAGGAGTACGGCGTCTCGGCCGGCGGCGGCGCGCGCCGCTGGATCGTCGACCCGATCGACGGCACGAAGGGCTACGTCCGGGGCATCCCGGTGTGGGCGACGCTGCTGTCCCTGCAGGAGGATGGCGAGCCGAGCGTCGCCGTCGTCTCCGCCCCCGCGATGCGCCGCCGGTGGTGGGCGGCGCGAGGAATGGGGGCGTTCACCGATGACGGCCTGTCGGATGGCAGCGGGCCGCTGCGCGTCTCGGCGGTCGCCCGGCTCGAGGACGCCCAGGTGTCGTACGGCGGTCTCGAGGACTGGCAGGACCTCGGCAGGGCCGATGCGACGCTCAAGCTGGTCGGATCCTGCTGGCGCTCGCGCAACTTCGGCGACTTCTGGGCTTACATGCTCGTCGCCGAGGGGGCGGTCGAGGTTGCGCTGGATCCCGTGGTGTCGCTGTGGGACCTCGCCGCGCCGCAGCTGATCGTCGAGGAAGCAGGTGGACGCTTCACCGACCTGGGCGGGGTGCGGTCTGCCGAGGGCGGCGACGCGATCGCCACCAACGGGCTCGTGCACGACGCCGCGCTTGCGATCATCGGCCGGTGAGCGAGCCACCGAACAACTGGCGCGCGCAGACGATCGCGGTGGCGGCCGGCCGAGAGCAGTCGCCCGGGGCGCCGCTGAACGTCCCGCCAACGTTCGCGGCCACGTACCGCGACGGCGGCGAGATCGGCTACGGCCGTTTCGACAACCCCACGTGGTCGGCGTTCGAGCGCACGATCGGAGGACTCGAGGGCGGCCATGCCGTCTCGTTCTCGTCGGGACAAGCCGCCAGCACCGCGCTGCTGACGCCACTGGCCTCGGGCGCAACCGTCGTGTTGCCTCAGGACGCCTACGCCGGAACTCGGGCGCTGATGAGCGAGCTCGAGCAGCGCGGGGCGCTGTCGCTGCGTGCGGTCAACGTGACCGACACCGAAGCGGTGCTGGCGGCGCTCGACGGCGCGCGGGTGCTGTGGCTCGAGTCGCCCACCAATCCGATGCTCGGGATCGCCGAGCTCCCGCGTCTGCTCGAGGCGGCCAAGGCGGCGCGCGTGTTCTCGGTCGTCGACAACACGTTCGCGACGCCGGTGCTGCAGCAGCCGCTGGCGCTCGGAGCGGACGCCGTCCTGCACTCGGCGACCAAGTATCTCGGCGGCCACTCCGATCTCGTGATGGGCGTGGTCGTGACCGCCAACGCGCAGCGACGCGAGGTGCTCGTCGAGCACCGGACGATGCGCGGCTCCGTTCCCGGCGTGATGGAGGCCTACCTGGCGCTGCGCGGGCTGCGCACCCTGGCCGTGCGCGTGCGCGAGCAGTCCGTCTCCGCGCTCGAGCTGGCAACCCGGCTCAGCAGCGACCCGCGGGTCGGCGCCGTGCACTACCCCGGACTGCCGTCGGACCCCGGTCACGACCGCGCACGCACCCAGATGAGCGCGTTCGGCGGCATCGTGTCGTTCGAGCTGCCCGACGGCGACGCCGCGGACCGGCTGGTCGGCGCGCTGCGCCTGGTCGTGGGCGGGACCAGCCTGGGAGGCGTCGAGTCGACGATCGACCGGCGTCGCCGCTGGCCCGGCGAGGAGCGGGTCCCGGCGGGACTGTTGCGGCTTAGCGTCGGGCTCGAGCACGTCGAGGACCTCTGGGAGGACCTCGACGAGGCGCTCACAGGATCAGCTTGCGCTCCATGAACCGGATCGACAGCCGCCACGAGATCAGCGCGAAGCCCACAAGAAACCCGAGGTGCCACAGGTCGACAAGGCTCCACTTGCCGAAGACCGCCGATCGCACCAGCTCCACGCAGTGGTACAGCGGGTTGAAGTTGCCGAGCACCTGCGCCCACTCCGGGAGCCTGGTGAGCGGGAAGAACGTGCCGGCGACGAGGAACATGGGCGTCAGCAGGCCGCTCTGCCAGTAGGAGAAGCTCTCGATTTTGCTCGACTTGGCCGCGATGAAGATCCCGAAGCACGCCCAGCCATACCCGGCCAGCGCGGCGATCAGCGGGACCAGCAACATGCCCCAGCTCGGGTCCAGCCCGAACACGATGCCAACCAGCATCGGCACGCATCCGTAGACACCGGTCCGCGCGGCGATCCACAACGCCTCGCCGGTGACGAGCTCCTCGGTGTCGACCGGCGCGGCGAGGATCGCGTCGTAGGTGTGCTGGAAGGTGTACTTGACGAACGTCCCGTACATCGCCGGGAACGCGCCCGAGAACAGGACCGTGGTGGCGACGATCCCGGTGGCGACGAAGTCGATGTAGCGGTAGCCGGCCACGGTTGAGACCAGCGACCCAAAGCCGAACCCGAACGCGACCAGGTAGATCGTTGGGTCGACCGTCGAGGAGAACGTCGAGGAGCGCCAGAACGAGGAGAAGTTGACGAGCTCCCGCACCATCACTCCACGCAGGGCGGCGCGCTCCAGCCGTCCGAGGCGTCGGCGGCCCATCGTGGCAGCGGCGGTTGTCACTCGATCTCCTCTCCGGTCAGAAGCACGAACACGTCCTCCAGGTTGGTCACGCGCCGGTCGCCCTCGAGCCTGCCGTCGCCGTTTGAGTGAAGGACGGCAACCGAGGTGCCCGTTCGCCGTGTGCGCCATCCGCGCTCGCGAGCCTCGAGCTCGATCTCCGACAGCCGCGCCGGCGAGCCGTACACCTCGACTGCCTCCGGGCCCGCGTGCTCACGGATCAGCGCCTGCGGCGCTCCCACGGCGACGGCCTTGCCGTGGGACATGATCGTGACGGTGTCACAGAGGCGCTCGGCCTCCTCGATGTAGTGGGTGCTCATCAGGATCGAGACGCCCTGCGAGCGAAGGTTGTCGATCAGCGCCCACAGCTCCTGGCGCACCTGGGGATCGAGTCCGACGGTCGGCTCGTCGAGCAGCAGCAGGCGCGGCTCGTGCAGGAGCGCCCGCGCGATCAGCAGCCGGCGGCGCATCCCGCCACTGAGCTCTTCGACCTTCGACCAGCGACGTTCGAGCAGATTCGCGATGCCGAGCGTACGCTCGATCGCCTCCTGGCGCCTGGCCGCCGGGACCCGGTACAGGTGCGTGAACACCAGTAGGTTCTGCTCGACCGTGAGCGCCGTATCGAGGTTGTCCAGTTGGGGCACGACGCCCATCTCGGCGCGCGCCTGCTTGGAGTCGTCCGGGAGGCGGTAGCCGAGCACTTCGAGCTCGCCCTCGTCGGCGATCACCTGTGCGGTGAGCGCCTTCATCGTGGTCGATTTGCCGGCGCCGTTAGGGCCGAGCAGGCCGACGCAGGCCCCGTATGGGACTTCGAGGTCCAGGCCGTCGACGGCCGGTATCGAGCCAAAGCGCTTGACCACGCCGCGCAGACGAATCGCTGACGCCATACACATCACAGACTGCCATGTGGCGTGGTACTCATCGCCGGAGATGGTCTTGCCCGCGCCATAGGGGCGTGGGATGCTGGGCACGTATGGGACCGGGGCGCAATCTCGCCGGCACGGCGGACGCTGAGATGACTCGCACGCCCTGGGTGCGGATCGGCGCCGCGGCTTGCGCGGCGGGAGCTCTCGTTGCGGTGGTCGCGGTTCCCGGGATCCGCGCGACCACCACGGCATCTGCGGCTACCGCGGTCGACGAAGGCGTCGCGCGCGGCGTCATGGCCGCGATTCCGATCGCGGTGGGGTTGTATGCAAGCCACCATCGGGCTCATGCCCGCTTCGGCCGGCTCCTGCTCGGCTTCAGCGTCGTCTGGTTGCTTGCGCTCCTGTCGTCGTCCTCGTCATCGCTGATCTACAGCGTGGGGCGCCTGTCGGGCTGGATATCGGTCCTGCTGCTGGCTTGCGTGATCCTCGCCTATCCGACCGGGAGGCTCGTTTCGAGGGCCGATCGCGCGGTGGCGCTCGCAGTCGTGGCGGCGGTCCTCGTCCTGTACATACCGACGGCGCTGCTCGTGGCGCGCTACCCGGTGCCGACGCCGTTCGCCAATTGCACGTCCCGGTGTCCGGACAACGCATTCATGCTGATCGGACACGAGCCGGGCTGGGTCGGCGGCTTCCTGTCCCCGTTTCGAGATCTCGTGGGCGTGGTCGTGCTAATCGTGGTGGCCATCCGGCTGGCGCAGAGGATTCGCGGCGCCAACACGCTCGTCCGGCACACCCTCGTGCCGCTGTTCTTGACGTCGATCGCGTGGCTCACAGCACTCGCGCTGGCGCTCGTGCTGCGACGCGCTGCTCCGCGTTCCCCGGCGACGATCACAGCCGCGTGGCTAACGGCTGTCGCTATGCCCGCCGTCACGATCGCGTTCATGGTCGGGATTGCGCGCTGGCACCTGTTCGTGAGCGCCGCGGTGCGAAAAGCCAACTCCAAGCTGCAGAAGCTGCCGACGCCGATCGAAGTGCGAGCTGTTCTGGCGGAGGTATTCGAAGACCCTGCGCTCGAGATCGGGCGCTGGGCTCGAAGACATCGGCGCTGGGTGGCGTCTGACGGCCGGACGCTGATTGCGCCCGCAGCGAATTCAGGACGCTGGCTGACCGAGGTCCGCGACGGCGACCGCCATGTAGCGGCCATCGAACACGACATGATCTTGCGAGACGAGCCGGCGTTCACCGGCGTGGCGGGATCGTTGGCCGCGATCGCGTTCGAGCGCGAACGGCTCGCCACCCGGACCACCCAGATGCTCCTTGAGGTCCGGGCGTCTCGAACGCGTCTGTTGGCGGCAGCCGACAGCGAACGGCGGCGAATCGCCCGGGATCTGCACGATGGCGCACAGCAGAGGCTGCTTGCGCTGCGCATCGAGCTCGAGCTGGCTGCAGAGGAAGCCGAGCATGACAATCCCAATGAGGCATCGACGCTCCGCGGGTTCAGTGCAGAGATCGAACAGGCGCTCGAGGAGTTCCGTTCGATGACGCGGGAGATCTACCCGGCCATCCTGAGCGACCTTGGGATTGCGGATGCCCTGCGTGCGACGGCGTTGCGCTCGGCAGTACCGACCACGGTTGAAGTGGGGACGCTTGCCGAGTATCCGCTCCAGGTCGCCACCGCCGTCTACTTCTGCTGCGTCGAGGCGCTCCAGAACGTGGCCAAGCACGCCCCCGTTCCGACCAACGCGCGGATCGTCATCGGCGAACGAGACTCGATGCTGCGCTTTTCCGTGACCGATGACGGCCCGGGGTTCCGGAACGACCGGACTCGATTGGGTGCCGGGATGATCAACATGCGCGACCGCATGGCAGCTGTCGGCGGCGAGCTGAGGATCCGATCCGCTCCGGGGCAAGGCACGAGCATTTCGGGGAAGATCCCGCTGACGCCTGGCACGGCCGAGCGGCCGGCACCGCACGCTAGAGCGGGACATCGCGCTAGGGCTCGGCCAGGAACATCAGCGTCGCCTTGACCCGCTTGCTGACGTCGTTGGCGTTGCCGAGGCCGAGCTTGATGAAGATCGAATTGATGTGCTTCTCGACGGCGCGCTTGGTCAGAAACAGCGTCTCGGCGATCGCGGTGTTGCTCTTGCCCTGCGCAATCTCGCCCAGCACGTCGCGCTCGCGCGGCGTCAGCTGCGCCAGTGGGGAGCTGTGGTCACCCGCCGACGCGGACACCAGCACGTCGACGACCTTCGGGTCGACCGTGGATCCTCCCGCGGCCACCGTGCGGACCGCGGACACCAGCACCAGCCTGTCGCTGACGCGCTCCTTGAGCAGGTAGCCACGCCGGTCGGAGCCGGCCTCCAGCAGCGCCAGGACATATCCCGGTTCGGAGAACTGGCTGAGCACAACGACCCCCGTGCTCGGGTGCGTCTCCCGCAGCGCAGTGGCCAGCCGGATCCCCTCGTCGGTCGACGTGGGGGGCATCTTGATGTCGGTCAGGACGACGTCGGGATCCAGCTCGTCGGTAGCCGCAAGGGCCGAGTCGTAATCAGCGCACGAGGCGACAACCTCGATGTCGGGCGCCGTGCTCAGAAGTCGCACCACGCCCTCTCTCACGAGCAGGCTGTTGTCGGCCACCACGACCCGTAGCCCCATGGCCGCAGAAAATACCCGGAGGGCTAATCCCGCGGCGGCGCATCGTCGACCCCGGTCGCTGTCCACCCGGCGGGCCGCTCGCGTGCGAGCAGGTCGAAGTACAGGATCGCCGTGGTTAGGGCCGCGAACGAGCGGATGATCGTGCCGACCGCGATCCCGATGATCACGTCGGCCACTTGCGTCTTGTTTCCAGAGACCGCGCCGGCAGCCTCGCTGAGGCCCAGGTTGACCGCCGTGGTGACGATCACGACGCCGAACACGTGCACAAAGTTGCCGCGCACCAGCTCGCCGCTTCGCCGCAGCGCGCCCATCCAGTCGGTGTGCTCGAGCGCCGCCGCCTGGGCGACCACCGCCCAGCGGATCAGCAGGTAGATCCCGGGGATGATGAATGCCAACAGGCCGACCCCGATACCAATCCCGGCCACGATCTGGGCTGCGACCACGACCGGCAGCACGCGCGCCACCCGAGACGCGACCGCCATGAAGGTGGGTTTCTCGTCACGTGCGATCGAGACCACGGCGTGTGCGTAGAGCGCCGAGATCAGCGGGCCGACCAGCGCCACGTCGACCAGCACGAGGATCAGCGCCGTGGACGCGTTGTCGCTGCGCCCTCCGATCGGAGCGGTGCCGAGCGCGGCGAGCACGATCAGCTCGTACGGGGCGGTGACCACGAGCGCCAGGACGATGAACAGCACCGGGTAGCGGCGATACAGCGACAGCGCCGCGCCGAGGATCTGCGCCACCGATCGCGGGCGCAGGATGTCGATCGGCGGTCCCTTATCCAACGTCCACCACGCGCGCGGACGGGATCGCGTCGATCAGCGCGGCGGTGGAGACCTCGAACACCGCGTGGGGAGTGCCGGCCGCGCACCACACGGTCTCAAACCGCCGCAGCGAGTCGTCGACCAGGGTGTCCAGCTCGCGGTCGTGGCCGACCGGTGGGATGCCTCCGATCGAGAATCCCGTGGCGGCGCGCGCCTGCTCGGCGTTGGCCGGATCGAGGCCCAGACGCTTGTTCGCGACGCGGCGGTCGCCGGCACACAGGACCATCACCGGTTGCCCGTCGCGCATGAACACGAGCGACTTGACGATCTGCGCGGGCTCGCAACCGACCGCGGCAGCCGCCTCGGCCACCGTCCGCGCCGAGTTGTCGAGCGCCACCACCGAGATGGCCAGGCCCCGCTCCCGCAGGCGCTCCTGGAGTCTCGCGGCCGTGGGATGCATAGCCGCGTGAACGGTATCCACCCCGGCGGCGAGCGGGGTCGAGCCATACTCCAATCATGGAGCGCCTGTTCGACACCGACGAGCCGCGCGCTGCCGCCCGGCAGTCGTCGCCGGACGCGCCGCTGGCAACGCGGCTTCGTCCCCAGACCGTCGACGAGTTCGTTGGTCAACAGCGGCTGCTGGCGCCCGGCTCGACCCTGCGTCGCGCAATCGAGGAGGGCCACCCGCACTCGATGATCCTGCACGGGCCGCCGGGCAGCGGGAAGACCACGCTCGCGCGCTTGATTGCGGCCGCATCCGACGCGGCGTTCGAAGAGGAGAGCGCGGTGGAGGCGGGGCGAGCTGAAGTCCGCGCAGTGATCGAGCGAGCGCGCCAGCGCCAGGCGGGCACGGGCACCAGGACGATCTTGTTCCTCGACGAGATCCACCGCTTCAACAAGGCCCAGCAGGACGCGCTGCTGCCCGCCGTCGAAGAGGGGCTGGTGACGCTGATCGGGGCCACCACCGAGAACCCCTACTTCGAAGTCAACTCCGCGCTGCTGTCGCGCACGCGGGTCTACGAGCTCGACGCGCTCAGCGAGGCCGACGTGCGGGGGCTGCTGGATCGGGCTGTCGCTCGCGCCGAATGCGGTCCCGCCGCCGGCGTCGAAGAGGAGGCGCTCGAGTTCCTTGCGCAGCGGTCCGGCGGCGACGCCCGGACCGCGCTCAACGCGCTCGAGCTCGCCTGCGACACCGCCGGCCCCGGCGCGACCGTGACGCTCGCCCAGGCAGAGGACGCGCTTCAGCGTCGCGCGCTGCTCTACGACCGCAAGGCCGATCGCCATTACGACACGATCTCGGCGTGGATCAAGGCCACGCGCGGCTCTGACCCGGATGCCTCGCTGTACTACCTGGCGGTGATGCTCGAGGGCGGCGAGGATCCCCGGTTCATCGTCCGCCGGATGGTGATCCTCGCCTCCGAGGACATCGGCAACGCCGATCCGCAGGCGCTGACCGTCGCGACCGCCGCCGCCCAGGCGGTCGAGCACGTGGGCATGCCGGAGTGCCAGTTCGCGCTCGCCCAAGCGGCCATCTACCTGTCGTTGGCGCCGAAGTCAGACGCCGCCAAGCGCGCGGTGCTCGCCGCGCGCGAGTACATCCGCGACAGGGGCGCCGCGCTGCCGCCGTTGCATCTGCGCTCCTCCACGCGCAGCGACGGCGGCTACGACAACCCGCACCGCCGGCCCGGGCACTTCTCCCCGCAGGAGCTGATGCCCGACGCGGCGATCGACGAGCGGTTCTACGACCCCGACGACGCCGAGGCGAAGCTGCGCGAGCGCCTGGAGGAGATCCGCCGGGCGCGCGGCAGGGACTAGCCCCCGATCGGGGCGCGCGGATTCGCTCCCCCAGAACAACTGCGTGCCGAGCATCCCGATGATGTGCACCGACACGAGGTTGACGACCATCGACTTAGCGGTGGCGACGCCGACGCCGACCGGGCCGCCGCTGGCCGTGAACCCGAAATAGCAGCCGACGAGCACGATCACGGTGGCCATCGACATCGCCTTGATGATGCTGAACAGCAGGTCCGGAGGATTCTGGAACTCCCAGAAGATCAGCGAGTAGCCCCCGGCCGAGACGCCGCCGACCTGATGCACGACCGCCAGGTAGCTGGCGAAGAACCCCCAGCCGATCCCTCCCAGGTACACGAACGGCAGCACGATCCAGGAGGCGAGCAGCCGGGTGGCGCACAGGAACGTGATGCCGCTGATCCCCATCACCTCGAGCGCGTCGATCTCCTCGGAGATCCGCATCGAGCCCAGCTCGGCGACGATCCCGGTCCCTTCGGCGATGCAGCACGAGATGCTCGTCGGCGCCAGCTTCCAGCTCATCGCCTCACGGGTCGAGGACGGCCAGATCGACGCGCTGCCCGAGCTCGGGCCCGAGCTGGCGGAGCTGGCGGGGATCTTCGAGCCGATCGCGGCATAGGCGCCGGGGCCCGGAGACTGGCCGACCAACTAGTCTCCGGGCCATGAGCGCAACCACAGCCACAACCGAACTCGAGTCCTTCAATCCGGCAACCGGCGAGCGCATCGGCGCCGTCGCGATCACCCCGCCCGAGGAGGTTCAGGGCGTGGTGGACGCCGTCGCCAAGGTACAGCCGTTCTGGGCCCAGCTGAGCCTGGAGGACCGCGGCCGCTACCTGGAACGCGCAGCTCAGGTGCTGATCGACGAGGGCGACGAGATCCGCGACCTGCTCGTGCGCGAGCAGGGCAAGCCCCGCAACGAGGCCTTCTCGATGGAGATCCTGCCGACGATCGATGCGCTGCGCTGGATCGCTAAGGACGGCGCGGAGATCCTCGCTGACGAGAAGATCGCGATGCCGCAGGTCTTCCTGAAGACCAAGCGCTCGTCCTACGTGTATGAGCCGCTCGGAGTGATCGGGATCATCTCGCCGTGGAACTATCCGTGGAGCATCCCGTTCGGCGAGGTCGCGCTCGCGCTGATGGCCGGCAACGGCGTGGTCCTCAAGCCCGCCTCGCTGACCCCGTTGATCGGGCAGCGGATCCAGCAGCTGTTTGAGCGCGCCGGCGTGCCGGAGGGCTTGGTGCGCGTGGTTCATGGACCCGGGACGGGATCCGCGCTGGTTGAGTCGAGCGTCGGCAAGGTGTTCTTCACGGGCTCGGTCGAGACCGGCAGGACGGTTGCCGAGGGCTGCGCGAGTCGCCTCAAGGGATCCGTGCTCGAGCTGGGCGGCAAGGACCCCATGATCGTGCTGGCCGACGCGAACCTCGAGCACGCTATCGCCGGCGCCGCCTGGGGCGGCTTTGCGAACGCCGGCCAGACCTGCTCGGGGATCGAGCGCGCGTACGTGATGCGCGAGGTGGCCGACCGCTTCATCGACGGCGTCGTAGCGGCCGCCCAGCGGCTGTGCATCGGCGACCCGATGAGCTGGGACACCGAGATCGGGCCGATGGTCTCGCGACAGCAGTTCGAAATCGTGCGCGAGCTCGTCGACGACGCCGTGGCATCGGGCGCGACGCTGCGCTGCGGTGGTGCCGCCGATGCGCCCGCCGGACTCGATGGGGCGTTCTACGCCCCGACGGTCCTGACCGGCGTGACCCACGACATGCGGATCATGCGCGAGGAGATCTTCGGGCCCGTGCTGCCGATCATCGTCGTCGACTCCGAGCAGGAGGCGCTGACGATGGCCAACGACTCCGAGTTCGGGCTGGGCGCGTCGGTCTGGACCAGCGACCGCGACAAGGGCGAGCGGATCGCGGGCGAGCTCGAGTCCGGGATGGTTTGGATCAACGACCACATGTTCAGCCACGGCGCATGCCAGTGCGCGTGGGGCGGCGTCAAGGAGTCCGGGCTGGGACGCACCCACTCGAAGTTCGGGTTGTACGAGTGCGTCAATGTGAAGCTGCGCGTATGGGAGCCCGGCGCCGTCCGAAACGCCTGGTGGCACCCCTACGACGAGACGCTCGGCAGCGCGTTGCGCAGCACCGCGACGATCCTCTACGGGCGGCCGTCGATCCGTGCAGGGGCGGTGCGCGAGGGCCTCGGGCCGCTGCTGAAGCTTGGCGCGCGGCTCGCTCGTGGCGCCGTCAAGCGCTAACGGCCCACTAACGTATAAGGGCGATGCCCGCCCAGGCCTACACCGGCAAGGAGTGCGTGTGCCAGTTCCGCAAGGGGACGTGCGATCAGTCGTGCGTGCGCGGGATGCTCGAGACCCCGTTCTACATCGCCTGCCTACGGCTGACCGGACGCCGGTGCGTGGTGATCGGCGGCGGCGACGTCGGGCTCGAGAAGGTCGAGGGGCTGCTGGCGTGCGACGCCGATGTGACGCTGATCGCGCCCGAGGCGCATCCGGCGCTGGTCGAGCTGGCGCAAGAGGGGTCGATCCGCTGGGAGCAACGTCAGTACGAGTCGGGCGACCTCGACGGCGCGCTGATCGCGATCGCCGCGACCAGTGACACCGACGTGAACATCCGCGTGTTCGACGCCGCCGAGCGGCGCGCGATGCTCGTCAACGTCGTCGACGTGCCGCCACTGTGCAACTTCATCCTGCCGGCGATCGTCCGCAACGGCCCGCTGGCGGTCGCGATCTCCACGGCCGGCGCTTCTCCCGCCCTCGCCAAGCGCATGAAGCGCGAGATCGGGGAGCTGTTCGGGGAGCCGTACGCCACGCTGGCGATCCTCCTCAACGACGCCCGCGGCTGGGCCAAGGCCACGCTGCCGACCTACCAGGACCGCAAGGAGTTCTTCGAGTCGATCGTCAACGGCGATCCCGATCCGGTGCAGCTGCTGCGTGCGGGCGACGTGCAGGGCGTGCGCAAGCTGATCGAGGCGGCGCAGCGCTCCTACGCCCCAGTGTGAGGGGGCTGGTTGGCGTGAGCGGCGAGCCGGAGCGGTTGACGCACCTCGACGAGGCGGGTCGCGCCCGGATGGTCGACGTCGGCGCCAAGGCGGCGACCGAACGCCGGGCGGTGGCGCGCGCGGTGGTACGGGTGTCAGCCGAGACGGCACGCGCGGTGGCCGCCGGCGACGCCCCCAAGGGCGACGTGCTCGCGGTCGCCCGGATCGCCGGGATTCAGGCTGCCAAGCGAACCTCGGAGCTGATCCCGCTGTGCCATACGCTGGCGCTGTCCTTCGTGGGGGTTTCCGGGGAGGTCGATGCTGCAGCGGGCGAGATCACGCTTATCGCCGAAGCGCACACGACGGGGCCCACGGGGGTTGAGATGGAGGCGCTGACCGCGGCCTCGGTCGCCGCCTTGACCGTCTACGACATGGTCAAGGGGATCCAGCGCGGGGCCGAGATCGCCGAGGTCGTGCTGCTGGAGAAGTCCGGCGGGCGGTCCGGGGCGTGGCGGCGGGATTCCTCGCCGTCGGACCCCGGGTAGGGCCGGCGAGCGTCGGGCCGGATCCTGCGATGGGAGAGCGGGGGGTGGGACCGGAAGACCTCATTGAAAGGGCGGGATGGGAGGCCAGCCGAGCCCGCAGGGGGACGTTGCACGACAGTCGATCGCCGGAGGCCGAGCCGTGTCGTGTTAACCGCCCTATACGGTGCTTAACACGGCAAGCCTCGCGAGATTTGTCGCGAGTGTCGTGAAATACCCCCGTCGCGCCGAACCGAGGCACGACGACGCGCGGACCTGCAATTGCCCAACTCGGGTGCAGGTGGTCAACCGCCCCCGGGCTCAGTGCCGACTACGCGCCCGGCCAACCCTGAGCAAGCGGGCCGTGCACGAGGTGACGTGCGTGATCCTGACGGCGCTGGCCGGTGGCAGCCAGCACGGCTACGGGATAGCGGGACGCGAGCCCGCGGCCGCGAGATCGGCGGGCGCTGCTGGAAGGAGTGGCCGGCTACGCGCGTCATCGTGTTCGGCGCGGACCGGCGCCCAGCGTATGACGTGCTCGATCCGACTTTCCACAGTTGACTTACGGCATTGCGCCGGAGAGGATCCCGCGCTGTGAACGGATCGGCTTTGGCTCGGTTCGGGATCGGGGTATTGATCGCTTGCTTTGTGGCGCCGGGCGTCGCGTTGGCGGACACGCCAACTCTGAATCCCTCGGGAACATTGACGGTTCTCGTGGCAGGGGGATCCCGCGCGGGGATGCGAGGCGGCGGGGGTCTGCGCCGTGTCGGGATCGCTCGAGGTGATCCCCGCAGATCAATCGGACGCTTCTGAAACCCCACCGTCGCGAACCATTCAGATCCAGGACGACACCTCAGTCGTCAGGGTCACAGACCCCGGCTCAACTCCGGGTCAGCTGCACGCCTGCGCGCAGCCGGTGCCAGTCAGCATGGTCCTAATCGTCATGCGCCGACGCCACTCGCGGGGGCTGAAAGCGATTGCCCTTCCGTTCTCGGGGCCCTCGAGCGGAGACTGCGCCGGTCCGTCGCCGGTGTCGCTTGGCGCCTTCACGCTTCCGGTTGCGCGCCTGCCGGGGCCGAGAGAGGGCTACGACCTGTCGGGCGTCCAGACGTTTGGTTCGGGTCCCTATCGGGTGACGCTCAAATCGACGATCCGAGCACGGCGACCCGCCGGGACCGGAAACGGGGGCGTCGGCAGCTTGGGCGGCGGCAGCGGATTCCCGCTCCCCAAGCCGCACAAGGCCCTGATCGAGGGCGTATCCGAGCAGTACCGCATAACGAGCACCAGCGGCACGATCACGACATCGTTCGCGGGTCGGCCCGATCCGTTCTGCGTGCCCTCATCCTCGGATTTCGCCGTGCACGGTCTGGCCGGGACGGTGACGTCGACCATCCAGCTGAGCCTGGGCCGCGCGCACACGCAGCGAGCGAGCAACGGCGCCTCCTCACCGAACCAGGCGAAAGTTCACACGGTCCAGGTCGAGTACCGCGCCCAGCTGAACGGCAGCGTGATGATCCGCACACACGGCGATCCGAGCTCCTGCGCTCCATTGGGCTCGTGCGGCGCAAACGGCACATTTGCCCTGCGAGTGCACAGCAGGCCGGGGAAGCTTCTGCTGTTCGCGTTCGCGGGCTCACGCCGGCCGCTACGCGACGAGCTGGCCGCATTGGGACTGCGCAAGCACGGCAACCCTCGCGGGATCCTGATCGCAGGCGCGTTCTTGGTCCGCGGCCCAACCACCTACGCCGTTGACGTCACGCAAGGGGCAAACACGTGCAAGGACACCGGACCGACCGGGCCCGGCTTGTTTCTCTTGGATGGCGCAGGGGGACCTGTCTCGGCCACGTTTAGCCAGGGGCCTCCCTTGCTGCACCTTCGCTGCCCAGGCCCGATGGTCTCTCAGGACAACGGATTTGCCTCCGCGAGCGTGCGCCTCGCTCGCCTTCGGCACGGTGGCAGGATCCACCTCAGGACCGTCCGCAACCTGCGAGACGACGGTTACACGGTACGCACGTCGGCCAACGTCGCGGTGACGCTCGGCCGGCCGAAGGTGACGATCACCACCGACGCGCTGCGCTCTCCAAACCCGGGATAGAGTGCCCGGGATCCGGGACCAACCCCGGGAAACCGACAAAAGGAGAGAGCGCTATGGAGGAGATCGGAATCCTCGCCCTGATCGAAGCCAAGCCGGGGAAGGGCCCCGACCTGCACGCGCTGCTGAAGTCGGCTCGCGAGGCGGCCGTCGCCGAGCAGGGCACGGTCAACTGGTTCGCGTTCCAGATCAGCGACACCACGTACGGGATCTTCGACACGTTCGTCGACGAGGACGCGCGGATCGCGCACATCAACGGAGAGATCCCCAAGGCCCTGGCCGCGCACGGCGACGAGATCCTGGCCAAGGACCCCGACATCCAGACCGTCGACATCGTCGCCGTGAAGTAGGTGAAGACGGCGGTCATCACGATCTCGACCTCGGTCGCGGCGGGGCGATCCGAGGATCGCTCGGGCGAGGCGCTGGCGGAGTTGGCGAGCGCCGCCGGCGCCGACGTGGTCGCTCGCGAGCTCGTGTCCGACGACCTGGACGCGATCGAGCAGGCACTACGGGCCCAGGTCGACGCCGGCGTCTCGTTGATCTTCACCACGGGCGGCACCGGGCTGACGCGCGACGACGTAACGCCCGAAGCCACGAAGGCCGTGATCGACCGCGACGCGCCGGGGTTCGCCGAGGCAATGCGCGCGGCCTCGCTCAAGCACACCCCGATGGGCATCCTCACCCGGGGAGTGTCAGGGATCGCCGGCCGCACGCTGATCGTCAACTTCCCCGGCAACCCGAAGGCAATCGGGGAGCTCTTCCCCGTCATCGCTCCGACGCTCGAGCACGTCGTCGCGACGCTCGAGCACGAGGGTGGACCAACCCCCGGCCATTGAGCTGCGCGGGCTCGCCCGCCAATTCGGCGAGCGGACCGCGTTGCGAAACGTGTCGGTGCGCGTCCCGGCCGGCGCGACGCTCGCCGTGCTGGGCCACAACGGCGCCGGCAAGTCGACGCTGCTGCGCGTCCTGGCCACACTGCTTCGTCCCCACGAGGGCGAGGTGCTGGTGTTGGGAGAGCCGCTGCCGCGCCGTGCGTTCGCGGTGCGCGGACGGCTCGGGCTGCTGGCTCACGAGCCGCTGCTGTACCGCGACTTGAGCGGGCGCGAGAACCTGCAGTACCACGCCCGCCTGCACGGCACGACACCCGAGCGAGTCGAGGAGGTGCTGGCGGCGGTGGGCATGGAGCGCCGCGCCGAGGAGCCCCTGCGCCAGCTTTCGCGGGGGATGGTGCAGCGGCTGGCGGTCTGCCGCGCAGTGCTCCACCAGCCCAAACTGCTGCTGCTCGACGAGCCGCGCGCCAACCTCGACCCCGCGGCAAGCGAGCTGGTCGAGCCGCTGATCGGTCGCGCCGCCGGCGTCACGCGCGTGCTCACGAGCCACGATCCGCGCGCCGCCCTGGCGGAAGCCGACATCGTGCTCGCGCTCCGCAACGGGCGCCCGGCGTTCGTCGGCGAGCCTGGAAAGCTCGACTCCGGCAAGCTCGCGGAGTTGTACACGTGAGGACGGCGCTGATCGTCCTGCGCAAGGACCTCCTGCTCGAGCTGCGGGGGTTCGAGACGCTGCCGGCGATGGTCCTGTTCTCGATCGTCACGTTCGTGATCTTCCACTTCGGCCTCAACCGGCCCACAATCGACGGACAGCTCGCGGCGGCGGTGCTGACCGTCACGTTGCTGTTCGCCGCGATGCTCGGGATCAACCGCCTATTCGTGGCCGAGCGCGAGCAGGGCGGCTTCGACGCGTTCCTGCTTGCGCCGGTTGACCGCACCGCGCTGCTGGTGGCCAAGGCGGCGGCGTTGTTCGTCTTCCTGGTGGTGCTGGAGGTGATTGCGGTGCCGGCGTTCGCGGTGCTGCTGCTCGGCCCGCCGATCGGTCGGGTGCTCCCGGGGCTCGTGCTCGTGCTGCTGCTCGGCAATGTGGCGCTGTCGGTGGTCGGCACGCTGGTCTCGGCGATCGCGGTGCACACCCGCGCGCGGGACCTGATCGGCCCGATCATCGGGCTGCCGCTGCTGATCCCGGCACTGATCGGGACCGCCCGGGGAGTCGGGCCGCTGCTCGCTCCCCACGCGTCGGGATCCCCGCCGGCGAAGTGGCTGGCGATCCTGGCTCTTTATGATCTGGTGTTCGCACTGCTCTCCTACGCGGTGTTCGACTTCCTCCTGGAGGATTGACGTTTTGAGTACTTATGGGCGCGGCCTTCGGGGCCTCTCGCTCGCCACAATCGCCACGATCAGCCTCGCGCTGGCGCTGGTCTTCTTCTACGCGCCGCTGGACGCCGACCAGGGCTTCATCCAGAAGATCTTCTACATCCACGTGCCGCTGGCGATCGTGTCGCTGTGCGGGTTCATCTTCGGGGGCGTGCTCGCCGTCGGGCACCTGCGGACCGACGACCGCCGGTGGGACATGCGCTCGTACGTGGCGATCCACATGGCGCTGATCTTCGGGGTCGGGGCGCTGATCACGGGATCGATCTGGGCCAAGGCGTCATGGGGCCACTGGTGGGTGTGGAACGAGCCGACGCTGGTCTCGTTCCTGATCGTCGTGCTGCTGTTCGCGACCTATCAGCCGCTGCGGTTCGCGATCGAGGATCCGATGCTGCAGGCGCGGTATGCGAGCGTGTTCGCGGTCGTCGCCGGCGCGTTCGTGCCGCTCAACTTCATCGCCGTGCGCCTCGCCCAGCAATACGTGCACCCCCGCGTCCTGACGCTGACGGGCGGCAACCTCCCGGGCTCAATGCGCCTCACCTTCCTGATCTCGCTCCTCGGGATCACACTGCTGTATGTGACGCTCTGGAAGTACGAGATGGCCGCCAAGAACGCTCGGATGCAGGTTCGCCGGCTGCGGCGCACGTTGCTTGGCGACGACGCGGCGCCCGCGTACGGAAGGAGCGCGGCACCGTCATGAGTCTCGTCCTCGCGGCCCCGGCGCTGCCGCTGCACTCCGCAGGCAAGTACGTGGCCGGCGCCTACATCGTGTTCGTCGCGCTCATCCTGATCTATGTCGCGATCATGGCGCGGCGACTGAACCGAACCGAACGGGATCTGGCGGAGCTGCGCCGCGAGGTCGAGGCCACCCAAGCGCACGAGGATCCGGACCGCGATCTCACGGGGGCCGCAAGATGAGCGAGCTGCTCGCAATCGGGGTCTCGCACAAGACCGCGCCGGTCGAGGTGCGCGAGCGGCTTGCGTTGCCCGAGGCGCGCGCCGCGGACTTTCTGCGCGATCTGCGCGGCTCTGGCGAGGTCCACGAGGCGGTGGCGATCTCGACCTGCAACCGCACCGAGCTGTACCTGGTCGTCGGCGACCCCGTCGAGGCGGAGGGCACCGTCCTGTCGATGCTCGCCAGCCAGGCCGGGATCCGGCCCACCAGCCTCGCATCGGCGATCTACGGCCACCGCAACTGCGACGCCGCCCGGCACCTGTATCGGGTCGCCGCCGGACTCGAGTCGATGGTCGTCGGCGAGGCCGAGATCCAAGGACAGATCAAACGCGCCTACGAAGCCGCGCTGGCCAAGGACACCCTGGGACCGCTCACCAACCGCCTGTTCAAGGCGGCGCTGGCGACGGGCAAGCGGGTGCGGACCGAGACCGGCATCGGAGAGCGTCAGCTCAGCCTGCCGGCCGTCGCGGTCGCGCTGGCCAAAGAACAGCTCGGAACGCTCACCGGTCGCGAGGTCGTGATCATCGGAACGGGGGAGACGAGCGAGCTGGCCGCGCGGGCGCTTGCCGACAGCGGTGGCAAGACGGTGTTCGTCGCCAGCCGCCGGCGCGATCGGGCGCTGTCGCTCGCCAAGCGCTACCACGGCAGCAGCGTCAGCTTCGACGAGCTCCCCCAGGCGCTGATCAGTGCCGACATCGTCGTCGCCGCGACCGCCTCGCCGCACCCGCTGCTCGAGGCCCGCGAGCTGTCGGAGGTGATGGCGGACCGCGGCGGCAGGCCGCTGCTGCTGATCGACCTGGCCGTCCCGCGCGACATCGACCCTTCGTGCGCGGAGATCCCCGGTGTCTCGCTATACGACATCGACGACCTGCAGGCCGTGATCGCCCGCAACCGAAAGGTCCGCCAGGCGGAGGCCCGCAAGGCCGAGGGCATCATCGAGGAGGAGATCCAGCACTTCGCGACCTGGCTCGGATCGCTCGAGGTGCTACCGACGATTGCCGCCCTGCGCACACGGGCGACCGAGATCGCCGACCAGGTGCTGAGCGAGAACGAAGGCAAGTGGGAGGCGGCTTCGCCCCGCGATCTCGAGCGGATCGACGCCCTGGCGCGCGCGATCGTCAACCGCCTGCTGCACGACCCGACGGCGCGGCTGAAGGAGCTTCGCGACGACAGGGTGCATGCGCGCGCGGCGATGGTCCGCGACCTGTTCGGGCTCGAGGGCGACGAGGAAGCGCTCGAGCTGCCGGAGATCGAGGAGCAGCTGGCGCCGGTGAGGTCGATCTCTGAGCGCCGCCGCCGCTGATGCGGATCGGCACGCGCGGGAGCGCGCTGGCGCTCGCGCAGGCGCGGTGGGTGGCGCAGCGGCTCGGCGCCGACGCCGAGATCGTCCCGATTACCACTTCGGGTGACCGCGGAGCCGAGATCGGGGACAAGTCGCGATGGGTGTCCGAGCTGGAGGGCGCGCTGTTCGACGGACGCATCGACATCGCCGTGCACTCGGCCAAGGACGTGCCCACGCAGCTGCCCGAAGGGCTCGAGTTGGTGGCGATCCCGCCGCGGGCCGATCCGCGCGATGCGATCTGCGGCGCGGGCTCGCTCGACGAGCTTCCCGCGGGCGCCACCGTGGGGACAAGCAGCCTGCGGCGCGCGGCTCAGATCCGCGCCGTCCGCGATGACCTCGACGTGATCAGCGCGCGCGGCAACGTCGACACGCGGCTACGCAAGCTGTCCGAGGGCCAGTTCGACGCGATCGTGCTCGCGCTCGCGGGGCTCGAGCGGATCGGCCGCGCGGACGCGGCCGGGGGCGTGCTCGGGGAGCTCGTGCCCGCGGCCGGTCAGGGCGCGCTGGCGATCGAGGCCCGTCCCGGAGCGCTGCCGGCCGATCTGCTGGCGGCGGTGTCCGATCCGGAGGCGACCGCATGCGTGACGGCCGAGCGCGAGCTAGTCGGTGCGCTCGAGGCATCATGCAACACGCCGGTCGGCGCTCATGCCCGCCTGGTCGACGGCGGCGCGGTGGAGCTGGTCGCCTGGGTGGGACTCCCCGACGGCTCGGCATGGATTGGCGATCGCCGGACCGGTGAGGCCGGCGGCCTCGGGCGTGCGGTCGCACGGCGGCTGCTCAGCGCCGGCGCGGGCGAGCTGCTGCGGCGAGCCGAGCGCGAGGGGAGCCTCGTATGACCGTGTACCTGGTGGGCGCGGGCCCGGGCGATCCGGGGCTGTTGACCGCCCGGGCGCTCGAGTTGATCGCCGGCGCCGACGTGATCGTCTACGACCGGCTGATCCCCGGCTCTGCGCTGGAGGGGGCTCGGACCGACGCACGGCTGCTGTACGCGGGCAAGGAAGGCGGCGGTCCGTCGATGTCCCAGGACGAGATCGAACGCATGCTGATCGAGCACGGACGCGCCGGCCTTGACGTCGTCCGGCTAAAGGGCGGCGACCCGTTCGTGTTCGGCCGCGGCGGCGAGGAGGCCGAGGCCCTGCGCGCGGCGGGGATCCCGTTCGAGGTGGTCCCCGGCGTGACCGCGGGCGTCGCCGCGCCGGCGTATGCCGGCATCCCGGTCACCCACCGAGACGCGGCCAGCGCGGTCGCCTTCGTGACCGGGCACGAGGATCCGAACAAGCCCGAATCCGCGCTCGACTGGCGCGCGCTTGCCGCGTTCCCGGGGACGCTCGTCGTCTACATGGGCGTCCGCCGGCTGGCCGCGATCGCCGAGCAGCTGATCGCCGCCGGACGCGACGCCGCGCAGCCGGCGGCGGTGATCGAGCGCGGCACGTTCGCGGGCCAGCGGGTCGTGACGGCGACGCTGGGGAGCATTGCGGCGAGCGCCGATGAGCAGCGCATCAGCGCGCCAGCGATCGCGGTGTTCGGCGAGGTCGCGGCGCTGCGCGAGCGCTTGCGTTGGTTCGAGGAGCGGCCGCTGTCGGGCGTCAGCGTCGCGGTAACGCGAGCGCGCGCCCAGGCCAGCGGGCTCGCCTCACGCCTGCGGGCGCTCGGCGCCGACGTCATCGAGGCGCCCGCGATCAGGATCTCGCCGCTGGACGGCTCGCTACCCGATCTCCGCGGCTACGACCTGGTGTGCCTGACGAGCCCCAACGGCGTGCGGCTGCTATTCGAGCGGATGGCATCCGCGGGAATGGACGCACGCGCATTGTCGGGTGCCCGCATCGCCGCCATCGGTCCCGGTACCGCCGGGGCGCTGCGCGATCGCGGTCTGATCGCGGATGTGGTGCCGGAGCGGTTCGTTGCCGAGGGCCTGGTCGAGGCGCTCGCCGAGGTGCCGGTCAAGCGGGCGCTGGTGGCGCGCGCTGCCGAGGCTCGCGACGTGCTCCCGGACGCGCTGCGCGAGCGCGGGGCAGAGGTCGACGTCGTGGCCCTGTATGAGACCGTCGCCGAGTCGCTATCGGACGCTCAGCTGGATGCGCTGGGCCACGCGGACTACGTCACGTTCACGTCGTCTTCAACGGTGCGCTTCCTGTTCGAGGCGATCGCCGGCGGGGTGCGGCTCCGGGCCCGGTTGGTGAGCATCGGCCCCGTGACCAGCGAGGCGCTGCGCGCGCATGGCCACGAGCCCGACGTGGAGGCGGTCCGCCACGACATCGACGGCGTGGTCGATGCGCTGGTCGCCGACGTGAGGGCTGTTGCGCTCGGTTGAGCAGTAGGATCGCGCCGAACAGCACAGCGCTGCGCGAACCTCGATCGCGACCAGGATGGCGTGCACGGCCGGCACTCCATCGACGGGCTCGTCACGCGGGTGCTAGGCCAAACGCTTGAAGGAGGAAGGAATGCTCGCAGTGATCGAGAGCGGCGCCGCGGTGCGCCGTGCTCGCGTCGTGCTCGCCGCGGCGGTGGCGGCCGTCGCGGTCGGTGCGTTCGCGCTGGTTGGCGCCGCGCCTGCCGGGGCCAAGACCGTGTGGCTGTGCTTCCCGGGGCACAAGCCCGACCCCTGTACGCCGGGCCTGTCGACGACGAACTATTCGCCGACGCTGAAGAAGCTGGGGGTCACGCACCCGAAGCAAGTCAAGAACCCCAAGTTCGACTGCTTCTACGTGTATCCGACGGTATCCGACCAGAAGACCGCCGTCGCGAACCTGCACATCGATCCGGTCGAGCGCTCGATCGCCCTCTACCAGACGGCGCGCTACTCCCAGTACTGCCGGGTGTTCGCGCCCATGTACAGGCAGGTGACGCTGGCGGGAATCGGAGCTCCCGGCACGACCTCGACCGCACCGACGAAGGCTCAGGCCGCCGAAGGCCCGGCCGACGTGACCGCGGCGTTCAAGACCTACCTGAAGAAGTACAACCACGGCCGCGGGTTCGTCCTGATCGGCCACTCCCAGGGCTCGTTCGTGCTGCGTCAGGTGATCGCCAAGCAGGTCGACTCAAAGCCGGCCGTGCGCAAGCTGCTGATCTCGGCGATCCTGCTCGGTGGCAACGTGCTGGTCAAGAACGGTTCGGACGTCGGCGGTGACTTCAAGCACATCCCCGCCTGCCACTCCGACACGCAGACCGGGTGCGTGATCGCGTTCTCGACGTTCGATCAGCCGCCGCCGGCCAACAGCCTGTTCGGTCGCGTCAACGGATCGCTTGGCACCAACGGGAAGAACGTCCACGTGCTGTGCACCAACCCCGCCGCGCTCGGCGGCGGCTCGGGCAAGCTCGACCCGATCTTCCCGAGCAAACCGTTCGCGCCCGGAACGATCGCCTTGGGCAACAAGCTGCTGATGATCACCCAGCCGATGCCGAACACGACGTGGGGGAGCATCCCCAACTCATACAGCGCTCATTGCACCTCGGGCTCGGCCAACGTGCTCGAGATCAAGGCGCTCGACGGGGCCCAGGTCCCGCAGCCGGCTCCCGACGCCACGTGGGGCCTGCACCTGCTCGACGGGAACATCGCTACCGGCAACCTGCTCGCCGACATCAAGTCGGAAGGGGCGGCGTTCGCCAAGTAACTGGAGGAGGAGTCGCGGTTCCCGCACGACCAGGCGTGCGGGAACC
>DASSGR010000134.1:0-2798 GCA_035693425.1 Solirubrobacteraceae bacterium
CCCGCTCGCCGCCGTCGTCGCGCTGGCTCTGGTGCGCCCGGTCGCAGTGACCACGTCGGCCGACGAGGCTCGCGACGCCACCGTCACGGCGACCGATGCCGTCACCTTCACTAGAGACGTCGCACCGTTGCTCCAGCAGCACTGCCAGGAGTGCCATCGCCCGGGCCAGATCGCGCCGTTCGCGCTGCTCAGCTGGGAGCAGGCGTACTCGCGCCGCCAGAAGATCCGCAAGGTGGTCACGAGCAGGAGAATGCCGCCCTGGAAGCCGGTCGCCGGCTACGGTGAGTTCCACGGCGTGCGCGGCCTGACGGCCACCGAGATCGCGGCGATCGAGAACTGGGTGAGAGCCGGGGCGCCACAGGGGAATCCCGACGATATGCCGGCTCCACGGGTCTTCGCCGACGCGCCGCCGCTGGGGACGCCAGACCTCACCCTCACGGCGGAGGTCTACACGGTTCCGGGTCAGACGGGTGATATCTACCGCTGTCTCGTCGTGGACAACGTTTTCAGCGAGACGCGCTACGTCACCGGGGTGGAGTTTGTGCCGGGCAACCGGAAGATCGTGCATCACGCGATCGCGTACATCGATACCTCGGGATACGCGGTCGAACTGGACCGTCGCGATCCCGGCCCGGGCTACACCTGCTTCGGCGGCCCGGGATTCCGCGCTGCCGGCTATCTCGGGGGATGGACGCCCGGCGCGCGGCCGTGGGTCATGCCGGCCGGCGCCGGACTCGAAGTGCCGCGGGGCGCGCGGCTCGTGTTCCAGATGCACTACCACAACAACGACGCCCAGCCCCAGGACGATGCCTCGGCCATCCGGCTCTACTTCGCCAAGGGGCCCATCGACCGGCGCGTGTACTTCGCGCGCGTGATCGACACGAACGTCTCGATCCCAGCCGGCGCCAAGCGGCATGAGCTGGACATCACCTGGCCCGTCAGGCGCGACATGCAGCTCATCGCCATTCACCCCCACATGCACCTGCTCGGCCGCGAGATGAAGGTCTGGGCCACGCTTCCGGACAGCCGCGTGGTGCCGCTGATCTACATCGACGACTGGGACTTCGACTGGCAGGGCTTCTATTTCTATCGCACACCGGTGCGATTGGCTCAGGGCGCACGCATCGACCTCAAGGCCGTGTGGGACAACTCCGCCGACAATCCCCGCAATCCCAACCGCCCGCCGCAGCGCGTGACGTGGGGCGAGCGGACGACCGACGAGATGGGCCACGCCGCGATCCTCTACACCCTGGACGACGAGCGATTGAACTACCGACCGCAGTGAGGAGACCTCGCCCATGACCACCCGGATCGCCTGGTTCAACGGCAAGCTCGTGCCGGAGACCGACGTCGTGATCCCGTTCCGCGATCGGAGCTTCAACCGCGGCGACGGGTGCTTCGACATGACTCGGACCTTCAACGGGCAGCCCTTCCGCGTGAAGGAGCACGTCGAGCGCCTGTTCAGATCTTTGCGCTATCTGCGCATCGACTGCGGGCTCGAGCCCAAGGAGATGATCGCGATCGCCGATGAGGTGGTCGAGAGGAACGAGCCGCTGCGCGCCGCCGCCGGCGACTGGTGGGTAGGCTGGCGGATCAGCCGCGGCGTCGACGCCATCGGCGACGAGGGCTGGGCGCACACGGGACCGCAGGTGATCGTCGACTGCACGCCGCTGCCCCTCAAGGCGCGCGCGCGTCTGTTTCGCGACGGAATCGACGTCATCATCCCCTCGGCGCGACGGGTGGCGCCCGCCGAGGTGAGTCCGCGGGCCAAAACGCACAACTACCTGAATCTGATCCTGGCCGACAAGGAAGTGAAGTCGCACAGCCCCGAGGCCTGGGCCGTCATGCTCGATGAGCACGGCAATCTGTGCGAGGGCATCGGGAGCAACATCTTCGTGGTCCGTGGCGGACGCATCCTCACCCCGCGCGAAAAGTACGTGCTACCCGGGGTGAGCCGCGGGATGGTCGTGGACCTGGCCGCCGAACTCGGCATCCCCAGCGAGGAGCGCGACCTGGACGTCTACGACGCGGTGACCGCGGACGAGGTGTTCCTGACCTCCACCAGTCTCTGCCTCTGCGGCGTGCGCTCGCTGAACGGCGCGCGCATCGCCGACGGCGCCGTCCCCGGGCCGATCACGCGGCGCCTCACCGAGGCCTACGTGAAGAGCGTCGGATGCGATTTCGTACAGCAGTACCTCTCACGGCTGAGCTGACGCCGACGGAGCCGGATCCCATGGAGCCAAGGATCACGCCGATCGATGCCACGCTGGGCGCCGTTGTCACCGACCTCGATCTTGCCCGGATGGACGCGCGCACCTGGAAGACCGTGGAGGAGGCCTTTCACGAGCATGCGGTGCTCGTCTTCCCCTGCCAGAACCTGTCAGAGGAGGCGCAGATCGGGTTTGCCAATCGCTTCGGCGAGCTCGAGCTGCTCGCTCCGGACCCCGAGCAGAAGGCGGTAGCGATCAGCAACCAGAAGTCCGATGGCTCGGTCATGGGAGCGGACGAGCATCGCTTCAAGTCGCTGCGCGGCAACGAGGGCTGGCATACCGACAGCTCGTACATGCCGCTGGCCGCGAAGGCGTCGGTCCTCTCGGCCCAGGCCGTGCCGTCGGCGGGCGGCGAAACGGAGTGGGCCGACATGCGCGCGGCCTACGACGCACTGGACGAGGCCACGCGCCGGCGCATCGCGGGGCTGTCGGCACACCACTCGCTCTATCACTCTCAGGCCAAGATCGGTCACTTAGTTGAGACCGGCGCCGGGTACGGCTTTCACACGAAGGGCGCGCCGCTGCGGC
>DASSGR010000135.1:0-6412 GCA_035693425.1 Solirubrobacteraceae bacterium
CGCACAAGAGCGGCGCCGCGGCTTGCGCCGAAAGGTCGTCGGGCAGCGGCAGACAGAAGCGTTCGTCGGCCACCGTCAGCTCCGCGTAGCCGCCGTCGATGTCGCTGCCGGTGAAGCGCGCATTCACGCACAGGTTCTCGCGGTCCGAGCGGCAGTAACGGCAATCGCCGTCGGTGTAGCCGAGCCAGGGAACGCCGACCCGGCGGCCGTCCGTTGTCGTGCCGACGATTTGATGTCCGAGAACGACCGGCAGCTTGCCGGCGTCGATCTCGGCGTCGCGCAGATGCAGGTCGGTCCGGCATACACCGCAGGCCTGCACCTCGAGCAGCAACTGGCCGGGGCCCGGAACGGGATCGGGCAGGGTGACGGCCTTAAGCGGCTGGCCTTGCTGCTCGAGGACGACGGCGCGCACGACAGCGCAAGCGGGTGGTTAGGGCACCGCGTCGAGCCACGCGCGGCGGCTCGTGTGCACCGGCAACGGAGCTCCGCTTTCGAGCTCCCGGCGGATCTCGCCGAAGGTGCCGAACCGCTCGGCCACGACGTTGTGCTGGTGGATCGTCTCGAGGTTGACCTGGCGCGCCGACAGGAATGCCGGATCGGCGATCTCCGGATACGACTCGATCGCCCCGCGTACCATCTCCCGCACGCAGTCCTCCACGAACCTGGGGCGCCGGTGGGCCTTCTCGACCACCCGCGCCTCGTCGGAGCGCTTCATCAGCTCGTAGATCTCCGACGACATCGATTGCTCGACGATTCCCAGCAGCGTGGTCGCGTCGATCTCGTCCTCGCACTGCTCGGTGCAGCCGATGTAGAGCGTGCCGAGGCCGCGCTGGTTATGGGTTGCGACGGGCACAGCCTCGAAGATGCGGTCGATCGTCTCGGTGTCGAAGCCCTGCTCCTCGAGTCGCTCGCGAGCGGACGCCGCAACGAGCTCCTGCGCGCATGGGCAGGCGGTCATTCCCTGGGCTGTGACGCCGATCAAGCGGCGGGTCCCGGCGTCGGTGCAGAGCGCCGAGCCGTGCAGCGTGTAGATCTCCTGGGTCTGGATGCCGGACACGGGCGCAGGCTTGTGCTCGGGGAAGCGAGCCTCCACGTTGACCTCAGCGCGGCGCGCGCCCTGGCGGGTGCGGACGAGCTGCGCGATCTGCTCCGCGAGCTGCTCGACCTTGAAGGTCGCCTCGCCGAGCACGACCTCGCCGATCGCGTCGTTGATGGTCTCTTCGAAGCGCGACATGTGCGCGCCCTTCTGATCCGGTCCCAGATCGACGACGCATTCAAAGCGCGCCGAGAACAGCTGCTCGCTGCCGTTGTGCCGGATCCTGATCACCTTCTCGACGTCGGTCACGCCGACGCGTGAGAGGCCGAGCTGCACGGTCGGCAGCTGCGATTGCACGTCCACCATCGATGGTTGTGAGGATGTGAATGAAGTCATGGCTCAGGCCTAAAGGGTAGAGCCAGAGCGCTTCTGGGCTTTTGGCACACTGGACAAGCGCGTGGATTGTGGTATCACTCGCGAACCATTAGGAGAGTTGAGAGGGAGTTCTACGGTAGTGATCCGGCTCTCTAACACGACGGGGAGGAGCTCAGGGGCTGTGAGCGAAGAGGGAATCCTGTTGGCGGACGAAGCTCCGATCACGGAGCTTGACGAGCTTAGGCCGCTGATCGCCGAGGGACAGGAGCGGGGCTTCTTGACCTTCGGGCAGATCGAGGCGTGCTTGGAGGAAGTCGAGGTCACCAAGGAGCAGCTCCAGGAGCTGCACTCGTACCTCGAGGAACAGGGAATCGACGTGGTCGAGGCCGACGGGCGTCCGCTCAAGCGAGATTCCGGCGGCGGCGACAACGCCGGTGCGGCGCAGGCGCAGTCCGAAGAGCGCAAGAAGCTCGAGATCGACCTCACGGTCGAGCCCAGTCTCGACTCGCTGCGGCTGTACCTGCGATCGATTGGGCGCGTCGAGCTGCTCACCGCCGAGCAGGAGGTGATGCTCGCCCGCCGCATCGAGCGCGGCGACATGGACGCCAAGCAGCAGATGATCGAGGCCAACCTGCGCCTCGTCGTGTCGATCGCCAAGAGCTACCTCGGACGCGGGCTGACGTTCCTGGATCTGATCCAGGAGGGCTCGATGGGCCTGATCCGCGCCGTCGAGAAGTTCGACTATCGCCGCGGCTACAAGTTCTCCACCTACGCCACTTGGTGGATCCGCCAGGCGGTCACGCGCGCGATCGCCGACAAGGGCCGGACGATCCGCATCCCTGTCCACATGGTCGAGAAGCTCAACAAGGTCGTCCACGTGGAGCGCCAGCTCGTGCAGCAGCTGGGGCGCGAGCCGACGCCGGAGGAGATCGCCAACGAGCTCGAGACGAGCGTGCGCGAGGTGCGCGACGTCCTGCGCATGGCTCAGCAGCCGATCTCGCTCGAGAAGCCGATCGGCGAGGAGGAGGAATCCGAGCTTGGCGACTTCGTCGAGGACCAGACCGCCGAGTCGCCGTTCGAGCTTGCCGCAGAGCGGCTGCGCCGCGAGAACCTGCGGCGCGCCCTGGCCGCGCTGCCCGAGCGCGAGCGCGAGGTGATCGAGATGCGGTTCGGACTGACCGGCGAGCGTCCCTACACGCTCGAAGAGGTCGGCCGCGCGTTCAACGTGACCCGCGAGCGCATCCGGCAGATCGAGAACCACACGCTTAAGAAGCTCGAGGCGCTGCCCGAGGCGCAGCGCCTGCGCGACGCTTCCTGAGCGACGCGCGTTGCTCTGAGTACCTAAAATCGCGTTTCGCGCGGCGGGGTTCCCGAGCGGTCAAAGGGAGCAGACTGTAAATCTGCCGGCTCAGCCTTCGCAGGTTCGAATCCTGCCCCCGCCATTACTTCGTTTTCGTATCCTCCGGGGCCCATGGGCTCTGACGAGGGCCACACGAACGGGGCGATCCAGGACCCCGCAGAAGCCGATCGCCTCGCGAGGCTGCGTCGCGCCGCGCTGCGGCTCGACAGCGGCGCAGGGCTGCTTGCGGCCGCGCGGGGGCTGCGCCGGCGACTGCCCGGCGACGAGCGCTTCGGCGACCCCCTGTCGACCGCGGGCGATGCTCCGTTCCAGCTGATCGCCCGCAGCGTCTCGTCGCTGCGGCCCGAGCGCGAGAGCGTGGTCAAGGAGCTCGGGCTCGCCGGGCTGCAGGTGTGGCAGTCGTTGTCGGAGACGGCGGGCCGCGGCGCCGGTAAGGACGAGCTGGCGCTCCTGTTCACCGACCTGGTCGGCTTCTCGAGCTGGGCGCTCGGCGCCGGTGATGCTGCTGTGCTCTCGCTGCTGCGAGAGGTGGGCGTCGTCGTCGAGGCAGCGATCGTCGACCACGACGGGCGGATCGTCAAGCGCCTGGGGGATGGGCTGATGGCGACGTTCCTGAGCGTCCAGGATGCGGTCGAGGCTGCGTTGGATGCGCACGACGCGCTTGCGCGCGTGTCTGTGGACGGCTACCGCCCGCGGATGCGCGCGGGCGTGCACTGGGGTCGCCCGCGGCCGCTCGGTGGGGACTACCTCGGGGTCGACGTCAACATCGCCGCCCGGGTCGCTGAGGCCGCCAAGGCCGAGCAGGTTCTGGTGTCCGAAGGGGCGCTGTCGCGGCTTGATCCGAATGCTGTGGCCGTGGGGCGATCCAAGCGGTTGAAGGCCCAGGGCACGCCGCGGGGGCTGCGCGTGGTCGAGGTCTCCCGGTAGACCGGGCACAACGTCACACGCGCCGGCTCCTGACCCCCGCGTTCGAGGTTATGCCCGCTGAGCGATCAGTTAGTCACACGCGGCATCTCCGGCGCGTCGCATGTAAACGAACTTCCCGCCCGGGCTGAGGCCCGAGCGCCGCTGCAGCCTCGCCGCACCCGGCCCGGACGCGCTACGCTGCGCCGCAGCGCCCTCTTAGCTCAGCTGGTAGAGCACTTCCATGGTAAGGAAGGGGTCGACGGTTCGAGTCCGTCAGAGGGCTTAGGGGCTAATTTACAGCGGGTTTCTGGGTGTCGGCGGAGCCCGATCTTGCTCCGTCTAAGCGCCAGCGCGTCCACTCCGCGTCCACTAAGGTGACGCGATCGCACCGATGGCCGCCCCGGAGGGTTGGAATGTGCCATTCCGATCGCGCGGATCGAGACCGGCCGCATGATCGCCTCGTCGCCGAAGCACTCACCCGCTAGGCGTTGGGGCAATTGCGAGGAACGTTCTCGCCAATGCGGTCGGCGCCGATCGCGACCCCGTGCTAGGCATGCGTTTGGGCACCGGCTTCGCGCGCCGCGCTTCCGCGACTCATCCAGCCCAGGATTGGCGGACGCTTGGAACGGCCTCTTCCCCCCTCCGCTGTCCTTTACTGCGCCCGAACGACGAGCGCGACGCCCGAAAGGTCAACGGCAACGGCGTTGTCCGTGAGGATCTCGGCGAGCGTCCCGGCAGCCAGTCCCGCCGATCGGATAGCGTCCGCATCGGTCGCGGCGCGGAGCGTGAAGGTGACCGTGATCTTGTCGGTGCCAACCGAGCTCGTGCTGTGCCGGTCGTACCGGCTGCCGAGGTCGCGGCTTAGCCGGTCGTCGATCACGGAGCGAAGCTCCTGCAGCGCGTGGAGCACTTGCCCGGGCGCGCGACCGTGCTCGCAGCTCAGCGCGACCCGTGCGCTGTACCTCGGCCCCGAGGGCTCCGGTGGTGACGTGTTCGGATGCTCAGGCTGGATGGGCACGGGCCGACTCGGCGGTATTTAGGGCGGCGCCGCCCGTCAGCGTATGGGTTCGGCGAGCGAACCGCTCGGCGATGTCCCTGCGGTTGAGACGGTGTGGCCGACGTCGTCGGCATACCGTTCGTCTCACAGGAGGTCCTCCGCGTCAGAGCAGCAGTGCGGGGGACTTGCCCGCTGCGGTGACGAACGAGTCGACCGTCAGCAAGGCAGGCGGGCAGCAGCGCGAGGGCCTCGTCGGTAGTGAGCAGCGCCGCGGCGGCGAGGTCTTCGGCGGGGATCCACTCGGGGACGGGGGTCTTGATCGTCCGGTGGGCGCCCGATGCCGTGTGCACCTCGTCGACAGAGGCGAGACGCTCAGCGGGAAAACCGTTGGCGACACGCACAAGAGCTGGCCAGACTCGGCGGTGGATCAAGGTGACTTTTCCGTCGACCAGGCGCGTCGCGATCACGTCGGGAGAGTCGAGAACGCGGGTGAGTACGGCGAAGATCTCATGACCCGACGAGTAGCCCCACCAGCTCCTCGGATCGGCTCCCCGGCAACGTGCTCCGCAAGATTGGGCACGGGCCCCCGAGCGGACTGCAAGACGACGCCCTGCTTGCACACCCAGCCGCTTCGACCTGGGTGGGCCGGGAGGGGAAGCTCTACGTCCGGCGCGAGTCGCCGACGGCGTAGCCGCCTCGTCGTCGCCCAGTCAGGAGTCGTAGGCGAACACAACCTCGGTGGCTGCGCGGGCGACGAACCAGAAGCGGGCGGGATACTCGCCGACCCCGTCCTGACACTCGGATCCACGCGAATGCGAGAGCCGTCGGACGATTGTTCCGGTTCGAGGTCTCAGATGGCAAGCGCGCGTGCGGCTGATCGGGCGCCGGCAGCGGGTCTGCTGCGACGGTAGGGTCACCTGTGCAGGGAACGGCAGACACGACGAGCGGAGGACGGTAACGATGCTTGCACGGGTGACTACGTGGGAAGGCGGAACGGCCGAAGGTATCCGGGCCGCGTCCGAGGAAATGCGGTCGAACGTCTCTCAGGGGCCACCGCCCGGCGTCAAGAGTACGGGCCTGACGATGCTCGCCGATCCCGAAGGAGGGCGGGTAGTCATGATCGGACTGTTCGAAACTGAGGAAGACTTGCAAGAGAGCGAGGCCGCGCTCAAGCAAATGAACCCACCTGACGGGCTGGGTAACCGCGGCCCGATCGACGTCTACGAGGTTGTCGCCGACGTTCGGGTGTAGCGCTTAGCTGCGCCAGCTCAGACCCGATCTGCGCCGTACTTGTGCTTCGCGCGAAGGGAGGTCAGATCCCCCCGACGAGCTGACCGCTCGTTTCACGACCAACGGGCGCCCAACGGTCACAATCTAGCCCATCGGTTGACTTCCGCTTCGTCTCACACGACCCGCGCTTCGGGAGAAGCGAATCGGAAGAGCACTCGTCCGTGAGATGTGCGGTTTGTGCGCAAACGGCGGCGTCGACCAAAGCGGCCGCGTGGCGGGTGATCGGACGAACTAGCTGGCCACCGTTCGCGCGCTGCGACTCTGCCCCAACCCCCAGCTGACGATCCGCTCGGGGTAGATCTGGATCAGCGGCGTCGGCATCGTGATCGCCTCGGCGCGCCCGCGCACCTCGATCCCCCGCGGACGCCACGGATCGGTGCTCTCGAGGTCATCGATCACGATCGCGGCCCGCCGTGTGCGCGCGACGTCGCGGAACTTCTTCGACCGC
>DASSGR010000136.1:0-24679 GCA_035693425.1 Solirubrobacteraceae bacterium
CGAGCGGCAGCGCGGCAGCGGCCGCTCGGCGGTCGGCGTGATCGGCCCAGCGATGCGCCGTATCGGCGTCGCCCAGCTGAGCGGCTGCGCGGGTGAGTTCGAGCGCGAGCCACGTCGCGTCGCTCGGCTCGCGCACGTCGAGCTGCGGTCCCACCACCTCGGTCACCGCGGCGAGCAGCCGCTCGGGGTCGGCGCGGTGAAGCACGACGAGCGCCACCAGCCGGCTGTTGTGCAGCAGTGCGGAGGCATGCGGGGGATCCGCGAGCTCAAACAGCACGGCAGCGACACGACGCGCCTGCGCCGCGTCGCCGGCGAGCTCTCGCGCCTGCGCCTGCAGCCGTAGGTTCGTGGCGTGCAGCGGGTTTCCGCCACTGAGCCGCCCCATCTCCTCGGCGGTCTCGAGCCCCTCGAGCGCCGCGTCGAGCTCGAGCCGCTCGAGCCGGTCCCACGCCAGCGCGGTTCCGGCGATCGATGTGAGCTGTCCGAGGCCCGCCGCCCGCGCGAGCTCGAGGAACCTCGTCTGTAGCGCGTCCGCCGCGGGGTCGAGCCGTTCCGCCAGCCGCGTCGTGAGGGTCACCGCGCTGACGACGCCCAGGCGTGGAGCGAGCTCGCTGTCGCTCGTCTCCTCGATGAGCCGCAACCCCCGATCCAGTGCGTCGCCCGCCGGCTCGCCGCACAGAAGCCGAGCGGAAGCGAGCACGGCGTCCGCCCCGGCACGCACGACGGGATGCGTCGCCCGGCCGCCGTCGAGCAGGTTCTCGGCGACTTCGGACATTGCCTCGACATCGCCGAGCTGAAACAGCGTGTTGGCAAGCGTCCACTCGAGCCCCTCGCGATCGCGGTCGGAAACCCAGCGCAGCGCATCGACGACTCGACCCCGGGCGTCCTCATGCCGGCCCAGCAGGTTCTCCAGCGATGCGCAGATGGCGACGAGCTCTGCACGCAGTACTGCGTCCTTCGCGGGCGCCACCGCCAGGGCATCGAGCACCGCCGTGTGGGCCTCCTCGGTCTTGCCCCCGGCGGCCAGCCCAAGCGCGAGCGATGCGAGCAGGCTCGCACGGCGACCGTCGTCCCGATACGGAAGCAGGCGAAGCGCCGCGGCGTACCAGTGGGCGCTGGTAGCGGGCGCGGTCCCGCGAGACGCCTCCGCGGCGGCGAGGAGGACCTCGATCGACGCCTCGTCACCCGGACGGGCACAGCGCTCCACGTGATGCGCGCGAGCCGCGGGGGCAGCGCCTGCCGCCGTCAGCACCACGCTCACCCGCTCGTGAGCGGCAACGCGGAAGCCGGGCGGCGCCGACTCATAGATCGCCCGGCGCACCAGCGGATGGCGGAAGGTGAACTGTCGCGGCCCGACCCCCGGACGGACGAGATCGGATTCGTGGAGTCGGTCGAGCAGGTTCAGCGCGTCGGCCGGCGCGATGTCCGCGGCCGCCGCCGCCACATCGGCCTCGAATGGATCGCCCGCGACCGCCGCGCCTTCGAGCAGCGAGCGCGTCGCGGGTGGCAGCGCCGCAACCTCCCGGCGTACTGCTCCTAGGAGCGTTGCGGTCAGCTCGCGGCCGCTCTGCGCTGCCCGTCCCAGCTCGCGCAGGAACAGCGGGTTCCCGCGGGCCTCCGAAACGAGCATATCGCCCGTGCGCTGATCGACCTCCGGGGGCAGAAGCTGTCTCGCCGCTGCGTCGGGGAGCGGCGTGAGCGTCAGCTCAAGCAAGCCATCGGCTTGCCGCGCAGCGTCAAGCAGGCGATCGGCGGTCTCCGACGGGCGGCAGCAGAGAAGCAGGGCGTGCGGCGCATTCGGCGGTCGGCGAAGCACGTGCAGCAAGAGCTCCACAGACCCCTCGTCGGCCCAGTGGAGGTCGTCGAGACACAGCAGCAACGGTCGCTCCCGCGCAAGCAACTCGAGCAGACTCCTCACGGCGCGGTGGTGGGCGAAGCGGTCGACGGGCTGGCTCGGCCGCCGAGGCGCGGGCGACCCGGGATCACGGGCGGAGGGCAGGACCCCAGCGAGCTCGGGACCCGCGGCACGCAACCGCGCAGCGCCGACGGATGCAACATGATCGTCGAGCGCATCGACAATCAGCCCGTAGGGGACCTCCCGCTCGTGCTCGGCCGCGCGGCCGGCGAGGACCAGACACCCGCCCTGATTGCCGACGGCGATCGCCTCGCCGAGCAGCGCGGTCTTGCCGATTCCGGCTTCCCCGAGCATCACCACGACCCGGCTCGCGCCCGCGCGAACGTCCGTGACGACGCCTCCGAGCGTCTCCAGCTCGGCTTCCCGACCGACGAGGCGCATCGACCGATAACGCTAACCGGGCGCACGGGGCGCATGGGATTCGCCGACGGAAGGGGTCGCGCGCGGGGATTCCCCCCTACTCCGGGCGGCGTGCGCCCGACAAGCTCACGGCATGCAAGACACCAACACATTCCACACCAACCCATCGACCGGTGAGCGCATCCGCTGGCTGCTCCGCGCCGCCGACACAGGCGGCGAGCTCGTGCGGCTCGAGATGTGGACGTCGCCCGGCGGCGGCGTCCGCGGGACGCATGTCCACGCTCGCTCGGAGGAGCGATTCGAGGTGCTGTCCGGACGGCTCGTGCTCGAATCCGCCGACGACGTGCGCGTTCTCCTGCCCGGGGAGCAGGCGGCGGTGCGAGCCGGCACACCACACCAGTGGCGTAACGGCGGAGCGGAGGAGCTCCACATGATCGTCGAGCTCGATCGCCCGGGCCGGTTCGAGCAGATGATCGAAGCCTCGTTCGCCGCCGGTCGCAACGGCCAGTTCGACGATCGTGGCCGCATGCGTCCGCTCGCGGCCGCCGCGCTGGTGCAGCGCTACCCCGACGAGATCGCCCCGCCGTGGCCTAGGTGGCTGCGCCGGCTCGTGATCCCGCCGCTGGCGCTCGCCGGCTGGTGGGCGATCGGCTGAACCCCCAGTGGCGTCGAATACGCTCTCCCGTCACGTATGCCAATCGAGGCCCCGGTCCTGCCCACTGTGAACGACCTCACGGCTGCGTGGCTGGAGAGCGCACTGGGCACAGGTCCGATTGCTGCGTTTGGTGTGCAGCAGATCGGCACCGGCCAGATGAGTCGCAACTATCGGGTAGCAATCGACTACGCCTCCGCGGCCGACGACGGGCCGCGCAGCGTCGTGCTCAAGACGGCCTCACCGGACGAGACAAGCCGCGGGACGGGGCTGCGCCTCGGCATCTACGAACGCGAGATCCGCTTCTATCGCGAGCTGGCGCCGCGGCTGAGTGGGCCTTTGGCCGCATGCCACGTCGCCGCGTTCGAACCTGAGGGCGGTTGGTTCACGCTGGTGCTCGAGGACGCGGCGCCTGCCTTGCAGGGCGACCAGATCGCGGGCTGCACGGTCGATCAGGCTCGGATGGCCGTTCATGAGCTGGCCAGGCTCCATGCGCCTGTGTTCGCCAACCCCGAGCTGAGCGTCACGCCATGGCTCAACCAGCCAAATCCGCTCGGTCAGGCGGTTATGGCGCCGCTGCTCGGCGTCTTCCTGGAGCGCTACGCCGACCGTGTCAGCCCCGAGCATCAGGACGTGTGCCGACGGTTCGTCGCCTGCCTGGACGACTGGGTCGCGGACCGTCGGCCGCCGCTCGGCCTGGTCCACGGCGATTACCGGCTCGACAACATGCTGTTCGGCACCGGCGGCGCACAACGCCGCTTCGTGGTGGTCGATTGGCAGACGGTCGGCTGGGGACCGGCGATGACCGACGTGTCCTACTTTTTGGGCGCCTCGCTGAGTCTCGAGGACCGCCGTGGCTGCGAAGAGGCGCTGGTCCGTGAGTACTTCGAGCAGCTCGACGCCCATGGCGTTCGCGATCTCACCTGGGAAGAATGCTGGCTTGGCTATCGGCGCCAGAGCTTCCTCGGGCTTCTGATGACCGTCGGCCCGGCCGTGATCGTCGAGCGCACGCCGCGCGGCGACGACATGTTCATGACGAGCGTCGCCCGGTACGCCCAGCAGGTTCTCGACCTCGACGCGTTCGACCTGCTGCCGCAGCCCGGATCGCGCGCTGTGCCCCCGCGCCCTGCTCCAGCCGACGAGCACCGCCACAGCCCTGGCGGCGAGCCGTTGTGGAACGAGAGCTGGTACTTCGACGTGGTCGCCGATGACCGCAGCACCGGCGCGTATTTGCGGCTTGGCTTGTACCCGAACCTTGGCGTCTCATGGATCACCGCGATCGTGTGCGGACCGCAACGCCGGACGGTTGCCGTCGTCGACTTCCAGGCGCCCCTGCCGGCCGCCGAGCAGCTGAGCGTCACCAGCGACGACACCCACATCGAGCTCAGCTGCGAAGCCGAGCTCGAGCGCTACCGGGTGCAGCTCGTGGCGACGGGCATGCAGTACGACGACGCCTCGGCGCTGCTGCGCAGGGAGGTGGGCGCACCGGTGCCGGTCGAGCTCGACCTCGTGTGGGAGACGCAAGGCGAGCCATACGCCTATCGCATCACCACGCGCTATGAGATCCCCTGCGCCGTGGATGGCACGCTCATCGTGGGCGACCGCGAGCTGGAGCTGTCAGGACCAGGCCAGCGCGATCACTCCTGGGGCCCCCGCGACTGGTGGTCGGCGGAGTGGATGTGGTCGGCCGGCCGGCTGGACGACGGGACCCGCTTTCACGCAGGCGTTTTTCGCCTACCCGACACGCCGCCGATCGGCGTCGGCTATCTGCAGCCCCCAGATGGTGGGGTCATCGAGCTCGACAACGTCGCGGCCTCTGAGGAGGTCGGCCTGGACGGATTGATCACCACCGCCCGGATCTGGCTCGACGATCTGCAGCTCGATGTCGAGCCGCTCGCGTTCGGTCCGCTGCTGCTCGAGGCCCCGGACGGCCGCATTTCCGAGTTTCCCCGCGCGATGTGCGCCGTCCGCGATCGCGATGGCCGTACCGGTGTCGCCTGGGTCGAGTGGAACCGCAATCGGTCGCTCGCCTGAGTGAGGGATGCGTCCCGCCAAGCTGCGTGACCACTGTCTGGGCTTCCGGGGGTCGACGGAGACGTTTCCGTTCGGCCCCGAAACGTCGGTGTTCAAGGTCTCGGGCAAGATCTTTGCGATCTCCCGACTTAACGAGAATCCCCTTCGCGTCAGCCTGAAATGTGAGCCGCTGCTCGCCGAGCAGCTCCGCGAGGCCCACCCGGCGGTGCTGCCTGGATACCACCTCAACAAGCGCCACTGGAACACCGTGACCATCGACGGGTCGCTGCCCGAGCGGATGATCGTCGACATGATCGAGGACTCCTACGACCTGATCGTGAGCAAGCTCCCGCGCTCGCGGCGTCGAGCCCTCGGCTGGGACTCCGGTGGCCTGGCTTGACCCCGATGAGCTCCGGGTCGGCCTGGGCTGCATGCGTCTGCCCGACGATGAGCAGCTCGCATTCGACACGGTCGCGGCTGCCGCCGGCGCCGGCATAACCGTGTTCGACACCGCGCACGCCTACGGGGCGGAGCGCGGGCCCGGGCACAATGAGCGCCTGGTCGCCGGCGCATTGCGTGCGGCCGATCTGCACCGGACCGCGCGGATCGTCACCAAGGGCGGAATGACGCGACCGGACGGCGCGTGGGTGCCGGACGGCCGCGCGAAGGCGATCGCGGCCGATTGCCGCGCGAGCATCGAGGCGCTCGGCGGGCTGCCGATCGACCTCTACCTGGTCCACGCGCCCGACCCGCGGACACCATGGCGGACGTCCGTGCGAGCGCTCGCGCGTCTCATCGAGGATGGACTGGTGCGGCGCGTCGGGGTCGCGAACGTCACCCGTACCCAGCTCGACGAAGCGCTCGAGTTGGCACCGATCGCGGCCGTGCAGATCGCCCTGAGCCCGTTCGATGACCGCGCGCTCCGTGGCGGCGTGCTCGCGCGCTGCACCGAGCTCGGACTGCCGTTGATCGCCCATTCGCCGCTCGGAGGCCCGCGCCGCGCCGGCACGCTGGATCGCCGCGACGACCTCGCTCAGATCGCCGCCCGTCACGACGCCACCCGCGCGGAAGCGGCGCTCGGGTGGCTGCTCGGCTTGTCGCCCGAGGTCGTCGCGATCCCCGGGGCGCGCCGCGCCGAGACGGCACGGTCGGCGGCGCGGGCGGCCGCGCTTCACCTTGGCGCCGACGACCAGGCCTCCCTGACCGCGGCGTTCGGCGGCCCCCCGCGCCGCACCCACGGCACAAGCGCGAGCGGGCCCGGGCAGACCCGCACTCGGGGCGAGGTCGTGATCGTGATGGGCATCCCGGGCGCAGGCAAGAGCCGTCTCGCAGCCGGTTACGTGCAACGCGGCTATGCGCGGCTGAACCGGGATGAGCGCGGCGGATCGCTGCGGGCCCTGGCCGACGAGCTCGACGAGCAGCTGGCGGCCGGTGCGCGCGACGTGGTGCTTGACAACACGTATCTGACGCGCGCGGTCCGCAACCGCGTCGTCGAGACCGCCGAGCGGCACTCGGCCGCGGTGCGCTGCGTGTGGGCCGACACGCCGCTCGCCCAGGCTCAGGTCAACCTCGTGGAGCGGCTGTTGGAGCGCTTCGGCTCGCTCCCCACGCCAGAACAGATCCGGTCAGCTTCGCGCGCAGAGCCGTGGCTGATGCTTCCGACGTCCCAGATGCGGGCGTTGCGCGAGCTCGAGCCGCCGTCGGCCGACGAGGGCTTCGCGTCTGTCGAGACGGTGTCGTTCTCCAGGGATTGGGGCGGCGGCGGACGGCCGGGTGTGTTCGTCGGCGCAGCCGTGGTGGCGCTTGCGGGATTCGAACAGGCGCTTGCCGCCGCCGACCCGGGAGCGCCACACCTGATCTACGACTGGCGCCCGGACGGTGACGCGGGCGTGCTCGCCGGTCAGGTCGCGCGCGTTGCGGGCGCGGTCACGGGGATCGTGGAGGCGGCGGTCTGCCCGCACCCGGCGGGTCCGCCGACCTGTTGGTGTCGGCCACCGCTGCCGGGGCTAGCGCTCGCGTTCGCGCGCGCTCACGACCTCGACCCGTCGCGCTCGATCCTGGTTGGCTGCTCGCCCGCCCACCGCACGATTGCGACCACACTTGACGCCCGTTACATCGCCGTTGAATGATCTCGCGCGCGCGTGCCGAATCACCCTGGTTGGGTGATGCCATCGCGGCGCGTTGGCCTGAGTGTTCGCGCTACAAGCGGGTGCCGCACACACAACAGATCGGAGACACGTGACGCTGATCGCTGCAAGCAACTATCCGTTCCTGGACATCCTGTGGACGACGCTCATCTTCTTCGCCTGGGTGATCTTCATCTGGATCGCCATCACGGTGCTGATCGACATCTTCCGCCGGCACGACCTGTCCGGCTGGGCCAAAGCCGCCTGGACCGTGTTCGTCGTCATCCTCCCGTGGATCGGCGTCCTGGTGTACCTGATCGTCAACCACCAGGGGATGACCGAGCGTCGCTACAAGGACGCCGCAGACCAGCAGGCGCAGTTCGACCAGTACGTCCGCGCCACAGCCGGCTCAGGCGGTCCCGCCGCCGAGATCGACCGGGCGAAGAAGCTGCTCGACGAGGGCACGATCACGCAGGCCGAGTTCGACGCGATCAAGGCCAAGGCACTGGCCGCCGCCTGACCTCGGCCGGACGCGAGCCAGACGTGCCGGTGGGGTGGCGCATGACCGCCACCCCACGATCGGCACGTCGCGGCTGACTACGCCGGCGCGTTCCCGCCGGTGTCGTAGGCGCCGATGTCGCAGGCGCCACGCGTTGCGGCATTCCGTGCCTGACCACGCTGGTCGAGACCGAACAGCGGGCCGGCCGTGCAGGTGGCGACGTCGCCGGCAGCGAGCAGCGGACTGTCCGCTTGGAGCGCGTTGGTCTGGGTGCCACCGCCGTTGTAGGTCAGTGCCGCCAGCTTCGGGTCGAGTGTGGTGGCCGAGGTGCCGATCCGGTCGCCGTTGGTGCCGTCGGCGATCTGCGTGCAGCTGGACCCATCCCCGATCAGGTTGTGACCACCCGTCCCGTCGGTAAGCGTGCCGAAGCAGTCGTCGGCGCCGATCGTGTGAGCGGAGGTCGTGTTGCCCGCGATCACAGTGTTGCTGGCCAGCGCAGGCGATCCGGCGCTTGCGACCCCGCCCGCCTCGTTGTAACCGCTGGCGCTGGCGTTGCCCGTGATCGTGTCGTTGGTGAGCACCAGGTCGGCGGTTTGACGGCGGCCGACGATCAAGATGCCCCGCGTCCGACTGGCCGCTGTTGTCATCGATCGTGCTGTTGCTGATCGTCACGTGCGGGTCCGCCGCGCCGCCGGTTGCCGTTGCGCTGATCCCCGCCGCGCCGGCGTCGTTCGCAGTGTCGTCGTTTGCGTTGTGCGCGATCGTCGAAGCCGTCACCGTGAGTCGCGCCGGGACCTGTCCGGTGGACACGTCATTGATGCCCGCCCCGTGCTTGGCGCCTGTGACCGAGACCCCGGTGAGCGACAGCGCCCCGTTGTTTGTCACGAGCGACCCCTCACAGTGCGTCGTCTCGCAGGTCTGGCTCATGCAGAGATGGCCGCCTGACTCGGTGCATTGCAGCCCCAGGTTCTGAAGCTTCACCGACGCCGACGACGGGATGTTCACCAGCCCGGCCGAGAACCCCTTGGCATCCGACGGGTTCGACAGCTCGACCACGACCGAGCTCGCGTTGGCGCCGGATGCGGCCTCGATCGTCACGCTCTTGCCCACGGTCCCGATGCCCGGGTAGGGCGTCGAGCCGCTCGCGGCGAGCACGATCACGTCTCCATCAGACGCGCACGCGACGGCCGACTGGACGGTGGCGAACTTGTTCTTGCTGGTATTTGCCGAGCAGCTGGACGCCTTGCCGTTCGGTCCGACGTACCAGGTGTGGACGGCGACGCCGCCGGATCCGGCGGTGTCGTACGCGCCGATGTCGCAGCCCCTGGTAGTCGCGTTGCGGCTGACTCCCCGCTCGTCTCGGCCGCCGATGAGCTTGCTCTGGCACGTCGTGACGTCGCCCGAACCGATAGCTGGGCTCTGTGGTTGGAGCGAGATGGTGTCCGTCGAGCCGGACTTGTTGGCTAGCGGGTTCAGCCCTGGGTTGGAAACCTCGACGAGGTCACCGTTGACGCCATTGCTCACGCCGCTGCAGTTGGTGTTGTCGCCGATCAGGTTGTGACCGCCGGGTCCATCGGCGATCGGGCCGAGGCAATCCGCACCGCTTGAGGCGTGGTCAGACGCCGTGTTGGCCGCCACGATCGTGTTGGTGGCGATCACCGGAGTGAAGCCAACCGGCGTGCTGATGCCGCCTGCGGCGGTGCCGCTGTTGTCCGCAATCGTGTCGTTTGTCAGCGCTATCGCTCCCGCCAGGATTTCGTTGGTGTAGATGGCGCCGGCCGGCGTACCGAGCGTGCCCGCGTTGTCGGCGATCGTGCTGTTCTGCACCGTCACCTTCGCGTCCGGGCTACCGGGCGCACGCGTCGAGCTGATGCCCGCTGCCTGCGAGTCGTTGGCGGCGCTGTCGTTCGTGTTGTGAGCGATCGTCGAAGACGTAACGGTCAGGTTGGCCTGGGTGCCAGCACCGCTGACGTTGTTGATCGCGCCGTGCTGCGCGCCCGTAATGAGCACTGCCATCAGCGTGAGCACGCCATGGTTGGTCACGAGCGAGCCGACGCACGAGGTCGTCTCGCACGTCTGACTCAGGCATCCGGTCGGTCCGCTCGCGCATTCCAGGCTGACTCCCTGGATGCGAGCTGTGACACCCGCCGGAACGGTCACCAGGCCGGCCGAGAAGCCGTTGGCGTCCACCGGCTTGGCCAGGTCCACCGCCACGGTGCGCGCGTTTGCACCCGACGCCGCCTCGATCGTCAGGTTCTTGTCGACCGCACCGATGCCGGGATACGGAGTCGATCCCGACGGCGCCAGGACAACCACGTCGCCCTTGGCCGCGCAGTGAATCGCTGTCTGGATCGTCGCGAACGGCGCAGCCGATGAGTTCGCAGCACACGCCGCGTCCGTCCCCGACGGCGCGACAAACCACGTCCTGGTAGCGGCAAGCGCGTTCGGTGCTGCGGGCGATAGCGCCAGCAACCCCCACAACGCTGGCACCAGCGCGAGGACGCCGAGCGCGCTGCGCAGCCAGCGACCGAGCGCCGGCAACACCGTTGGAACCGAAGATGGGCTGTTCATTTCGAACTCCTTTCGAGAGCTTGTGAGCACATGCAGAGCATGCGTCTAAGCCCCAGAGCCCACATCGGGCTGCGGCCCAATCTTTGTGGTCGCCAGCTGCCTTCACGGCGTCGGCCTGGCTACCTTAGGCCCGCCGCGCGTGGCTTAGGCAGGACAGCGTGAGCCCCGCCGCTCCGGCGTCCGACGCAGTCTCAGGCTTGAAAACGCGCGGGAAGCACGTCCTCAAGCGCCGCGCACGCGTCCGCGTGCAGGGTGCGTCCGGCCTCGCCACGAATGGTGCGGATCACCTCGTCGGGGCTGAGGGCCTCCCGGTACGGGCGGTCGGCGCTGAGTGCCTCGGCGACGTCAGCCACGGCGAGAATCCGGGAGGGTACGTCCAGCTCCTTGGCCGTGAGCGCGGCCGGATACCCGCTGCCGTCCAGCCGCTCATGGTGACTCGCGGCGATTCGCGCAACCTCCCCGAACGCGGTCACTCGAGTGAGGATCTCGAGCGACCAGCGAGGATGCCGGCGCACCACTTCCCGCTCGGCTTCGGTCAGGGGACCGGGCTTGTCCAGAATCCGATTGGACACGCCGAGCTTCCCGATGTCGTGCAGCAGCGCGGCTCGACGAAGCGTCGCGCGGTCCTCGGGCCCAAGCTCCAATGCGGTTGCCAGAGCGACCGCGATGTCGGCGACACCTTCGGAGTGGCGGGCGGTGTACGGCGACTTTGCGTCGATGACAGAAGCGAACGCCTCCGCCACGCGGTCCAGCCGCCCGTGGTCGGCGAGCAGCACCCGATCGGGCGGCTCGAGGACGGCCACCGCCGGGGTCTCGAGGCCGCGCCAGAACTCGTCGTCGTGCCCGAGGGGCAGCAGCGCGTCAACGAGCTCGGGATCGAACCATGTACCGCGGCGCTCGCGGGCGATCGCGCAGGCGGCGGACGGTCCGCCGTGGCGCCAGAAGACCTCGGTGGTCTGGGCGAGGCACAGCACGCGCCCGACGAGCGAGATCTCATCGCCCACGAGTCCGGCGGGATATCCCCTGCCGTCCCAGTGCTCGTCAACGTCCAGGATCGCCCGAGCCACGACCTCGCCGAGCCCGATCGCTCGCGCCACGGCGGCCCCGCGCTCGCAGCGCATCGCCACCAGTGACCGCGCGCCCTCAGACCCGAACCTCAGGACCGCAGCGACGTGCTGGGCCTTGGTCAGCGGCGATCCGCCCGGGGCTATGGTGCGCAACATGTGCCCCACCGCTTGCGGGCGGCTACTCGTGTCGGTCAATCGCCGTGTGCTCTTGACCACCGCATCGTCGGCGCCGAACAACGCTGCCACCT
This sequence comes from Solirubrobacteraceae bacterium, assembly GCA_035693425.1. Taxonomy (GTDB): domain Bacteria; phylum Actinomycetota; class Thermoleophilia; order Solirubrobacterales; family Solirubrobacteraceae; genus Palsa-465. The sequence continues at coordinate 11,452 of DASSGR010000136.1, forward strand.
TGGACGCGTTCGACGAGCAACCGGCGTCCTTGAGCAGCAGCGCATAGAAGGCCGCGGAGCGGGTGGCATCGTCCAGACCCAAGGCCGCGACCAGCCGCATTCCGATCACGCAGCTGCGCTCCGTGTGGCCGCGCGGCTGACCTTCGGTGATGTCCAGCGCGTGCGACAGGCCGGCCAGCACCTCCGACAGCCGCAGCTGCTTCTCCGTGTCGGAGCGATTTGACACGGCAATCACCGGCATGAGCAGAGATTGACGCCCCGACCTGATGCATGATCGGCGCCGATGAAAGAGTGGAGCTTTCGCGCGGCGGAATTGTTAGGAGCTACGTCCTGCGGCACATGCGCACCGCAGGGCCGAACCGCGTCTGCGCGGCGCCGACGAGCTCGAAGCCGACCTTCTCGTAGAACCCCTGGGCGGGACCCGCGGTCACCTCCAGACGCTCGGCGCCGGCACGCGCAGCGCGCGCGGCGGCGTCTTGCACCAGCGCTCGTCCAACGCCGCAGCGCATGTGATCGGGCTCGACGAACAGCCCGTCGAGTTCGTGGACTTGGTCGTCTGTCGGGATCACGACCGAGAAGCCGATGGGCTCGCCATCGCCGCCAACGGCGACGCGCACCCAGCCCTGCTCGATGAAGGTCTGAGGCAGCTCGATCACGTCGGGGTTCGCCGCGAGCTGCTCCCGATACTCCTCCCAGACATCGGACGATCGCCGCTGCAATTCTTCGAGAAGTTGCGCTTCGCCCGTGGCGGCCTGCCGGATCGCTCTACTTTGCGTCAATCAGGATCCCCGCGAAGAAATCGGCCAGCGCCTCGTGTTCGTCGAGTGGCAGCAGATGCGACACGTACTGGTCGGGGCGCACGACGACCGCGCATCCGGTCTCGCGGTTGACCTCTCGGAGCTCGAAGATGTCGTCGGCGTCGGGGTCCGGGCAGAACATCTTCTCGTAGTCGACCAGCCCGAACTTGCCCTTCCTCGGCAGCAGTACCGACGGCATCTCGTCGACGGCCAGGTCGCGATGGCCGTGCTGGAAGATCGCCCGCACATCGATCACCGAGTCAGGCTCGGCACCTGACGGGGTGAATCGGCGCAGCGGCGACGCGTCGGACTCCAGAAACTCGCACAGGCCGCGGGCGTGGGAGCGTCGGTCAGTCGGGTGCAGCGCGTCGGCGAAGATGTACAGCCGCCAGGCACCGTCGGCCCGCGCGACGTGCCCCAGTTGCACCCGCTTGGCGTCGGCGAGCCGGGTGACCGGCGCGGAATGGAAGCGCATCCCGACCGGGAAGCCCTCGGCGAGGTGCTGGTAGGTCGCCTCGGCGGTGATCATCGACGTGGCGTACCTGGTCGCGACTCCCGCCGTGAACCGGCCCTGCGCGATGAAGTACCGCTGGAACTCCTCCGGGTCGTCGGGCTGGCCGTCGGCGTCACCCGACCCTGTCGGGCGGGCGCTGAACCTCTTGGAGAACTCGCGGTCGAAGTCGATGAGCTGCTCGGCGACCGCCTGACGTTCCTCCGAGTAGGTGTGCAAGAGCTCCGGCTTGGCCGCACCTCTGAGGACCGCGGCGAGCTTCCATCCAAGGTTCCAGGCGTCGGCCATCGACACGTTCATTCCCTGACCGGCCTTCGCGCTGTGCGTGTGGCACGCATCCCCGGCGATGAAGACCCGCGGGAGGCGTGTCGCCGTCGCCTCGACCGGCACGTCGTCGAACTTGTCGCAGAGACACTGGCCAATCTCGTAGACCGACCACCACCCGACGTCTTTGAGTTCGACGGTGTACGGATGCAGGATCCGATTCGCGGCCTCGGTCAGCTTCTCCGGCGTCACAGTCCGCTTGTCGGGGATGTCGTCGCTTACTTCGTCCAGCTCGATGTAGAAGCGGACCAGGTATCCGCCCTCACGGGGAATGATCAGGATGTTGCCCCGGTCTGCGGAGGTGATCGCGCACTTGACCCGGATGTCGGGGAAGTCGGTGACGGCCAGGACGTCCATCACTCCCCATGACTCGTTCGTCGCGTCGCCGACCAGCTTCCGGCCGATCGCGGCGCGGATGCTGCTACGCGAGCCGTCGCACCCGACGACGTACTTTGCCCGGATCGTCGAGCTGTCCCCGGTCGCGTTGCGTCCATTCATGTGCCCAACGATGACCGTCACCGGGTACTCCGACGAGCCGCTCGTGTCGATCGCCACGTCAGTTGCGTGCAGACCGTAGAACGGCGCCAACCGGCGCGGCGACCGCTCCATGTGATCGAGAAGGTAGGCGAGCATCCGCGCCTGATTGACGATCACGTGCGGAAACTCCGACAACCCGTCCTCGGTGTCCTGGATCCGGGCGGCACGCTTGATCCTGGCCGGATCATTCGGATCTGGGCGCCAGAAGCAGACCTCGTTGACCCAATAGGCCTCGCTCAATAGGCGGGCAGCCAGACCGAAAGCCTCGAACATCTCGACGGTGCGGCAGGCGACCCCGTCAGCTTGGCCCACCTCGAGCGGACCGCCTCTGCGGTCGATAACGGCCGTCCTGACGTCGGGAAAATTCGCCATCTGCGCAGCCAGGACCAAGCCGGCCGGACCGCACCCGATGATCAGGACATCGACATCCCGGGGAACCCCTCCGGTCCGCTCGGCGACCGTAGGATGCGGGTCCTCGATAGACGGGTCGCCGGGCCGGTAACCGCTCAGATAGAACTGCATCATCCGGGCGGGGCGACCGCTGTCAGCGTGATCGTCTCGACCGCCTCCCAGTAGCGGGCGCCGTGCTCCGCGCTCGCCTGACCGGGATCTCCGATCACGCCGTTGGCGGCCACCGAGTGGACTCCGGCGCCGAAGATCGCGCCGATCGCACTCTCCATGTCTCCGGTGTATCCGGCCTGGCGCTTGTCCAGACGCACAAGCTCGGGGTGGATCGAGATCATCATTGACGTCTCCCACTCTCCGGCGTGCACTCCGCCCTCGCCCAGCGGCACGCCGTGTTCCTGCACTCCGACCTCCGCGATCGCAAACAACGCGTGCAGGTCGGTGACCGCGCGAATCTCGACACCCTCGATCGGCCCGAGCTTCGCCAGAGCGGCCGCCAGCGGTCCGAAGTTCCCGCCATGCGTCGGGAGCAACACGATCCGGCGAAAGCCGCCCCGGGCGACCGAGCGGACGATGTCGGCGACCACCGCGTGAAACGTGCTCTCGGACACCGACAGGGTGCCGGGAAACTCGAGGTGGTGCTCCGAGCACCCGATCCGAACGGTCGGCGCGACGAACGCGTCCAGCCGATCCGCGATCAGCCGGGCGAGGTGATCGCCGATCAAGGCGTCGGTGGCCAGCGGCAGATGCGGCCCGTGCTGCTCGGTGGCGCCGAACGCGATCACCACCGTGTCACGGCCCGCGTCGAGCTCGGCTCTTACCTCCGGCCACGCCATCCGATCCAGCTCGATCGCACCCACGCCTCCTCCTTTCGTCAGGTAATCGCGTCGAGCCTACAGCCAGGTGAAAGGAACACGAGGGCGGCGTCGTCTCCAACCAAACACCGAGATAACGACCACCTCGCCCTGACCGGCACGGCCTACGCCGCCACTGCCACCGTGGTCAGCATCGGGGACGGCACCACCCCGGCCAAGACGGCTACGTGTCGGCGGGACCGTTCACTCCGCCGATCGAAATCCTCGCCCGGCGCCGCTGAGTCGCGACCGTGCGCTGCGTCGCCTACGCGTAGCTGAACTGCTCATGCCAGTCGGCCGGGCGACCCTCGGGGGTCAGGTCGAGGAGGTTCCACAGCGGCTCGAGCGTGCCGACGTGGCGAGGCTCCTCACCTGGCTCCGAGGGCGCGTACAGCAGCTCCGAGCTCCAGAAGTGCCGGATCGCGTCGCCGTCGCGGCGAAACACGGTCAGCATCGGCATCTGTGCGCCGTCGGGGGTCTCGGCCCAGTAGTCGGCGTTGTAGCTGTTGCCGGCCGAGGACAGCAATCGCAGCCGGCGCCACCCCCGTTCGCGGCCGAACGTCACCACGCGGGCCAGCGGCGCCTTGGCTACGACGACAAGGTTCAGGTGCTGGCGGGCATGCTCGGCCGCCCCGTCGAGCTGATCCAGAAGCGCGGTACACGACGGGCACGGACCCTCGGCGATCGGCAGCCGTGCCGTCGCGCCGTCCCGGGGCCCCGGCGTCTGATCGCCAGGGTCGCGCGGAAACATGAAGCTGTAGATCACCAGCGAGTCCTTGCCGGGCTCGAACAGCTCGGACAACCGCACATCCGCCGGCCGTCCGTCCGCTCCCTCGCCCTGAAAGACGTAATCGAGCTTTACCCGGGCGCCCGGCGGGAGGTCGCGCCTGAGCGCGGCAACTGCCTCCATCGTGCGGCGCAACTCGATCTCTCGCTCTAGCAGCCGGTCTCGCGCAGCCCGGTACTCCCGCGACTCGCCCGGAAGCCCAATGCCCATGAATCCTCCTCTCGTCGCAACCCACCCGCGGCCGGGGAGGAATACCCAACCGGCGGACATGCGGCCATTATCCGCCGGCCAGGTTCGTGTCACGCGGCCATGCTGGCCGCGTCGGGAACCAGGTGGGCCTTGACGAATAGCTTGCTACGCGGCGGGATCATCCGCAGCGGGCTGAAGGTCATCCCCAGATCGCGGTGCGGCGCGGTCGTGGCTGCTTCGATCTCGAGCTCGCCGTCGACCTCGCGGACGTGCGCGTCGAGCTCGACCGGGATTGAACGGTCGCTCGCCGACAGTCGTCCCCGCACCTTGAGCCTGTCGCCCTGCAGCTCAACCGAGTCCGACACGAACGTCACCCGCGGGTGGTTCTCGGCGTCGAAGAAATCGGCAGAGCGCAAGTGCTCGTCGCGCTTGTGATTGCCGGTCTCCAGGCTTGCTGCCTCGATCGTGAGCTCGATTGCCGGGTCCGCACCCAGATCCAGGTGGCCGTGATACTCATCGAAGTGGCCCTTGACGACAGCGAGGCCCCAGAAGTGCCCCGCCTGGAACTGCACGCTCGAGCGCTGCGGGTCAAGCTGCCAGCTGCCGCTGATCGTCTGGCCTGATCGATGGTTGGAATCGGTGATGCTCATTGTGGCCTCCTTGATTCGTCGTAAGTCACGGATTCGCCGGTTGGTGGGAGACCCATGTAGTCACCCTCGTGAGTCCCGGTCTTGTCGCGCCCGGGCGCCTCCACGCTGGCTCTTGTCATCCTCTTGTCACATCCACGTCGTCTCGTGGGTCTACCTGTGAGACACGCGCCGAACGAGGGATGTGACAGATGGATCAACAAGATTGGCTGGCGGAGCGCTTCGAACAGCACCGACCGCGCCTGCGGGCGGTCTCCTATCGCATGCTCGGCTCGCTCAGCGAAGCGGACGACGCCGTTCAGGAGGCCTGGCTGCGGTTCAGCGGCGCGGACACCAGCGCCGTGGAAGATCTGGGCGCATGGCTGACCACCGTCGTGGCCCGGATTTGCCTCAACGCGCTGCGCTCCCGTAAAGCGCGACCCGAGGAACCGATCGACCCGCACCTGCCGGACCCGATCGTCTCAGCGGTCGGCGCCGTCAATCCTGAGGACGAGGCATTGGTCGCCGACTCGGTCGGTCTCGCCCTGTTGATCGTGCTCGACAGTCTCGCCCCCGCCGAACGGCTGGCGTTCGTTCTACACGACGTGTTCGACGTGCCGTTCGAGCAGGTCGCCCCGATCGTCGACCGCTCGGAGGCTGCTACGCGACAGCTTGCCAGCCGCGCTCGCCGCCGCCTCAGGACGACAGGCACCTCCGACCTGGACATCGCTAAGCAGTGGGAGCTCGTCGACGCGTTTCTCGCCGCCGCCCGCGACGGCGACTTCGACGCCCTCCTCAAGGTGCTCGATCCTGATGTTGTCCGCCGTGTCGATGCCGGCGCGACACTCCCAGGCGTGCCGCCAATCCTGCGCGGGGCGCGGGCCGTGGCCTCGGGCGCTGTCAGCTTCCAAAAGCTCGGTTACGTCGGCCGGCGCGCGCTGGTCAACGGTGGGCCGGGCGTCGTCTCGTTCGCCGGGGACAAGCCCCTGTCAGTCGTCGGATTCACCATTGCGGGCGGCAAGATCGTCGAGATGAACATCCTGACCGACCCCGCCCGTCTCCGGCAGCTGGATCTGGCCGTGCTCGCACCCTGACGAGATATGTCAGCGGCGCGTCAGGTGGACGGTTGCTTTACTGACAGTGGGTGTGCCGGTCGCCGGAGTCAGCGTGACGGTGACTGTCACTCGCGAGGCGTGGGCACGCCTGAGTAGCTTCACCGATGCGCGGCTCAGACGCAGGCGAAGTGCAACTCGTGCGTCGCCCGTCGCGTGCACGCCGGCCGTCGCGAGCCTCCGCCGGCCCAGCAGCACCGAGGTGGGTCGCTACAGATTCGACGTAGATCGAATCCTTGCGGCGCGTTGCTGCGGGAGCCGGCTCGTTGCCCGTGTTAGTGAGCTGATCATCGCGGTTGCGGCCGGCAGCTTTTGATGAACCGGACGGACGCACCAGATGTCGCGCCCGGGAGGGGCGTGAGGCAGGTCTCGGACCGTGACGCCAGGATGCGGTAGCGCGAGGTTCAGCGACGGCAGCAGCGCGACGGCCAGACCGGCGGCGATCAGGGGCTGCGCCATGGCGACGTCGTCGGTCGGGTACTCGAGTCTTGCCTCGAAGCCACCGTGCTCGCGGCAGAACTGTTGGAGGATCGTCGTGGCCGGGGTACCCAGGGGTGCGCAACACCAATTCGCCTTGGCTAGATCACCCACTCTGAGTCGACCCTTCCGCGCCATCGTGCTCTTGGCGGGCACTGCCAGCGCGTAGGGATCGTGGGCAAGGTAGGTGCTGCTGAGGCGGGCCTCGGGATCGTCGGCGGGGTCTCCCGGCGCGAACCGAAAGATCACGGCGAGGTCGAGCTCACCCGCCCTCAGCTGGCGCAGCGCGGCGGGTGGGTCGAGCTGCTCGAGCTCGAGGTCGACGCGCGGGTGGGCGGCTGCGAAGTTGGCGACGGCGGTCGGCAAGAACGTGGACCAGGCCGTGTAGAAGCCGGCGAGCCGTAGTCGACCGACGTCACCGCTCGTCAGCGCGGCGAGGTCCGTCTCAATCGCGGCGGTCTGCGCAAGCAGCGTCTCGGCGTGGCCCAGCACGACCTCACCGGAAGGCGTGAGCCGCACCGGCCGGCTCGAGCGGTCAAGCAGCGTGACCCCGAGCTCGCGCTCCAGCGTCGCGACCGCCTCCGAGACGCTGGACTGGGTGTAGGACAACTCGAGTGCCGCAGCCGAGAACGACCGCATCGTCGCAACCGTCCGGAAGATCTGGAGGCGCTGAAGATCAAGCATCGACTATACCGATTCTATCTTTGGTAGATCCAGTTGCGCCGATAGTCCGGAATGACGAGCATTCGCCACATGCAAACCACCACATCCACACTCAACTCAGCCGAGGAGCTGATGTTCCTCGGCACGCGCTGCCGCATCCTCGCCACCTCCGACAGGACCGGCGGCACCTACGGGCTCGTCGACATGATCGAAGTCCCGGCCGGTCACATGCCTCCACTGCACGTGCATCACACCCACGACGAGGGGTTCCTGGTCCTCGAAGGGGAGGTTTCGCTGTTCCTCCCCGACCGCGAGATCGCGCTGCGCCCTGGCGAGTTCGTGCTCGCACCGCGCGGTGTCCCGCACACCTACCAGGTCGGGGAAGCTCCGGCGCGCTGGCTCAATATGTCGACGCCCGCCAGCTTCGAGCAATTCGTCGAGGACGTCGCGGCGCTCGACGAGGTGACCCCCGAGGCGCTGGCGGCAGCGGCCGCGCAGCGCAGCATCGAGATCCTCGGTCCTCCCGGGACGATGCCTTAGCTCTCGCAAACGGGCGAGCCGATGGCTGGCGGCGGGAAACCGGGCCCGTCGCCAGCCCCCCGGCGTTCTTCGCAACCGCCGAGATTCCGTTTACCGTGCCGTGATCGCCGAGAGCGATCCTTTCCGCATGCATCCCGGCTATTGCCCACAGTGCGGAGAACGCGTCTCTCCATTCGCTGCTGGCTGTGCGCTTTGCGGCGCCGACCTCGATCCCAAGCGCTGGCAGCAACCGGCGTCGATACCTCAAAGGTTTTCGATCCGGTTTCCGACCCGCTGGCGCCGCGTGTTCGGCAGCCGGGAAGCGGCGTCGGTGAGCCGACGCGCGCGCTGAGTCCTTGACAACGCGTCGCGCCCGAGGAAAAAGTTCCCCGGCCCGCTGATGCTTCTCTTAGGATCGTCTCGGCGCCGACGACATCAACGCTCACCACGGGATCGGAGGTTCAAACGTGGGCCAGGTGACGAACATGCGCTTCTGCGCCAAGTGCTCAACCCTCTTCTTTGACGGAGACTCCAACAAAGGCGCCTGCCCGGCTGATGGGCACGGTCACGCCGCCGCCGGATTCATGTTCGTGCTGTCTTTCAATCTTCCGGAGACGCCGAACACGCAGGGCGCCTGGCAGCAGTGCGGAAAATGCCAGGCCATTTTCTTCGATGGGTTCCCCACCAAGGGAGTCTGCGACGCCGGCGGGGGTCATCAGGGCAACCGCCAGTTTCCATTCCTGATCCCGCATGACATTCCCGGCGAGGCACATGCCCAACCTGGCTGGGAGTTCTGCACGAAGTGCAATGCGATGTTCTTCGACGGATCGGACAACAAAGGGCATTGCGCTGCGGGTGCCGGTCACGAGCGCAACCCGAGCGCGTTCCACTTCGTGCTCACGCACGACATCACGCACGCCGGCCCGATCGACGACGGATAGCCTGCCCGCCGGACCTAAGCCCTGCGCCTACCCTCCCGAGCGTCCCTGGAGGATGCCCGTCGCCTGGCCGACCTCGATCATGTGGCCATCGGGATCGCGGATATAGCAGCGGATCTCGTGTCCGTGGTCCTTTGGCTCAGTCAGAAACTGGGCGCCGCGCGCGCTCCATTCGGCGTAGATCGCGGCGATGTCGGCGACACGGATGTTGAGAAAGCTGCTGGTCAGATTCGGGTCCCGGGGAGGCTCGAGTGTGACCGTGGGCTTGTCGTCGGTCGGACCACCGCCGGTGTTGATGATCACCCAGCCGTTTGCCAGCTGCACGATGACCGGTCCGCTCTCCAACACGATCTCGCCGCCGAGCACCTCCGTGTAGAAGCGGCGCGAGCGGTCGAGGTCACTCGACACGATGAAGTGCGTCAGCACGAACCCTTCTCGGGGTGCGGGGAGCTCGGCCATCTGAAGACTCCTTGGGGGTAGTTCGCTTCGGCTACGGCGATCCTCGCAGCTAGCCGCGGCTGGATGGGCTTGACGCGCTAGGCGATGATGGTGCGATGAGCGACGACGCCGCGGCCGAGTATCCGTTCGAAGTCCCGCGCCTCCCAGCCTCAGCGGGCGCCCTGATCTTCGACACGGCCGGTCGGCTGCTGATCCTAAAACCCAACTACAAGAAGGGCTGGACGATCCCCGGCGGGCAGGTCGACAGCAACGGCGAGTCGCCGTGGGAGGCGTGTCGGCGCGAGACCCTAGAGGAGTGCGGCCTCGAGGTCGCTCGCGGCCGGCTTGTGTGCGTCGACTTCCGGACGCCCAGACCCAACCGGCCCGGCGGGCTGCGGTTCCTATTTCACTGCGGCACCTTCGCCGACAGCGAGCTGCACGCAATCAGGCTGCAAGCCGATGAGATCGACGAGCATCGCCTCGCGGAGCTCGACGAGGCCACCAAGCTCCTGAGCGGACCAATTCGCCGCCGCGTGGCGGCTGCGGTCGGCGCTGAGCGATGCGTCTATCTCGAGGACGGGCGTCCGGTCTCCGGCATCGAGTAGCCACGCCCGCCGGTCGTGCGGGTCCGGCGCCGTGCCACTACCAAGCAGGCAACTGCGCTGGAGCGGATCGGCCGGCGCAGCCGCCGGTGCAAGCTTCGGTTTGCGGCTGTTAGAGCGGCACGCTGTCGGGATGACAGTCGTGCCCACAACGACATGGTGCCGAGCAGAGCATTGAGCTCGTCGGCGGTGTGCTCCAGCAACGTCGGCACTGCGGCGACCTGCACGTCCTCAAACAGGTCCGACGCATACCGGCGCGCGGTCTCATAGCCCCCCAGCCACGCCCACACCTCCGAGACGTTGTGGCGCCGGGCCGCAACGCCGGCGAGGGTGCCGTCAAGATCCCGGTACGCAGGCCAATCGGCGGCAACTTCGGGAGCGATCGTCGCCATCGCGGCACGTAGTGCCTGCTGGTCGCCGGCGCTGCGCGGATCGTCTAGCCCGAAGTACGAGACCAAAGCAAGGCTGCCGCCTTCCACAAGCGCGTCGGCCGCCTTGCGCCAGCTCACATCCGGGTCGATCCAGTGGATCGCCGACGCCGAGAACACAGCCGAGTACCTATCAGCTGGCAGCAAGGCGTCCTCGAGGCGCGCGTTGACGAACCGCACGTCGCCCATCCCGTCGAGCTGGTCCCGAGCCCGCGCGACCAACTGCCTGCCCGGCTCCACTGCCGTGACTCGCAGCCCGCGGGCCAGCAGGCTGCGCGTCAGCTGCCCCGTGCCGCAGCCGATCTCCAGCACCGTGGCGCCGGGGCCGATCCCCGCTGCCTCGCAGGCCCGGTCGACCAGCACGTCCGGGTAGCTCGGACGATGGCGGTCATAGTCCTCGGCGACCTCATCGAACACGCTTCCGTAGCTGCGAGCGTCGGCTTGGCGCGGCATGGTTCCACGGTAGATGGCGGCGAGGACGCGCTCGATGAATTGGCCCTTCTGCTCGGTGTAGCGCTCGTACTCCAGACCATCTAGACGGAGTTTCAACTCGTTGTACTCCGCGAGGAGCGTGTGGCTACTGATCAGTGCGTCGCGAAACGGCCCGAAGAACCTGTCGGCCTCCGAGTCCGTCACCACCAACTGGATCCCTACCGGAAGCTCACTTGCCTCCGGGTCAGTAAAGCTCGCGAGCGTCGGTGTCCAGTTGTGCGGCTGGTGGATTGCGTAGCGGCCAGACAAGGCCTCGACCGCTGCTGGGAACTCAGGTTCACCACGCGCACAAGCACATCGACGTCGCCCTTCGTAAGCGCACCGGGCGCGGCGGTGGCGCCCACGTGCTCCACCTCGGCGCCGGGCACCAGCGCCAGCACGACCCTCCGATGATCGTCAACAGCCGCCTCGGCAAGGTCATGCACATCGTCTGCGCTTCTGATCCGGACAACAGCCACCTGAACATGATCGCGCCGGTACCGTCGAGCGGTTGCATGAGGAGTTCGTAGACCCGAGAATGCTCGTAAGGAACCGGACGGCCGAAAGACGCTGCCGCTCTTGTTCGGGTCACCCTCGTCCTCGGTGATCCGGCTCCGAGGATGGGAGCGATACGCGTTCTTGGCGTTCGCGATCGCGGGGGCGGAAGCGGCAGTGCTGGCCGCGGCGAGCCTGCTCGGGATCTCGATCTTCAACACCGTCGGTCAGTGGGCGGAAATAATCGTCGGGGCGACCGCCGTGGCGGCCGTCACGGGAGTGGCTTGCGCGATGGCCCGATATGAAAGAGAAACCACTGAGTTGCCTCCGTCACGCGCCAGTCGTCTGGTCTCGAGAGTCACGCAGCGAGCGGAGGACGACGCCTCGCGTTAGGCTGCGCTCGGGGCCGAAGTACGAATTGGGGGGACGCCGTGACCACAGTGGTAACCACGCGGGCTACCAGGGCCTGGGAGAGGTATGCCTGGGTAGCAGGCATCATTTTCGTCGTTGCGCTGCTGGCGGAGTCTGTGATCGCAACCGGGATCGGTCTGACCCAGAACGACTCGGCGGCGAAGATTGCGACCGGGCTTCACGAGCACCGCGAGCGGGCGTTGGTGATCGCGTACCTGTCCGCCGTGTACGCGGTCATGTTCGTGATCTACCTCTGCAGTCTGTACAACGAGCTGCGCCGGGACGCCGACGGGGAGCGGGTCCTCGGCTACCTGGTGCTGGTTGGCGGCGTGCTGTTTGTCGCCCTGCACGCCGTCAGCGACATCGGCCTCACCGGCCTGCGAGGCGCAAAGCTCGCGTCCTTCAGCGATCAACACGATCAGGGTCTCTCCTACACGCTGTACCTCGTTACCTACGCCCTGGACAGTGTCGGCGACGTCTTCGGCAGTCTCGCTGCTGTCGCAGCCGGCGTGCTCATGCTGAAGAGCGGTGCCCTGCCGCGCTGGCTTGGATGGATAGCAATCATCGCTGCGGTCATGTTCTTCCTGCAAGGCTTTGGCCTCGGCGGCGTCATCGCAACGTTCGGGCTGGTTTTCGACCTCATCGCCTTCGTCCTGTTTCTGTTCTTCGTGCTGGCGAGCAGCGTGATCTTCCTGAGGCGCGGCAACGCGGCGGGGGACCAGTCACTCGTTCACCCCGGGTGATCGAAGCGACGCTCTTCTCCGCGTGCTGCGATGCTGCGGTGCCATAGACGCCGCCATCTCACTGCACACGCACCGGGTCAGGAGGTTCGGAGGTGCACGAAGCTCGCATCGAGGAGACCAAACAGGGCCGCATGCCGGTCGGTGACGGCTGGTTCATCCTCAATCTGGGAGAGATGCCGTGGGAAACGGTTCCCGGCTTCGGCGTGTGGCGTGGCTTTGACTGGGCGAACAAGGCCGGCGAGCCAGGCGTCGGTGTTCACATTCACGTCTTGCAGCCCGGAGAGAACTTCGGCTACTACCACGCTGAAGCCGCCCAGGAAGGGTTCATCGTGCTCAGCGGCGAGTGTCTGGCCGTCGTCGAGGGGCAAGAGCGGCGGATGCGGCAGTGGGACTACCTCCATTCACCGCCGGACACCGCTCACGTCATGATCGGAGGTGGCGAGGAACCATGCGTGCTGCTGATGTTTGGCAGCCCTGATCCCAGGCGAAAGGTTGAGTGGATCGCCGACGAGACCGCCGCCAAGCACGGCGCGAGCGTCGAGCGCACGACCGGGCGCGACACAGAGGCTTACGGAGATCTGCCGGCGGAAGTCCTCACGCCCCCTCCGGCGCCATTCGGGAGACATAGCGGCGCGGGCTAGCACTGCCTGGGCTCTACGACTCACTAGTCAGCGCGACTGGATCGAGCCCCCAAGCCGGTCCTCGAGCTCTCCGATGCGGTCGAGGAGCTCACAGACGAGAACGGCGCCGGCATAGTTGAGGCTGAGATCGCGCCGCAGCCGCTCCGCTTTGGCCAGCCGCGCGGCGCAGATCGACGCAAACAACGGCGCATCGCTGGTGCCCGCACAGGCCTCGAAGAGCCCGAACGCGAGATAACGGCGAGCGAGCGCGATCCGGACTC
>DASSGR010000137.1:0-9251 GCA_035693425.1 Solirubrobacteraceae bacterium
TCACGATCCATATGCCACCCGAAGCAGCCGGCGTGGCAATCGCCAGCCTGCTCATGAACCAAGCGTTCTTCGTCGCATCCCAAGGTGCCATCTCCTCAAGCGCGGACCTGTTCCCCGCGACGGCCCTGCTCCGCGACTGCGTTCACGATGGGCACACCGACGACTGGCTTCGCGACCACGACGTCGTTCTTCCCCAGTGGCTCACCGACGAAGACGACTAACGAGCCGTCGAGGCGGGCCATCGGCGGCGACGCCGAGACTGCCGCACCTGGGCTAGCGGCGGAGTGACGCCGTCGATACCGATCGTCCCCCCACCACCACACGGCGTCAGTTTGGATTGACAAACGTCTGTTGTCAGTCTAGACTGACAGCCATGAACGCCGAAGACATCGCCTCCGCGATCACGTCCAACGACCCGTCGCTGGGGCTCCGCGCCGCTCTAGCCCTGCACCGGCTCGCGGAACGGGTCGAGGCGGACCACGTCGCGGCCGCCCGCCAGCAGGGGTGGTCTTGGCAGCAGATCGGTGACGCGCTCGGCGTTACCCGCCAATCAGTCCACGCCAAATACGGAAAGCGACTCCCATGACCAAGCATCCGAAACCAGCCGACGCCTGGAACCCCTGGAGCACGTACATCGACGCTCGCGAGGAAGCACGGCGTCGCGGCGACCGCAAGGTCGGCACCGAGCACCTGATACTCGGGCTGCTCAGGGAACCAGTCGTGGCGAAGGCCCTCGGATGTGACCTACATACGGCCCGCGACGCGCTCGACGCGATGGATCACGAGGCGCTCGCCGCAGTCGGCATCGGCGCTGCGTTCAACGCACCACCGATACCGATCGACGAGCCGATCAAACGTCCGTCCAGGCCGACGCTCAAAGCCGTCTTGCGGGACCGTTTGCCAATGACACCCGCAGCCAAGAGAGCGCTGGAGGAATCGTGGAAAGAGAAACGCCGTGGTCACCACATCCCCCCGCAACAGGTGCTCCTAACCGTCCTCGAGCTCGACCCGCCAGATCCCGCCGCCGAGCTGATCGCCGCGCTAGGCGTCGATCGCGCGGCCGCGCGGCAACGTCTCGGCGTGGTACGCGCCGTGGCGTAGGCAGACCCCGAGTACCCGGAAGGTTCGGCCACGATCACGCGTCTCGCGTTGGGACTGGCGACGCCGGCCCATGCCTTCATCACCGCGCAAGACATGTGTGGAAGCTACATCTACGGCTGGAACTACTGGAATGGCGAGTTCTACAACGAGTTCGTCCGCACCGGCGGCGAGGACAGTGCCTACCTCGACTACTCCGCCCACTGGGTCAACGTGTATTACGACCTGGTCATCCAGAACAAGTGCTGACGACCCGACGGGTTCCCGTCGGTCTACTCTTCGGGCGGCCCGGGAAACCGAATCAGGCCGTCATCGGGAATTGGCTCCCAGGCGGCGGCGCTGGCGACGTGTACGCGACCGCCAGGCCGGACTCCCGGGTCGCCGTCGAGGGATCCCATACGGACGAAGATGATCTCGCGGTCGTCCGGGTTTTGTGAGAACAGCGCTGAGCCGCAGGTCCCGCAGAATGCCTTGTCGTTGCCGTCACCCGCGTTCCAGCGCCGGATCTGATCCTCGCCGCTCACGATTCGAAAAGTCCCGGGCTTGACGGCAGCCGACGGCGCGGCGGCGGTGCCGGTTCGTCGCTGACAGCGGGTGCAGTGGCAGTACCAGGCCACCACCAGCGGCTCGCTGATCTCAAAGCGCACCGCGCCACAGTTGCAGCCGCCGGTCAAAGGCAACTCGGGCACCGGCAGCGAAGCTAGCAACGCCGGGCCGGCTATTGAAGCGCGAACGTGTTGGGATCGCTCCACTGCATGGCCTGGTTGTTTGCTTCGCTGGCGATCAGGTGGTAGCTGTGGTTCGTCGGCGTGCTCGGGAGGGTGCAGTTCTGGGCGCTGGTGATGTTGCCGCTGGCGTTGGTGAACACGCTGCAGATGTTGGCCTGTTACGCATTCGTCACGCTGGCTACCCTGGGCCCTGCCACACACGCCTGCTGGGAGGCCGGGGTCTGAGAGGATTGCCCTGTGAAGGAAGCGCTGAGCGCGACGCCACAAGTCGTCGGGCGCGAGCCGGAACTGGGAGTCTTGCGCCGTCACTTTGAGGCTGGTGCCTCGGGTCGAGCGCTGATGATCACGGGCGGGGCTGGGATCGGGAAGACGACGTTGTGGGAGGCTGGCATCGACCGGGCACGCGAACTCGGCTACCGGGTGCTTGTTGCTCGGCCGAGCTCCGCCGAGGCCCGCCTGTCGTTCGCTGCGCTAATCGACCTGTTCGAGACGGTCGACGCCGAAACGCTGGCGACTGTGGCGGCTCCGCAGCGATCTGCGCTTGAGGTGGCGCTGCTGCGCGCGCAACCAACCGGGATCGCCCCGGAGCCGCATGCGATCTCGCTCGGCCTGCTGAACGGGCTGCGGATGCTGGCGACCGGTGGCCCCGTGCTGATCGCCGTCGACGACGTCCAGTGGCTCGACCCGCCCTCCGCTGACGCGCTCGCGTTCGCTGCGCGCCGGGTGAAGGACCAGCCCGTGGCGTTCCTGCTCGCGCGCCGTCCGGGTTCGGCGATCGCTCTCGAGCAGACGCTACGTCTGTGGGAGCTCAAGCGCCTCGACGTTGGGCCGCTGGGTTTCGCCGCGTCGCGTCGGTTGCTGTCCGATCGGCTCGGCCTGGTGTTGCCCCGGCAGTACCTTCGCCGGGTCGTCCAGGCCACGCTGGGAAACCCACTGTTCGTCCTTGAGGTGGGTCGGGCGGTGCTCGACCGCGGCGCGCCACAGGTGGGTGACGACATCCCGGTGCCGGCCGGGGTTGAGGAGCTCCTGGATACGCGGGTGGGGCGGCTTGCGCCTGCGCTGCGCAGGCTGCTGCTGGCCGTCGCGTTGAGCGCCGACCTGGTCGTTGACGAGCTGGCGGCGGTCGTGGGCGTGCAAGCCGTGGAGGACGCCGTCGACGCGGGACTGCTGGTCGTCGACGGCACGCGTGCGCGTCCCGCGCACCCGTTGTTCGCGGCGGCGGCCAAGGAACGCTCGCGGCCGTCGGAGCGACGGGGGCTTCACCAGGCGCTCGCGGGCGTGACCGCTGACCGCGAGCTGCGGGCATTGCACCTCGCGCTGGCCACCGAGCGCCCGGATCCGGAGCTCGGGGCGACGCTCGCGGCGGCCGCTCGAGAGGCATCAGCGCGGGGAGACCGACATCAGGCGGTACTACTGGCCGAGCATGCGCTCCGCCTGACACCGCCTGGATCGGCTCAGCGGGTGGAGAACCTGCTCGCTCTAGCCGGCGATCTGGAAACCGCCGGCGAGTTGGGGCGGATGACGGAGCTTCTGGTGCCCGAACTCGATTCGCTCCCATCCGGGGGTGCACGCGCGCGCGCGCTGCTGATGTTCGCCGAGAGTGACCACATCAGGGCCGCCGACGAATATGACCGGCATCTCGATCTCGCGCTCGCAGAGACCGCCGACGAGCCTGGCCTGCGGGCGCAAGCGCTGGCGGCGAAGGTCACAAACGCGGCGGCCGCTTCGGTGTGCCGGCTTGCAGAAGCCGAATCCTGGGCTTCCGAGGCGCTCCCGGGTGCGCGGCGCGCGGGACCGGAAGCCGAGCGGACCGTGCTGTATGCACTGGGCTGGGCAAGCGCGATGCGTGGGCGCTCGATTGACGATCTGTGTGAGCGCTTCAGGGCGGCGTCCGACGCGGCCTTCTACATCGCGCACTCGCCCGTCCGGGTCGCGGCCCAGCGCCTCGTCTGGCGGGGTGAGGTGACTCGGGCGCGCGTCGAGCTGACGCGCCTGCTGGCGCTCGCCGACGAGCGAGGCGAGCCATCGTCGTACGCGTTGCAGCGCCTGCACCTGTGCGAGCTCGAGCTCCGGGCGGGCGGGTTCAAAGAGGCGTCGCGGCTGCTCGACGAGTGGGCGGAGTCCTCTGAGGGCCAACTGCTGAACTTTCCGATGTACGAGCGCTGCCGCGCGTTGCTTGCCGCTGGCCGCGGCCTCGCCGAGGATGTCGAGGGCTGGGTGGACAGGGCGATCGCGGCCGCCGAGCGGGACGCCGTCCGCTGGGATTGGCTCGAGGCACTGCGCGCACGCGGGATCGCCGCGTTGCTCGAGCAGGATCCGGCCCGGGCCGCCCGCACCCTGCGACCGGTCTGGGAGCACACCAGCCGTGAAGGTGTGGACGACCCCGGCGTGTTCCCGGTCGCGCCGGAACTGGTGGAGGGGCTTGCGGAGCTCGGTGAGGCCGACGAAGCGCTCGAGGTCACGGCTCGTCTGCAGCGGCTGAGCGACGAACAGCAGCATCCATGGGGGCTCGCCACCGCTAGACGGTGTCGCGCCGCCATACAGCTCGGCGCGGCGCCCTACGACGAGCAGGCTGCGGCAGCACTGGTCGCCGCGGCAGAGGATTATGCGCGGCTCGGTCTGCGCTTTGACCATGCTCGGTCGCTACTGAGCCTGGGCCGAGCGCAGCGGCGGATGAAGCAGTGGGGAGCTGCGCGCGAATCGCTTCGGGCCGCCGTTGCTGCATTTGAGGAGCAGGGCTCCTCCGGATGGGCGCGGCGTGCGAGCTCTGAGCTTGACCGCGTCGGCGCGCGACGCCCGAGGCGGACCGGTGAGCTGACGGCGAGCGAGCGCGAGATCGTCGAGTTGGCGGCAAAGGGACGTTCGAACAAAGAGATCGCGCAGGCGCTCTCGATTGCGGTGCACACGGTCGAGGTGCACCTCTCGCGCGCCTACGCCAAGCTGGGCATTCACTCGCGCGCGCAGCTTGCGGAGCGGCTCTCGGTCCGAGCAGTCGGCGATTAATCCGTGAGGTTTCCGTGATTGAGCGGGCGCGATGCCGCACGTAGCGTCGCGCCTGACATGGAATTCCTGGTCGAGCTATACGTCTCGCCGCCCGAGGTCGACACGGTAAGGCGTCTCGCGCAGTCCGCACGGGACGCGGCCGAAGAGCAGACCGGCCGCGGGGTACCGGTACGCCACCTGCGCTCGATCTTCGTACCCGAGGAGGAGACGTGCTTCATGTTCTACGACGCCCCGTCGCGAGACGCCGTTCGCGACGCGGCGCGGCTGGCGGACTTGCCGTTCGTCTGTATCGCCGCAGCCGTGGCTGCTAGCTCGGAGAACACCGACCCAGAAGGCCACACCGATGACGGGCAGCGCTGACCCGAAGATCCGCCGCCTTCTCCTGACCATCGCGTTGCCGGTGGCCGCCGCGCTGGTCATCGCGTCCGCGGTCCTCGAGGCGCGGCCGGGGCGACCGGAGAGCGTGCGGCCCCAGTCGTCGCACCTTGCGGGCCTCGGCACGTTGCCGCCCGCCGCGCGAGGTCCAGTCGCCGCGGCGCTCGGGCGCGCGGAGCCTGCATATGCGATTCGCGGCTTGCGCGCTGAGAATCGTCCGCAGCGGCTGTCGGCCATGTTCGCGCGACGGGGCGTGCACGTCGCGAGCGGCGGCGGGCGGCTGGCTCTGTCGGTGGTCGCATTCGGCCGCGCCGGAGCGCTCGAGCCCGTCAGCGCTGCCTCACCGCGCGCAAGCGCGAATCGGGTTGCGTACGCCCGGGGGATCCTGCGCGAGTGGTACGCGAACGGACCGCTTGGGCTCGAGCAGGGCTTCGATGTGGCGAGGTCGCCCGCTCGCGGACCCGGCCCACTCACCCTCTCGCTTGCCTTATCCGGGAACCTCGGGGCACGGCTCGAACACGGAAGCGTGCGGCTGTCGGGCGGCGGTGTCAGCTTGCGTTATGGGGAACTCCACGCAGCCGACGCGCACGGGCGCGCGCTCCGCTCCTGGCTCGTGCTCCGCCCGAGGCGACTCGAGATCCGGGTCGACGACCGCGGCGCTCCCTACCCCCTGCGGATCGACCCGTTCATTCAGCAGGCCGAGCTGACCGCGACTGATGGCGCCTCCGACGACATCCTCGGATACTCGTTGGCGGCCTCGGGAGACACGATCGTGGTCGGGGCGCCTGATCACGCCGCGGGCGGCGCGGGCGCCGGCGCGCGCCAGGGTGCGGCATACGTGTTCGTGAAGCCTCCGTCCGGCTGGGCGAACGCCCCCAACCCAGTCGAGCTAACCGCTCGCGACGGAGCCGACGGCGATCTGTTCGGCTGGGCGGTGGCCGTCTCCGGCGACACGATCGTGGTCGGCGCCCGGGACCACAGCGTGGGCGGCAACGGCTCTGCCGGTGCGGCCTACGTGTTCGAGAAGCCCTTCTCCGGCTGGACGGACGCGACCCAGAACGCCGAACTGACCGCCTCCGACGGAGCCCCGGGCGAGGGCTTCGGGAACTCCGTCGGGATTTCCGGCAACACGATCGTGGCCGGGCCGTATCAACACCAGGTCGGGACCAATCGGAACCAGGGCGAGGCGTACGTCTTCGTCAAGCCCGCCGGCGGCTGGCAAGACGGCACGCAGACGTCGAGACTGACCCTCCGCAACGGCGCTACGAACGACGCTCTGGGGCGCGTCGTGGCGATATCCGGCGACACGGTGGTTGTCGGAGCGCACGGCCGCGACCAGTTTCAAGGTGCGGCGTACGTGTACGTCAAGCCGGCCGGGGGGTGGACCGACGACGACTCCCCGACAGTTCTGACAGCGACTGATGGGCGTCCGAATGACCTGTTCGGGGAAGCCGTCGCGATCTCCGCAGACACGATCGTCGTGGGCGCCCCCCTGCACCAGATCGGGCTCTCGAGCCAAGGCGCTGCGTATGTATATGAGAAGACCTTCTTCGGCTGGGCGGGCGGCGGCCAGACATCCGAGCTGAGCGCCTCCGACGGAACGACGAACGACGGACTCGGCGTCTCTGTGGCTGTCTCCGGCGCGACGGTCCTCGCGGGCGCCTACGCGCATCGCGTCGGCGCCAACCAGGCCCAGGGGGCAACCTACGTGTTCACTCGGCCAGCCGCGGGCTGGCCGAGCGCCACGACCCAGACTGCAGAGCTCACAGCGTCCGATGGCGCTCC
Organism: Solirubrobacteraceae bacterium; assembly: GCA_035693425.1. Taxonomy (GTDB): domain Bacteria; phylum Actinomycetota; class Thermoleophilia; order Solirubrobacterales; family Solirubrobacteraceae; genus Palsa-465. The sequence continues at coordinate 6,990 of DASSGR010000137.1, forward strand.
CGGCGATCTGTTGGGACTTGCGGTGGCTTCGTCCGGGAGCAGCATCTTCGCGAGCGCGCCGCTGCGCTCGATCGGCGGCCAGACACGCAGGGGCGTGGTCTATGTGTTCGGCGCGGTACCGGCTGTGGCGATCGCCGAGCCTGCCGATGGCGGCGCTTACACCCTCGGCCAGAAGGTGAGTGCGTCATATTCCTGCGACGCCACGGCCGCAGCGACGATCACCTCCTGCGCCGGACCGGTGGCCAGCGGCAGCCCGATCGACACGGGCTCGCCCGGTCCCCACTTGTTCACGGTCACCGCGACCGACAACGCCGGCGAGCGCAGCACTCAGACCGTGACCTACACGGTGACGGCTCCACCGCCGTCCCAGCCGCAGTGTCCGCTTGGCCAGCGTGGCGCTCCTCCGCATTGCCAGAGCCCGCCGACGATCTCGAAGCTCAGACAGTCTCATCGGATCTGGCGCGCGGGAAGCCGGCTCGCGACGATCTCACGAAGGCACAGGATCCCGATCGGCACTACGTTCTCGTTCACGCTAGACCAGCGCGCGCGGCTGCTGCTGGCCTTCACCCGACGCGCGCCCGGACGGAAGGTCGGCCGCCGGTGCGTGGCCCCAAACCCGCGCAATCGAGCCCGGCGGTCATGCGCCCGTCCAATGCCCACCGGCATGGTCAACCTCGTTGGCGGCGCTGGCGCTGACAGGCTCTTCTTCCAGGGCCGCATCTCGCGGGCCAGAACGCTCAAACCGGGCGTGTACACGGTTGCGCTCACGGCGATCAACGCGGCCGGTCAGCGCTCGAAGGCCCACGAGCTGACCTTCACGGTGGTCAGATGACGCTCCGCCGCCCCACCGCAGCGGTCTGGCTGATCATTGTTGCCGCGCTTTCGGTCGCTTCGCCGGCGGCCGCCGCACCCGCGGGCTCGACGCTCCTGGTCAGCCGCCCGGACGGGTTAGGCCCGGCTCCCGCACCGCTCGACAACACGAGCGTTGCGGTCGCGCTCAGCGACGACGGGCGCTACGCGGCCTTCGTGTCGCGGGCACCGTTCGCCGCGGGAGCGGATCAGCGCCTGGTCAACCTGTTCGTCCGCGACACGCTCACCGGCACGACGACGCTCGCTAGCCGCTCCGACGGTAGCGGCGGCGCGCTCGTCCACGACGACATCGACCCGTCCCGGGGCGCCGCGGTGGCAGTCGAGCCGGGCGCCGTCGCACTCGACCCTCCGCACGATCAGCCGCACGTGCTCGTCGCGTTCGCCACGACGGCGACAAATCTGTCCGATCATCGCACGGGCACCGCCGCGACCGGCGGCGTCGAGCAGGTTTGGCTGCGCGACATCACCGCGTCGACCACCTACCTCGTCAGTCGGACCGACGGCGTTGGCGGCGCGCCCGCAAACCGAGACGCCGCCGACCCGTCGATCGCGGTCACAGGCAGCGGGCCGGTCATCGCCTTTGCCTCGGCCGCGACAAACCTTGGCACGGCGCTGAACGTGTACGTGCGCACGTTGAACGACGGCCGGACGCTGCGAGTCTCGTGCCATCAGCAAAACTGCGCCTCTGGCGGCTCCGCCAGCTCGGCAGTGCAGCCTTCGGCTCGGTTCGTCTCGGGGCCGGTCCCGTCCCTCTGCTCGATCGGCTTTGAGTGCGTGCTCGTCGCGTTCGCTACCGACGACGGCACGATCACCGGTGACGCAACCAACGGCCGCTCCCACGTGGTGGTCGCGAGCGCAACCGAGACAGCCACGGGCTTGCACCAGTTCGACTCGTGGGTGACCGCGAGCAAGGCGGACGGAAGCGGGACCACGTTTGGCAACGACACATCGTTCATCCCGTCGCTGTCTCCCGATGGCCGGGCCGTCGCTTTCATCAGCTCGGCCACGAACTTGGTTTCGCAGGGCAGCGGCTTCCACGAGGTATACCTGCGCGCCCTCGATGGCAGCGGATCGACGACGCTGGTCAGCCGCAGCAGCGCCGGCCAGCCCGCTGACGGCCCTGCGTACGACGTCTCCGTCGGCGGCGACAGCGCACACCGGCGGGTCACGTTCACGGCCCTTACATCGAACTTCGGCGTGCCGAACCCGTTTGGATTCATCGGCGCATGGGAGCGCGACCTCAGCACCGGCACGACGGAGTTGCTCGATCGCGCCTCGGGCGCGTCGGGGGCGTTCGGCGATGGCCCGAGCTCGCAGGCGGGGATCAGTGCGGACGGTACGCGAGCGCTGTTCAGCTCGGGATCGCACAACCTCGACGCGGGCGGCGGGATC
>DASSGR010000138.1:0-28546 GCA_035693425.1 Solirubrobacteraceae bacterium
GACCGCCGCCAGCCTGCACGGCATCGCGGACGCGATTCACGAAAAGCTCGGGACCGTCGCCGTCGGCCTAGAGGCCCGTCTGCGTGACGCCGACATCGCGAGGCTACGCGAAGCACTTGGCGATGCGGCATTCGAGACCGCCTACATCCAGGTACACGCCCCCGAACAAGTACCAGGGGAGTTGGCGCCCGACGCCCCGGGCGCCCTGTGAGGGAGTGGCGCTTCAGCGTGGCCGAGTGACATTCGCGGCGACGCGGACCAGGCTCTCCTCGGCCGGCAGCGCCACTGACAACGGGCGGTCGCCTCTGACCGTTCAGCACGGCCGACTACAGCCATGAACTGATCACCTTCGTCGCCGGCGTCGGTGAACGGACCGCCACGATCGCGCCACCCTGGTGCTCGCCGATCGGTCGCGATGACCACAGATGCTCGGTCCGACGACGCTGTCTCGCATCTTCAATCAGAGCCTCGCGGAGCCCGCGACCGTGCCACCCTGCATCAAGTACGACCAGCGAGTCCCGGCCGCGGCACAACGCGGCCGCCGCATTCCGCGAACTCAGAGGTCCTCAAGGCGCAACTTCGGGCCTGTCCATGCTGATCGTTCGGCACGCAGGTCCACGGCGAGACCCTCTGGTGCTGTGTCCCTTCCACAAGCGAGCGATGCGTGCGCGCCGACGCTTCTCTCTGTCACTGGAGCGCAAGCGCGCGCGTTTGCAGGTGGTGGTCGATCGATCTAAACGACGAGCCTCGTAGCTCCTACGGGAGGAGCAACCTCCGGCAGATCCAGGAGCCCCTCGGGCACAAACACCTCGACTCGACGCAGCGCTATACACGGGTGACTGCGCACGAGTTGCGCGGCGGCTGGCGCTGCTGCAGTTCGTCACGCCATAGGGGTGGGCGGAGGATTGTGACCGTGAGCTAGGGACGCGCGGCGGCTCGACGGGCCCGGTCGAACTCGAACGAAAGGACCGGCCGGCCGCTCGGCACCTTCCTCGGCACTAGCTTCCGCAGTCTGTCCGGCACCGCGCGCGGGTCGAGGAGCGCGTCGCGGACAAAGGCGAGGAGGTCGTCGAACTCGGCCGGCGTGAGCTCGATCGGGGTCGCCAGGCGCGGGTCGAGCGCCGCGATGAGCGGCGCGGTCGGCCCGATCGGGCCGGCGAGGTCGGCCGGCAGACCCTCAGCCTTCGGGTCGTACGCTTGGAGCGAGGCGACCGCGTCGAGGTGGTGCCGGATCGCCGCGGCGAGTGTGGTGAACGCGCCGTCGTGCATGTACGCGGCCTCGACGGCGACGTTGCGTAGCGACGGCGTGCGGAAGCGATACCGGTCGGCGGGGTTGCCGGTGGCGTCCTCGCGGCCGAAGTCCTGGTTCGCGTCAGGGCCGTCGAAGGCGTTGTTCGTCGACGAGGGGACGACCTGCGGCACGGCGATCGCGTGCTCCCGGAAGTCGGTGAACATCTCCTCCGAGGAGCCGGAGACGGCGTGGCACTGCGCGCAACCGGCCCTCCCGAAGAAGAGGAGCGCGCCGCGCTTCTCGGGGTTGTCGAGCGCCCCGTTCGCGCCGCGCGCGTAGCGGTCGATCGGTGCATCCGCGAACGTGAGCGAGAACTCGAACTCGGCCATCGCGCGCGCGAACATCTCAAAGTCGACCGGCGCCCCGTCGCGGACGCCCGGGAAGACTTCGCCGAAGAGCCGCCGGTAGCCGGGGACGGCGTTCACGCGCCGGGCGACCTCCGCACGGATCGCGTCGTTGTCTCCCGGGAAGGCGAAGCCCGCCACCTCGGTGCGCTCGGTCGGCGGGATGAACGCCTGGGCGACGAGCAGGTGCGGCTCGTACGACAGCCTCGCGCCCTCGGGCAGCGGGAATGAGAACCCGGCGCTGTTGTCGAACGGGTCCCCCGAGACCGAGCTGAAGCGCCCGTTCCACATCAGCGCCGGGAAGAACGCCGTGTTCAGGACCATCGGCGCGCGGCGCATGTTTCTCGGGCCGGCGCGGTCCGGCCCCACGATCCCGTTGTTGTCGATCCCGATCGCGATCGGCTGGCTGTCGCCGAAGCCGTTCGTCGGCGAGTGGCAGCCGGCGCAGCTGTTGTCGCCGTGCAGACCGGTGACCGTGTCGAACCACAGCAGGCGGCCGATATTCGCGAGGCGGGGATCGACCGGCCGGCCGAGGCGCGCGCCGAGCGTCGACTCCACGTCGCCCGTGAACCCGAGCTGGGCAAGTCGACCGCGGAGCTGCGCGTCGAGCGGATCCTGACCCGCCCCGAACAGCGGCTGCGACGCAAGGAGCAGCAACCCGAACGCCGCGACCGCACAAACGGCGACTCGTCCGGTGTATCGCGCGATGCGTTCCATCAGCGCGGCACCGCCGGGCGCCCGGACCGGACGCCCGGCGACGCCGATCCCCTAGATCGGGTCGCAGCCCGCGGGGTCACCGGTGAGCTGCTTAAGCTCGACCAGGTCGCCCGTACTCGAAAAGACCGCGACGAAGTGGCTGTGCAAGTGGAGCACGCCCGCGTTGCCGACCAGGTTGAAGTGGTCGGTGAGCTGGGCGTCGCCGCCGTCACCCACCGGCCGCCCGTTCTGGGTGTAGTTGAAACGCCATGTGTTACCGGCGCCGTCCGTCGCCGTGCCGTTGATCACAGAGTGAAAGCTGCCCGAGGAGGTCCCCGAGAACATCCCCGTACCCTCGCCGTGGATCACGGTGCCGGCCGGTAGCTGCGAGCAGGTCGCCGCGCTGAGGTCGAAGCTGATCGGAACGGTGACCGGCTGGTCGCCGAGCGCCGAGCCAGCGAACGCGAGCGCCGCCACTATTGCCGCCGCAAGAAGGATGAGCCCGTGCCTGACCAATGTGTGCCGCTTTCTCGCCGCCGCGCCGCCTGTTTTTATGAGTATCCTCGCTCGTGCCGATCGGATCAAGCCTGCGATGGCCGGCCGCATCTGGCCTCGTTCGCGCCGACGCTTGTCGGAGACGCGTTGAGCTCCGCGGAGACGACGATCATGCGGCCGACGAGGACGAGGCCCACCCGCTTCGGCGAAGAAGCTGTATCCCGAGCCGCGAATGGCTCTTCATGCGGAGTTGCGCCGTTCGCGACGCCCCCTCAAGACCGGCATCAGTCCGGCTGACCACCGGCAGGTCGCGCGGTCTGGGGCCGGACCGTCCCGGCGGGCCGGCCCCGGGCTCCACGTGCGCGGAACGCGCGGAGGAGCCGAGCTCCTTCCGGCGGCGCTCCCCGGGCGATACAACCGCTCAGCGGCCAGACAATCCAGGAGCAACGTCTCTGGCGAGATCTCGCGGAGGATGATCGCGTCGTGGCCGAACAACGCCGCCACGATCGCGGAGATCACGCCGGCGCCGTCGAGCGGCGTCCGCTGCTTCTTCTCCACGGCGAAGCGGCAGGTTCTCGACCAACTGACTCCGCCACCTCCCACTTCGGCTCGATGCCCTTGCCGAACTCGTGAGGTTGTCCCGTCAGTCGTGGAAATTCATACCGGTGGAGATCATCGACTCGCACGGGTTGGTTGACTGCAGCGTGAGCTTGCGCTTGGCCGGTGATCCCGAGGCGGGTGACGGTTCGTCGATCCCGGTCGGTCGCCACTGCTCACCGCCGACGGCTCGCCCAGCAAACACCGCTGGCTGTCGCTATCTTGGCTGAGCGGGCGCGGTGCCGGGAGACGCGGCTCGCTGTCGTTAAGGACGAGCAGGAGCGCTGCTGCATCGCTGCTGCTTTTCGGGGCTGCGACAGCGCGCCGGCGGTAGAGGTGGCGTGTAATCGTCCCGCTCTCAAAGGTGGGAGCCATGTTGTCTTCTCAGCCGCGGCTTGACGCTGCGGGCCGACGGCGCTCGCCAGCGACTACGCCGGGTTTTCGTGTTGGGATCGCCCCGCGCAACAAGGGTCAGACCTATCCTGCGGACCCGCCGACGGTCGATGAGATCGTCGCGGTCATGCGCCAGGCCGGGGACAATCGCACGGCCATCGCGTCGACGCCCTGATCGTGGTGCTCTGGCGTGCGGGACTGCGGATCCGGGAGGCGCTGTCTTTGACCGAGACCGACCTTGATCAGCGCCGGGGCTCGATTTTGGTCAGGCACGCAAAGAACGATCGCCGGCGCGAGGTCGGCATGGACGCCTGGGGATGGTCCGCGCTCGAGCCATGGCTCGCTGACCGCTTCCAGCTGTCGGTCGGGCCATGGTTCTGTGTGATCGACGGTCCGAGCCGAGGGCGGGCATGGTCAGCCAGCGCGGCGCGGATCGAGCTTCACCACCTAGCGCTCAAGGCAGGAGTCCGACGCCGGTTGGCGCCGACCAGCTCCGCCATGCGCACGCCGTCGAGCTGCTGCACGAGGGGATCTCGCTGCCACTGATCCAGCGCCAACTCGGCCACTCACATCTGTCAACTACCGGAACTTACCTCCAGGGCATCGACACCGAGGAGATCATCTCCACCGTCCACGCGCGACGCGCGCCGATGATGCACGCCAGCGCCGGCCTCGCCCTCTAAGCGCAACGGTGAGCGGAGCGCACGATGCGCTCCGCGCACCCCTGGCACCCCCGCTTGCCGGGCAAGCAGCACCCAAGCGTCAGCGCTGCTGCTCGATCGTTGCGACAGCCCGAGTCAAGCCGGGTCCGGCCGCGCACGGGTTGAGCCCGCGTGGTCTGGTCGCGACCGCGTGTTTAGAGGCGATGGCTCGGGTAGAAGACGGGGGCGGGAGGCGGATCATTCTCATCCACGAAGGAGGAGACGATGCGCAAGCTCGTCGCTGGCGTGTTGCCAGTACTCGCCTTCGCGGCGGTCGTCGTACCGTCCGCGAGCGCAAATTCAAGTCCGCCCACCAGCGGCGGCACGTCGTCGATGCTGTCGATGACGGCGAAGATCACCAGGTTCCGCGCGACCGCGAGCGGCGTCGTCGCGCAGGGGACACTGACGGGCAAGCTGAGATCCGGCTCCGGCGTGTCTCGCGACAGCGCGCCGGTGAGGTTCGCGGCCGTGGCCAAACCGAGTGGTGGCCGGTGCAACGTGATCACGCTGCGGCTCGCGCCGCTCGATCTGGAACTGCTCGGGGTGCAGGTCACGACCTCGCATATCAGCCTGGACGTCTATGCGCTCAAGGGCCGCGTGCTCGGGGACCTGTTCTGCGCGCTGTCGCACGCCAAGGTCACATTCCCGCGTGCCGCTCGTGTCGCGCGGGCCCTGAACCACCGGCTCAACGGGCGCCCATTGCGCGTACTTGGGGCTTCGGAGTCGTTTCCGGCGACCGCCGCGCAGGCGCAGACCTGCCAGGTGCTCAAGCTAGTCCTGGGGCCGCTGCACCTGGACCTCCTCGGTCTCGTCGTCGATCTCTACGGCCAGACCAAAGCCGACCCGGTGATCGTGACGATCAACGCGCAGCCCAGCAAGGGCCTGCTCGGCCAGCTGCTCTGCGGCCTCGCCGGCGGCGGCGGCGTCACCAGTCTCTCTGGACTGCAGAGCCTGCTCAGCAGTCTCGGCGTGAACCTTCCGACGACCCAGATCCAAAATCTTCTCAACCAGCTTGGGATCGGCAACCTGTCGGGCGGGCTGACCCAACTGGACCTCAACCGCATCCTGCAGGCACTCGGACTCGGCCAGACCCCGCCCCCGACCGGCTGACCCAGTTCAAACAAGAGGCCCCGGCGAACCGCCGGGGCCTCGCACCTCGTGCGTAGGCAGCCGCCGTCGGCGGAGCGCTGCCGCCTGCCGTAGCGCGCAGCTCGTTAGCGTTAATTAGCGGTCGCCCCTCGCGTGACCCGCGATCAGGCGCTCCAATTTGGCCAGCTAAACGAGCGGACCGCGGGCGGCGATAGGCAAGGGTCAACCTCAAACTGCCACCCGTCCGGGCGAGCGTCGTTGAACGCCCTGATCAGCAGATGGATGCCGCTGTATCGATGAAGTCGAGCCCTGAGAGGTCAACGCGAACAGGCCGCTTCTCGGCGCGCAATCGTTCCAAGCGATACTTCAAGACAGGCGCGGAAGCCATGTCAAGTTCGCCCAGCAGGCGCAGGCGCGGACTCGCCATCTTGCATCTCACACCTCGAAGTACGGCTGCGTCATTCCGGCTGACCAAGGCTGCTGCCCGCGTGATCGGGCTTTCACAATTACCCGCAGCGACTGGCTTTCACAACTGCCCGCGACGAGATGTTCATTTGCAACAAGCAGCCGTAAATCGCACGCTGTTGCTCCGGGCTACCACCAGCGGTCTCAGCGCGGACGTGACACCGTTGGATCTACCCGGCGGTTCAGAAGTCAACGCGGGCAGCGCGGCCGCGACCGACCAGGCGTTGAGCAACAGCGTCGCTACGCCAGGACAAGCGGCGATGCCTGACGAGGCCGTCGGTGCTTGCTCGCGCGCGGGCTGGGCCGGGCCAGCAAACCCCGTGCCCACGCAGCTCGGACGCCGCAACGCGCAGAGGGACAGTCAGCGGTCCCGACATCGCCCTGCTGCGTTCGCCCAGATCCAAGCGTGCGCCGCCCGGGCTCGTCACGACTGCTTTTGTTCTCGTGCCCGCTTGGGCCGCGCTATCGCAAAGGCGACGACTAGATGACCGCTCGCCGGCGGTTTCGGATCGGCGCCGCGAGTCTCGAGCTTGGCGAATTGCGGGAGCTGACGGAGTACCTCGCTCGCACCTGCTTCCCTGAGATCGCGCTACCTCAGGCGACAGCCGACCTGGTCGATGTCGCGGCCACTGCGGCGCCTGGCTGTCGCTCGGCCGGGGGGTCGCCGGGCCGAGGTGGCGTGTCAGGGCGCGGTCCTGGAGATGCACGACGCGCTGTTCGCCAACCAGGGCCGGTTTGAGTACCCGCACCTGTGGATACGCGCCGAGCGCCTGGCCCTGGACGTCGAGCGCTTCGAGGCCGACAGACGCTCGGACGCGGTGCGTGACCGCGTCTAAGACGACTTCCGGGGGGTGGGGTGGAGGCAGGGGTGGCGACGACGCCGACGCTCTTCGCGGCGGGCGAGCGGCGCACAAGCCTGCTCGACCTCGCCGCTGTCGAGCGCCTGATTCAGCAGCCCTCGTAGGCCAGCTCGCCTGCCCGCGCCGTCGCCGCTGCCGCGCGCTTCTCGGGCTGCACGACCACCGCGGCGACCACGATCGCGGCGGCGACCAGGCCGGCGGCGATGAGGAACGCCAGGTGGTACCCGCTGGTCAGCGCCTGCGCGTGCGCCGTGCCGGCGTGCGCCAGGTGGTTGCTGCGCGAGGTGGACACCGTCGCCAGGACCGCCAGGCCCAGCGCCCCGCCGACCTGCGCGGCGGTGTTGACCAGGCCCGAGGCCAGGCCAGCGTCGCTCGGCGTCGCGCCCGACATCGCCAGCCCCATCAGGGCGGGGAAGCAGAGGCCCACGCCGGTGCCGGTCAGGAGCAGCGCCGGCAGAACGTCGCGCACGTAGGAGCCGTCGACCGGCGTCTGGGCGAACAGCACCATACCGGCGACCATCAGGCCCAGCCCCGGGAACTGGATCGTGCGGGCGCCGAACCGCTGGATCAGCTTCTCCGAGTAGCGCAGCGACAGCGTGCCCATCACGATCGTTACCGGCAGGAACGCCAGGCCGATCTGCAGCGCGTCGTAGCCGAGCACCCGCTGCAGGTAGAGGGAGCCGAGGAAGAACATCCCGAACATCCCGGCCACGGTCAGCACTTGGATGAGGTTCGCGCCGGTCACGTTGCGCGACCGGAAGATCCGCAGCGGCATTAGCGGCGTGGCGGCCCTCGCCTCGCGGGCAACGAACGCGGCCAGCAGGGCGACCGAGACCGTGCCGAGGATGAGCGTCGTCGGCGCGCCCCAGCCGTCCTCGGCCGCGGGCTTGACGATCGTGTAGACGCCGACCATCAGCGCGCCCGTGATGAGCGCGGCGCCCGGCAGGTCGGCGCCCTTGCTCAGGCCAATGCCCGCGTCGGCGGCCAGCAGCCGGCGGCCGAATATCGCCGTCGCGATGCCGATCGGGATGTTGATGAAGAAGATCCAGTGCCAGTCGATGGCCTGGGTGAGCGCGCCGCCGGCAAGCAGACCGACCGAGCCGCCCGCCGAGGCGACGAACGCGTAGACGCCGATCGCCTTCGCCTGCTCCCGAGGATCCGGGAACATCGTCACGATCATGCCGAGGATGACGGCCGAGGTCATCGCGCCGCCGATGCCCTGCACGAACCGCGCCGCGACCAGCCACACCTCGCTCTGCGCCAGGCCGCACAGCGCCGAGGCGCCGGTGAACAGCGCGAGCCCGGCCAGGAAGATGGTCCGGCGACCAAGCAGGTCACCAAGGCGCCCGGCGAGGAGCAGCAGCCCGCCGAACGAGATTAGGTACCCGTTCACGACCCACGCGAGGCTGGAGGTCGAGAACCCGAGGTCGTCCTGGATGGACGGAAGAGCGACATTCACGACGGTGACGTCGAGGACGATCATCAGCATCCCCACGCAGAGAACGTAGAGAGCGATCCAGCGGGAACGGTCGGCGGTCATGTCGGTCCTTTCCTTCGGCATTTGAACTTTCAGACCGGAGTCGGAGCCAGAACTCGTCGCTCGACATGTCGAGAAAGCGAAATCGGCTCCGATCTCACCGCGAACCCCCGAAAGGAGCGACATCGTGAAGTACATGCTGCTGATCCACCACAACCCCAACTTCATGGACAACCCACCGGAGCCGATGGACCAGATCGGGGCCGAGGTCGGGCGCCTGATCGACGAGCTGACGGCCTCGGGCGAATGGGTCGGAGGCGAAGGCCTCGCCGACGTCTCGCAGGCGAAGGTCGTGCGCGTGCGCGACGGCATCCCGGCCGTGACCGACGGGCCCTACCTCGAGGCAAAGGAGCACCTGGCCGGCTACTGCATGATCGACTGCGACTCGCTGGACCGCGCGCTCGAGGTCGCGGCGACGTGGCCCGACGCGCGCTGGATGGGAATCGAGGTGCGGCCGGTGATGACCCCCGGCGGAGAGGAAATGTGAGCATCGAGGAGCAGCTGCGCGGGCTGGCGCCGCGCGTCCTCGGGACGCTCGTACGCCGCTATGGAAGGTTCGACGTGTGCGAGGACGCCGTGCAGGAGGCGCTCCTCGACGCGGCGCTGCAATGGCCGCGCGACGGCGTGCCAGCCAATCCGCGCGGCTGGCTCCTCACCGCCGCCCACCGGCGGCTGATCGACGAGCTGCGCAGCGAGAGTGCACGGCGCCGCCGGGAGGAGGGCCTGGCGCGCGAGCCGCCGCAGGGCGAAGCGACCGACGAGGACGACGCGCTGGAGCTCCTTTTCATGTGCTGCCACGAATCGCTGACGCCCGCCTCGCAGGTCGCGCTGACGCTGCGCGCCGTCGGCGGCCTGACCACCACAGAGATCGCGAGCGCGTTCCTCGTTCCGGAGAGCACAATGGCGCAGCGCATCAGCCGGGCGAAGGCGACGATCCGCGCCGCGGGCGCTCGGTTCGCGCCTCCCACGCCCGAGGCGCTGCCCGTCGTCCTCCACGTGCTCTACCTCATCTTCAACGAGGGCTACATGGCGAGCTCCGGCGCGCACGTCGCCCGCGTCGAGCTGAGCGCCGAGGCGATCCGCCTGACGCGCGAGGTCCACCGCCGGCTGCCCGACGACGGCGAGGTGGCGGGGCTGCTTGCGCTGATGCTCCTGACCGATGCCCGCCGTCCAGCGCGCGCCCGCGCGGACGGAAGCCTCGTCCCGGTGGCCGAGCAGGACCGCTCGCTGTGGGACCGCGCCAAGATCGCCGAGGGCGTCGAGCTCGTCGAGGAGTCGCTGGCGAGCAAGCCCGGAGGCCCCTACCAGCTTCAGGCCGCGATCGCCGCGATCCACGACGAGGCGCCAAGCGCGCGCGAGACCGACTGGCGGCAGATCCTTGCTGTCTACGAGGTCCTCGAGCGCGTCTCGCCGGGGCCGGTGGTCACGCTCAACCGAGCCGTCGCGGTCGCGATGGTCCACGGTCCGCGCGCGGGACTGGAGTTGCTGGAGACGCTCGACGAGCCGCTGCGCGACCACCACCGTCTGGCGGCCGTGCGCGCCCATCTCCTCGAGATGGCCGGCGACGAGGTCGGCGCCCGGACGGCGTACGAGCGCGCCGCTCGCCTCACCACGAGCATTCCGGAGCGGCGCTATCTCGAGGCGCGAATGGCTGCTCTGAGGCGGTTCGGATCCGAAGACGAAACGAAGTGACCCCCCCCGACCGAAGGGAGGGGCGAGAAGCGATAACCACATACGTCTGACGCCGTGAAGCGCGTCTCCGCGGAGATCTCCGGAGCCGAGATCTCCGGTTCGCGCGACTTTCAGGCAGACTCCCCTTTGGCGTCAGGCGCGCATCCGGCAAACCAGCTCGGCCGACCCCGCTTGGCGCGGAACGCGCATCTCGTCGGCGATCGCTTAGGTCACCCGGCGACGACCGAGCTGGTGATCGCGCCGGCGACCAGGAGTCGTCCGCATATGACCGCGCCGGCATTCCGGTCGACGCCCGCGCCGGTCCTTGCCCGCGCGGCTCCTTGGCGATGATTCGAGCAGCGCGATCGGGGCGAGCGTCCGCTGCACAGTCACGCCTCACGCAGTGGCGCTGGTCCCGTGGCTGCTTTCGCCGCATTGCGTAATTCCGGCTGCACGAACGAAAGGTCGCGGAATGGCGCGCTCAATCCTACGCGGACCGTGGTGCCGCGCGACCCGGCGTCGGGTTTCCGCGTGTAGCTGGATGCGGACGCGGCGATGGTCGTCTGCGTGGGCAGCTAGCAGGTTGTCTCAAGGCACCTTTCGATCGAGTCTCGGTGCCTGCGGTACGAAGGGCGATGGGATGCCACGCGGCACTCCCGATCGCCCCGCGCAGTCGATCCTAGGGGAGGCAAAGCCGGTCGAAGGTCGCCGCTTTGTTTGCCTGCGCCTGAGGTGCTCCAGTCACCGCAGCCGGGGTGTTGACCACTACCGCACAGCCCGGCGGCGGAGTCGGCGGCGAAGCGCCAGCGGATGGCGCGAGCACCGCAGCGATAGCAGACGCGCTGGCGATCGTCGCTACGAACCCCGCCACGCGGCCTTTCGTCGCCCGCGATGAGAACATCTGACTACCGGACGTTCGTCCAGGGTAGGCTTAGTCGTCAGTGCGGACAGAAGCGACCTCGGAGGAGGAATGGTCGTGCGACGCGTGTTCTTGTTAGTTCTTCTCGTTGGCCTGCTCACCTGGCCTGCCGTAAGCGTGGCGCCCGCGAAGAGCAGCAAGGGGATGATGTGCGTCCTGCACGCCAGACTTACGGCTAAGAGCGAGACGACCGGGTCGACATCGACGGCGAAGGGCCACACGCTGATCAAGGTCCGCGAAGACGGAACGATCACGTTCAAAACCCAGCTCAACAACCGAGGCCGTGAGACCTTCGTTGCAGGCCACATCCACCAAGCACCCGTCGGCGTACCCGGCCCCATCGTGGTGCCGTTGTTCGTGGCGCCGTCGCCGCCGACGAGTGCACGCCACATCAAGCAAAGCGGTACCGCGACGCCCAACCCCGGCACGACCGGCGCCGATCTGTGCCAGGACCCGAGCGCGTACTACGTCAACTACCACACCACGGCATTCCCGGGCGGCGCGATCCGCGGCCAGCTGCACTAGCCCGCGTAAGTCCTGACCGCCGATGGTGAGGCGAAAACCTCGCCCGTCACAGGTCGTCGATAGCCGAGTTCAATCCCGCGACGGGCGGGGTGAGCGAACGCCACGGGAACGAACCGAGCTGCCTCCGGTAGTCACAAATCGTCGCCTGCGCGAAAGGACCGCCCCGCCGTGCGACGGCGGTACGCCGGAACGGTGGCAGACCACCCCGCGGCTCCGTGGGGTCGCGACGCTTGCGCCTGGGCCGAAGTCGATCGTGCGCTCCACATCGAGAGCCCGGAGCGGCGCGATCCCATAGTCGGTCGAACACCCCGGCACACTCCATTGGAGCTCGTTTGACTGCTCTTGGACGAGATGTTGTGTGTCGGAGTGTGCATCCAGGAGCTCATAGACGAGTCGCGCGAGCTCCTTATAGCGCCCGGCGTGGGGGGAGGAGATGGGTGGATAGGCGAATGCCATCTGATCCTCAGTTCGCCGCGTCGTGATCGGTGAGGACCCGGGCGACGTGCTGGCGTCCGCGGTGCAGACGGGTGGTGAGAGTCGCCTCCCGGGTGCGCAGCGCGCGCGCCGCCTCCTTGTAGGACATGCCAACGATGTCGACCGCGATCACCGCATCGCGATGAACGGCGGGAGTGCTGGCCACCGCCTGCATGATCTCTTGGGCATCGAATGCTGGTGCGGCGGCAGGAAGCGCGATCTCCTCGGCAAGCGTGACGGTCACCGGTCGGCGACTGGCGGTGCGATGGCGGCTGTTATGGGTGTTGCGAAGGGCCCGCAGCAGGTACCCCAGCTCGTGGTCGCGTCTCACGAACCGGGGCCGCTTGAGCACCTGTGCGAAAGTCTCCTGAACGAGGTCCTCGGCGTCGTGTCGAGAACCGGACAGCGCGTAGGCAGCGCGGTACAGCGCGTCGATGTGGTCCGGCAGCCGTGCAGGCTCGAGCAACCTCGGCGCTGACTCTTCACCCGATCCGGTCGACATCTGCTCGCAAAGCGAGGTCGGTCGAGAACATGGGGCGAGCTGTGTCACGGGATTCGCACCTCGCGGACCTCGTCCGCAACCGTCCTAGTCGCGACGTAGGGCGGCAGTTGGGCTAACGCGGCTCTGCGATCGAGTGCATCAACCGTCCACCACATCCGGTGTCCTCCGGTGGCGCATGAACCGAGTGGTCGACTGTTGCGAAGCGGGCTGCGAAATCCCTTCCAGGAGGCGGCCGTCACCGCGCACTCACTCGCATCATGCCTGTGAGAGAGAACAAACTTGGGCATTGCAGGAAGCTTGGCGATTGCGGTCGCTGAGCGGTATCGGGTGAATCCCTGGACCGATCCCCTAATGAGTCCTCGGAATCGCGCGCCCACCCTGAGGGGGATGCCGTCGGCGTCGCTTGAGCATCGCCCTCGCGCTCCCGGACGCGAGCGAGTAGGCTGAACACGACCCGGGGGGTCACAATGGTGCCAAAGCATGTGCGGGCACTTGTGGGTCGCGCCCAAGAGCTTGCTGAACTTGACGAAGCGCTCGATCAGGTTGCGGGCGGTCAGCCGCGGTTCCTTCAGATCGTCGGCGAGGCCGGAATCGGGAAATCCCGCCTACTGGCTGAGCTCGCTCGCCGCGGGGAGGGCCGAGGCTGTCTGGTCCTCGATGGACGCGCGGCTGAGTTCGAACAAGACCTTCCGTTCGGCCTGATTGTCGCTGCGCTCAACGACTATCTCGGCTCGCTCGACCCAGTGAGGCTGGACGGGCTCGACCAAGATGAGCTGCGGGAGCTCGCCTCGATCTTCCCGTCTCTTCGCCAGCCCAGCGGTCCCGCGGCAACGACGGGCGACGGAGCCGAGCGCTACAGGTTGCACTATTCGATCAGAGCGGTGCTCGAGCAGCTGGCAAAGCGTCAGCCGTTGATCCTGTCGCTCGATGACGTTCACTGGGCGGATGCCGCGTCAGTTGAGGTGATAAGTCATCTCTTGCGTCGGTTTCGCGGGCCGCTGCTGACCGCCGTGGCATATCGACACGCTCCGGCTCGCTTTGAGGCGAAGCTCGAGGGCGCCGCTCGCGTTGACCTAAGCAGTCGGATCGACCTTGCGCCGCTCACTCCCGAGCAGGCTAGGCTGCTGATCGGCCCGGAAGTCGATGATGCGACGCGCACGATCCTGTATCGCGAGAGCGGCGGCAACCCGTTCTACATCGAGCAGCTCGCGCGGTCGAGCCACGCGAGTCAGGACCGAATAACGCGAGTATCCGGGCGATCGGCCGAATCGGTTCCGGAAGCCGTGATCGCGGCCATCCGCGAACAGCTGTTAGCGGTTTCAGATGACGCGCGCCGCGCGCTCGAGGCGGCCGCTGTCGCCGGCGAGTCTTTCGAGCCAGAGCTGGTCGGCGCAATCGCGGAGCTGGACCCGAGGGCGGCGCTCGCGACGCTTGACGAGCTCCTCGAAGCCGACCTCATCCGCACCACGGACGCGCCACGCCGATTTCGTTTCCGCCACCCGATCGTCCGCCGGGCGGTCTACGACCATATGCCGCAAGCCTGGCAGCTCGGGGCCCACGCGCGCGCGGCGCTGGCGCTGGCTCGCGCCCTCGCTCCCGCTAGCGCGATCGCGCACCATGTCGAGGCCTCGGCGGTGGTCGGCGACGAGCAGGCGATCGCCCTGCTCGTGGAGGCGGGGCGTGAGGTGGCACCGCGCGCGCCGCAGACCGCGGGGCGATGGCTGCTTGCGGCGACCCGACTGCTGCCCCAGCGCGGCGAGGATGAACGGCGCCAGCCGCTGCTGCTCGAGGCCGCGAGCGCGCTCACGTTCGCCGGCGAGTATGACGCGTCTCTCGCCGCGTTGGAGGAGGCCGGCGCGCTGCTGTCGCCAGCGTGTGTGCGTGAGCGCGCCGGGCTGGTTGCGAGGATTTCGTTTGCCGCGCGGATGAGCGGCCGCCCGCTGGAAACGCGAACGCTCGTGGCTCAGGCACTCGAGGGCGTGCCCCCTGACACATCGGCCGCTCTCACACTGACGCTAGAGCTAGCGATCGACCACTACTGGCGCGGCGAGTTCGTGCAGATGCATGAGGTGGCTCACGGCGTCGCCGTGAACGCGCGCAGTGGTCGCGAGGAGCCGTTGCTCCCCTTGGCGGCCGCGGCGGGGCTGTGCAGCGTTGCGAGCAGTTCGTTGAACCGACCAGCTGAAGCTCGCGCTGAGCTTGTTGAGGCCAAGGCCGCACTCGACGCGGCTTCTGACGCCCAGCTGGCCGAGAGGATCGACATCGCCGGATACGTAGCTCAGGCGGCGGCGGCGTTGGAGCGGCTCGACGTCGCGCTGGAATGCGTTCATCGCGGTAAGCGTCTGGCCCAGACGACGGGCCAGGAGCCATACATCCCCGGCATGCTCGTGCTCGAGACCAACGCACTGTTCATGAAGGGCCGGATCAACGAGGCCAAGACGGTCGCTGAAACCGCGACGGATGCCGCGGTGCTGACCGGCAACGACCAGTTCGCCATCTGGGCTCTGTGGGCGGACGCGATGGTTTGTTCCTGCGCGGGCGATACCGCGCGGGCGCTCGTCAGCGCCCGTGAGGCGGTTGCGCGATCCGAGCGCGTGCCCGCGTCTTACTTCTCGAGCCTGTCGCGACTCCACCTTGCCGCGGCGCTGCACGCCGGCGGCGACGTGGCGGGCGCTCGCGCAGAGCTCGCCGGATTTGAGGCCGGGCCCAGCCAGCATCTGCTCGACCTGCGCGGCGGGCAGGGCTGGGAGCTACTGGTCTTGACCCAGCTTGCGCTTGGTGAGCTGCAGGCCGCGGGTGAGTCGGCAGACCGGGCCGAGATGAGTGCCAGGGCGGCGTCCCTGCCTCGCCGGACCGCGACGGCCCTGTGTGCCTCGGCGGCCGTGCTTCTCGCGCGCGGGGACCCAGCAGCGGCGATCAACAAGGCTCGCGAGGCAACTTCGCTGGCGGACTCCGCGAACAATCCCCTGCTTGGGGCGCGCGCCCGCGCGCTGATTGGAACAGCGCTTGCACACGTCGGAGAAGCCGAGCAGGGCGTTGCCGAACTCGAGCAGGCCGAGGAAGCGCTGCTCCACTGCGGGGCCCTGCGTGAAGCGGAAGCGGTCGCCCGCGAGCTGCGACGCCTGGGGCGTCGAGGACCCCGGCGCGTTCGCTCCTCTCGCGGAATGGGACCCAGGGCCCTCAGCCCACGCGAGGCGGAGATTGCGACGCTCGTCGCCGCAGGCAAGCGGAACCGCGACGTTGCGGCGGCCCTATTTCTGAGCGAGAAAACGGTCGAGAGCCACCTCGCCCGGATCTACGACAAGCTCGGCGTGCACTCACGCGCGGCACTGGCCACGATCATCGCCACCGGGCTCCCCAGCGACAACGACGCCCTAACAGGCCGTTCGGGGCTGCGCGCCTGAGCAGAGACCAGCGCGCTCTGGGCGCCGCGTCGCACTCCTGCTTAGCTCACAGCTGACGCACGTCCGATAGGCAAGGTCCTCCCCCGCTCCGCGCGGAAGGCGACACGCATGACAGAGCGCGCGATCCACGCCCGTACCTACGCAGCACCCGGTCTCGGCGGGCCTAGCCGAACTTGCGGTATCGCGTGAACCCGCTCGCGCATACCGCTCGGGCCGCCCGCGCTAAGTCGCCAAGGCGATAGCCAGTTCCGCGGCGCCAAGGGCACGAATGCGATCACGCGGTAGGGCTCGCATCACTGGGCTAGGACGATGAGCGTGCCGACGAGTGGATTCAGGCGATGGCGATCGCGGCGCGGAGCGCCGGGCGCACACCACGGGCGGGAGTAGACTCGGAGCCCGTGAGATGGGTGAGGTGCAGCGATCTCGCCCGTGGCGCGCTAACGGATCCAGCCGCCGGGCGAGACTCCGTGCGGGTGTGACGAGCGATGCTCAGCAACCGGTCGATGCCCGCCGCGACCGTTATCCCGGTGCTGGTCTACGAGGACGTGCCTGACGCCGTCGAATGGCTGTGCGACACGTTCGGGTTCCGCGAGCACGAGCGCGTCGGCGACTATTGGGCGTACCTGGCCATCGGCGAGGGCGCCGTGATCCTGCGCGGGCGGCGCGTGGCCAGCGCGCTCCGAACGTCCGATCCGGTCATGCTCAGACCACCTCGGCGCGGCGAGGTCAGCCACACCATCATGGTCCGAGTGGACGACGTCGACGCCCACTACCGGCGCGCTCGCGAGACAGGAGCTCGGATCCTTCAGCCTCCCGCCGACTTCCCCTACGGAGAGCGACAGTACTCAGCCGAGGACGTCGAGGGCCACCGGTGGGTGTTCTCGCAGACCATCCGTGACGTCGCCCCCGAGCAGTGGGGCGGGCAGTCCATGGAGGAGACACACTAGGGTCAAGGCGCGACGCGCGCGGCAACCGCCGAAGCCTGACCGCGACCCGGACCAGCCCGAGGCAGTCAGCAGCGCCCGTCAACGGACCCCACGCCGTGCCGGACGATCCTCGCCGCGGAGATCGACTACTGCTCCCAGTCGGTCACCGCCGCGAGTGGCCGGGCTCCCCCGCCTACGCGCGACAGCAGAGCACTACGCCTCGCGCATGCTTTGCGCTCACAGCGAGTGTCATAGGGCGCAGCTGGCTCACGTGTGGTCGTCGCTTCTGCTGCGACACAAAGCACCCACCGGGCGATCGTGACCCAAGAGGCGTGATCCACCAACATCGCATTCATCTTCGAGATGGCGGCTTAACGCACGAGCGCTCATCGGCGACGATCCGCTCGCGGCGGCCCACCCCAGAAGCCGCGATGGCCGCGGTCGCTTTCGCGGGTGCCTAACCAGGTCGTTGTGCGCTTTCGAGCGGGGGTAGCTTTCCTGGGCGACGATGCTCGATCCGATGCAACGGTGGCGCCAAGTATGGCGAGATGCTCGACTACGCCGGACCGCTCACGTTCGGCGGCGCTCTCGTTGGCGAGCGGGTCGTGCGTGAGATCCTGATCTGCATCGCGAGGCGAAGCGGGTCATAGCCGGCCGGCGAGCGCGCTACTCAGAGCTTTCTGGTGTCGAGCGCCTTGCCGAACGCGAGCCTGCCGCTGGAGATCCGGTACAGGCCGTAAGCGGCGAGCGTCGTGTCGCCGTTGGCGTTGATCGAATAGGTCCCGATCACCGAGTGGCGGTTCTGCGTGTGCAGCAGTGCGTTGACCACGTCGGCCCGGCTCACCTGTCCGTTGTGGGCGTCCGCGACGCTCTTGATCGTCGACAGCGCGAGCGCCATCGCCTCGTATCCGTAGATCGCGTACGGATCGGGGTTGGTCGTGTTGTAGGCGTGGTCGTACTCCTCGACGAACTTCTTGCCGCCGGCGCCGAGCGTCGTGGGCGCAAGCGTCGGGAACGTCCCCTGCCACTGACCCGCGATGCTGGCCGGCAGCCCCGTGGTCGGGCTCGCGATCGCGTTGGCGACCGTGGCATCGCCACCGAACATCGTGATCGCCGGGTGAGCTGCCGCAACGTCCTTGTAGATCTGCGCCGCGCCCGACTCGAGCTCGCCGGTGAAGACGAAGCAGCTTGCCGTGATCCCGCGTGCCTGTGCGGCGTAGCTCGACGCTGTGGGACTGACGCGGACATTGGCGGCGATGTGCAGCGCATGCGCGGGCGCCGGCGCCCTCTGACCCACGGGCCCTGGCAGCGTAGCGACGGTCTTTCCGGCGGCGAGCTCGAGGTTGCGCGCCAGGCCGGCACTGTACGGCGTACCCGAATTCCAGATCTCGACGTTCTTGCAGTCGGCCTGCTTTGCCGCGATCGCCAGTGCCGCGCCCTGGACGTCGTCGGCCGGCACGATGCGCGCGAACGTGCGCTTTCCGGTCGGGTAGAACTTTTCGGGCTCGCCCGGTAGCGAGCCGGGATTGTTCGTGGTGAGGCCGACATATGTGTTGGACGGGCTGATCTGCGCGATCCCAGCGCGGTTGAGGATCGGCAGCGACACTTCGGTCGCCCCGGAGTTGAACTCGCCGATGTATGCGATCGCGGTCGCGTCGCCGACCGCACGCCCGGCGTTTCTCGCGACAACGGCGTTGCTCGTCGCGCCGGTCGCGGCGCTCGAGTCGTCGAGCGACATGTACTTAATCGTGTAGTTGCCAATCCTGGAGCCGGCGTCCTGGAGCGCGAGCTTGGCCCCGTTCACGATTCCCTCGGCCTGACCCGATGTGGCGCCCTGGAGCGGCAGGCTCGAGTAGATCGTGAGCGTGTTGCCCGATACGGCCGGACCGGACAACGCGGTGTGCGTGCTTCCGCATGCGCCGATGCCGACGGCAGCAGCGGCGAGCAGGCCCGCGCCCGCCAGCCGAGCGCTCAGGTTCCGGCCCGTTTGCGCGGCGATATCGATGATCGCGGTCATCGTGGTCAGGCCCGCGCTAAAGCTTGACACCAGCATCGCGCCCGGTCCACAGCGCTGGCCATTGTGCACAGGTCAGGCGCCCCATCCCGGATTTGGACGATCGACGTGACCACTGGCGACGACCGGTTTGCGACACTTGCCACGAGGCGGGCGCAACCGTCGACGAGGAGGACGAGAGTGGCTGTAGCGAACGCGACGACCGCGGCCGCGGCCGAGCCGAAGCTCAAGCGTGAGGTTGGGCTTGTCGGGCTTCTGTTCGTCTCGGTGGGCTCGATCATCGGCTCGGGATGGTTGTTCGGCGCGCTCACGGCCTCGCAGATCGCGGGCCCGGCGGTGCTGATCTCGTGGGTCATCGGTGGGGGCGGGATGCTGCTGCTGGCGCTCGCGCATGCCGAGCTCGGCGGCATGTATCCCGTGGCGGGCGGCAGTGCCCGCTTCCCGCTGATCGCCTTCGGCAGCCTGATCGGCTTTGCCGGCGGCTGGTTCGCGTTCCTGGGGGCGGTCACGACCGCGCCGATCGAGGTCGAGGCCGCGATCCAATACTCCTCGAACTACCTGTCGGGATTGACCACCACTTCGGGAGGCACGCCCGTGCTGACGTTCGAGGGCTACGTAGTCGCGGCCGTGCTGATGCTCGTGTTCTCGATCATCAACGTGATGGGTGTGAAGTGGCTGTCTGAGACGAACAAGGTGGTTGTGTGGTGGAAGATCTTCATCCCGGTGCTGACCGTGGTCGTGCTGCTGGTCAGCGCGGTGCACCCCCACAACTTCTCCTCCAACGGAGGCTTCATGCCATTCGGCTGGAAGGGCGTGTTCCTGGCCATCCCCGGAGCGGTGATCTTCTCCTACCTGGGATTTGAGCAGGCGATCCAACTCGGGGGCGAGAGCCAGAATCCGAGACGCAACATCCCGCTCGCCGTGATCGGCTCGATGATCATCGGGATCCTGTTGTACATAGCGCTGCAGGTGGCCTACATCGCCGCGCTTGAGCCGTCGAGCCTGTCGAAGGGCTGGGACCAGGTCGCGTTCGGCGGCAAAGGCGCGACGTTCGGCCCGTTCGCCGGGTTGGCGACTGCGCTTGGCGTGGGCTGGCTCGCGACGCTGTTGTACATCGACGCGGTGATCTCGCCGTTCGGCACCGGGCTCTTGTACGTGGGCACGAGCGCGCGCCTCACGTTCGGGATGGGCCGTAACCGCTACGTTCCGAAGGGCTTCGCAAGGCTGACGACTCGCGGCGTGCCGGTGTTCGCGATCACGTTCTCGTTCCTGCTGGGAATGATCGTGTTCCTGCCGTTCCCCGGCTGGCAGGAACTGGTCGGTTTCATCTCGAGTGCCACCGTGCTGGCGTATGGCATCGTGCCGCTGGCGCTCGGGGCGCTGCGCAGGCAGGAGCCGGATCGGCCGCGGCCCTACCGGCTGCCCGCCGGCTCGGTAACGGCGCCGTTGGCGTTCATCGTCGCCAACGAGGTCCTGCTGTTCTCCGGCTGGGCGGTGGTCTGGAAGCTGATCGTGGCGATCCTCATCGGCTTCGCGCTGCTTGCGATCTCGTCGGCCACGAGCAGGCCGGAGGAGCGGCCGCAGCTCGACTGGGGCCAAGCGATCTGGCTGTGGCCGTACTTGCTCGGGATGAGCGTGATCTCCTACCTGAGCTCGTTCAGTACAAGCACCATGAGCAAGGTTCCCCTGTTCGGCCTCAATGGCCCCGTCAACGATCTGCATTTCGGCGTCGACGTCGCGGTCGTCGCGGTCTACAGCCTGCTGATCTACTGGCTCGCGATGCGCGTGCGGCTGCCCGACGAGCGGACGCGCGCGTACGTCGAGGCGGCGCTTGTCGAGGCCGAGGCCGAGGACGACCTGGTCGAGATGTCTGCATGACGACGATCCTGTTCGCGTATGACGGGTCCGAGGAGTCCCGCCGGGCCCTGCGCTACGCCGAGCGACTCGCGGCGAGCGATTCCGTAATCGTGTTGAGCGTCGCAACGAAGCTGATCGAAGCACCCGCGACCCCCGAGTTCACAGAACCCGGGCACGAACCCGAACGCCTGCGCGCAGAGCTCGACGAAGTCCGCGAAATCTTGGACGAGGCCGGCGTCAACGCCGAGGTCATCTCGACGATCGGTAACCCTGCGGCGGAGATCCTGAACACCGCCGACACTCGCGGCGTCGACCTGATCGTCGTCGGGCGTCGGGGCCTGCACACGATCGAGCGGTTCCTGCTGGGCTCGGTCGCCGACCGGGTCGTCCAGCACGCAGGCTGCGACGTGCTCGTCGTCAAGTAGGGCTAGCTGAAGGCGTTGACTGCTCGCGCGACGACGAGGCCGAACAGCGCGAGCGACGGTGGCCTACAGCAGCATCGCGTACTTAGCACGGTGACCGAGGGGCACGACGCCGGTCAGACTGAACGCTGTCGCGTTCGTGAAGCCAAGGTGCAGGACTGCTCTCAGCTCAACGTAGTCGCACCGCTCAGAGTCGCCCGGCGCCATGAACGCGGGACTCCGTCGGACTCGGCCCTGACGATTGCTTTCGCGATTCCGGGCGACTCGGGCAGGACGTCTTCGGCGACGTCTGTGGCGCGCCGCCATGCGAGCGCCGGACGACCGGTCCACCAGAAAAGCGGCAGCGGAGCCAGCGTGACCCAGATAGGCGTGATCCACGAACGCTTGAGCGGCACGCGGCCGGGCGGACCGAACCGGGCATCGGGCGCTTTCTCAGTTGCAGTTCGCGCGGCCTGGCTTCTCTGCCGTGTAGATCACCCCCGTGCGGCGCGACAACGTTGGGCCGACGGTGTGCGCCTCGTCAACCAGGTCGTCGGCCACGTCATCGCCAAGTCCGGCACGCAGCGCGTCGATGTTCTCCATCCAGGCGTCGTACATCGCCTTGAGTTGCGCCGCCCAGTTCGGGATCTGCTCGCGCGCCACCACGCTCAACCCGCCCCGTTCAATGATTGGTGCCCAATCGGGTACCGCCGCGGGGCGGTCAGGGTCGTCGCTCTCATCCGCGGTGAACAGGAACCGACCTCCCGGTCTGAGCACCCGCGCCATCTCGGCGAACACGGCTATCCGATCCGGGGCGAAGAAAACTGCATCGGCACAGATTGCTCCGTCGACGCTCTCAGCTTCCAACCCGGTTGCGGTCAACTCGCCGACGTGGAATCGGGCGCGCCCCGGCGCTACGAACCCGATCGATCGATCGGCCGCCCCGCGGACTCCGGCTCCCGACCAATCCACGCCAATGAGCCTCACGTTGAGCGCGCGCGCTAGCCACAGGCCGACCCCGCCGCGACCGCAAGCCAGATCAAGCAGCAGCCCGCCCGGACTCAACCGAAGCCCGCTCACAAAGCGCCCGAGCGTCCACCACGTCGTCATCCCCCACGCCTGCAGCTCGGTCGGGCAGTCAGCCCGGTACGCGCCGTTACTCACCCGCCATAACAGATCGCTCTTGGCTGCCTGCCCGTGCGCCCGATCGAAATCATCCGCGGTGATCGGGGACGGCGGCACTATCGCCCCACGCGGCAGCGAAGAGTTGGGCTCGGTCAATGGGGCTCCATCACACGCTGTTTGCGGCCGTCGCGGAGACAGCAATCATCGCCGCCCGGCATCGCTCAAGGCAAGGGACGATGTAGCCCGCTCCCGGCGCACCTCGACCCGCGCGCTCGCTTCATTGGCCGGGCGCGACCGCGGCACGAGTTCCACCTCGACTGGCTCGTCATCGGGACGCTGGGTCACACAAATCGCGAATGTCCCCCCTCGCAACGCGGCTACCGCGGACAATCGGATTCATCTCCCGCCTAGTCTCTAGGCGCGCGACAATCAGCGAACCGAGGCCGAACGCTCGACATCGATGCGCGCGGGTGGTGGCTCCGGTTTTTGTGCACAAACCAAATAGTGCCAGCCCAAGCGCCTGACCGCGGGCGCCCGATGCTCGCTGATGCGCTGCAGCCACCGGTGGACGCGCAGTCCCGTTGTGTCTGGGAGAACGACGCGTCCGAGAAGCGTGAATGGGCCGAAGCCGATGGTCGTACGGCGGCGTGGCGACACGCCCGCTGAGCGCAGCATCAGTTCGACCTGAGCCGGCAGGTGAAGTTGTGAAGGAGCACCGTTCGGCACCCGCTCGCGGGTCCGTTTGGCGGCTGCTCGCACAACCTTGACCGGGTAGAGCAGCGGGTTCTCCCGCGGCTCCACGATGCAGTTCAGTCGGGCCCGGTTGTCGGCAGTAAGTGCGACCCATCCGCCTGGACGCAGCACTCGGACCATCTCGTCGATCGCGCTCTGCGGGTCGTGAAGCCATGGCAGCACTCCGAGCGCCACCACCAGATCGAATCGCTGGCTTGCGAATGGCAGTTTGTGCGCATCGCAAAGGTCCACGCTCATTGCGTCAGCGACCCCGACCTCGTGTGCGCGCTGCTGCGCCTTCTTGACCATCTCGATGCTGGAATCGGTGGCGGTGACCTGAAGACCGCGGGTTGCCAACTCCGCCGCGAGCAGCCCCGCGCCACAGCCCACCTCCAGTGCCAGCGCGCCGGGGGGGAGATGCAAGTCCTCGATCCATCGAAGCACCGTTTGCATCCGCTCCCGGTAGATCAATGCCTGAAGTCCGTGCCGGTCGTAGACGACGCGCCAGTAGTCGGCGCCCTGGCCGAAGTAGCGATTTACCGTCGCTTGGGGGCACGACTCGGTGTTCGGCGGTGGCCCTGATGCTGCGCGTTTCTCGGCGCGACGCCTCCGCCGACGCCGCGCGTTGTATCGGACCGCTTTCCATCCGAGCGAGGCGCACATGCCGAAGAACGGCAGTGGGTCGTCGCGAGCCCACCATGCTGCCTCCCTAATGCCGGAAAGGGATCGAATCCATCCGGACAAGGTCAGCGTCTTGCGACGGATCTCCTGCGCCGACGCGACGAGGTCGTATGGCTCGACTACCCATTTGCGGCCGTCGAGAGGCCGCCTCATACGCACCGGCTGGCCGGTGAGGTCAAGATATGCAGCACGGACAACATCGAGCCCTTCGTGATCAACGAAGAGCCGGAAGCTGCTGCCCAAGCGGGGGTTGACATCGAGCACCTTGTACTGGCCGTCGCGCGTGTCGTAGCGAACGCCCATGTCGACGATGCCGTGATAGGCGAGACCGCTCATCAGGCGGGTCGCCAACTCGGCGACGGCCTCGTTCCAGATGCAGATCCCGAGCGTGGTGGGGCCCGTACGCTGCCCCCGCTGCCGGAGCTTTTGGCCGGTGAACGCGCAAAGACACTCGCTGCCGCGGTCGAAGTACCCATTGAACATCCAGACCGTCTCGGGACCTCCCGGGATGTACTCCTGCACGACCACGTTCGGATCGCCGCGCGATTCCATGCGTCTGTAGCCATACAGCAA
The DNA here is from genome assembly GCA_035693425.1 of Solirubrobacteraceae bacterium. Classification (GTDB taxonomy): domain Bacteria; phylum Actinomycetota; class Thermoleophilia; order Solirubrobacterales; family Solirubrobacteraceae; genus Palsa-465. The sequence continues at coordinate 24,273 of DASSGR010000138.1, forward strand.
CTCGTTTGGATTCCGTGCGATCAGGACGCTCGGGGCGTCGGGATCGGCTGCCTGTCGCCAGTGCTCGGAGCGTTTGAGTACGACCGGATAGGTGTACCGCTCCGCGAGCGCGGCAGCCTCGGCCTCGGAGGCAGGGAAGCTCGAGTTCGGCGTCGGAAGGTCGAGTTGCTTGCATAGCTGCCATAGCCCGTGCTTGCTGGCGAGCCGGCTGTGGAGGCCTGCGGGATCCCTCACCATCCGAAACGCGGCGCTGAGCGTCGCGTGATGCTCGTCGGCAAACGCGGCGCTGTCATCGTCGATCGCCACCAGGACCGGCCGCCCGTGGGCGAAGCCAAACTCGACGAGCGCATCCAACCATTGTTCGGGCGATGTGCCCGGCGGTGCCGGAAAGGCACCGCGGAGATAACGCGACTGCGTCGCGAGCTCTCGGGCACTGGCGCGGACGGCATACACCGGGATTCCGAGCCGGCCGGCCGTCCGGGCGAGGCTCAACACGGCGTGCTGAAGCTCGCCGAAGCTGCGCCGCAGCACCAGGATCGGCGTCGAGAAGTCCTGCGCGCCGACAGCCGGCGGCGAGCTCAATGCGGCAGGCTCCTCACCAGCTCGCCGTCTCGCATTTCATACACGTCGTCGAGGTCGTCGATGTGATCGAGGATGAATTCAACGTCGTGATACTGCCCGGTTGCATCGAGGTACCGAACGCTCTCGCCGCTCAGAAAGGCGTCATCCGGAGCGTTGGCCCAGTGCTTGACGATCTGTTCCACGAGCGCGTTGCGTGGCTCGTATCCAGCCTCGATCAAGGCTTTTGCGATCCGACCGCAGCAGAGTCGATCTTCCTCGCGGAACTGGCCACGGCTCTCGCCTGCCAGAAGAAGCACGTGATCGTGCCGGGCGATCAGGCGTTCAGCCTGCGCACGCACATTCCTCAGGCAAGCTGCGTACGAGACTCCTCGAGCCGCCGCCTCGCACAGCAGCGCCGTGCCCGAGGTCGATAGGAGGATGACCGGCCGGTCCAGCTCGGTCGGCCGATCCATCTCGACGGGGCTGTTCTGGAGATCGAACCCGAAGGGCATATTGCCGCCAAGTTCCCCGACTAGAAGCGGCTTATCGAGTCTCGCGGCGAGTGGCACCGCAGCTTCGATCGTTGGGACCGGAAAGCATCGCCGTCCGGCGGCGACGGCTGTCACCGCGGTAGTGGTGGCGCGGATCACATCGATTCCGACGACCGTTGAGCCGTCTGCGGCACCCACGCTTGGGTAGCACGCAACCGCGACGCTGCGTGTCACGGTCGGTGACCCACAGAGGTGAAGGCGCTCGTCGTGGGTCTCAGCTTCGGATTGGAGAACGCATCGGAGTGCAGGCCGCGCCGATAGATCTCGACGCGAAGCAACTCATCGAGTGGGACGTTGGCGAGCAGGATCTGAGCGCCGAAGTGGTCGAGCAGAGCGAACTGACTGCTCTTGGTGGGAGCTTCGAATACCAGCGTCGCCATTCCGAGTGCGTCCACTAGTCGCTCGGCGAGCGGTACATCCAGTCGCCCGTCGGTGTCGAACAGGCCGACTCCTGCTGCGCTCTCCCGTGCCTCGATGACCAATCGCTTCGCGCCGGCCTGAAGCCACCGCTGCCCTTCATCGATGAGCGCCTGAAGCCTACGTGCGTCGAATGCCCCGTCGTGCTTCTTGCCCAACTCGTACTCGACTGTCAGCGCGCGCTCGGACGCCATCTGCACTACCCGCTCGGGGGTGACATCGGGGCTGGTGAACCCCGAGCCACACTCTATGCCGTCGAATCCGATTTCGCCGCACAGGTCGAGATACTCCGCCAGGCGACCTTGTGCCACGGCGACCTCATAGGGACCGCCGCCGGTGTGTGTCGGTACCCCCGCGGTGCGTGCCGACGCGACCTTGCGCCGCGTCGCGGACTCGTCGGCGATCATCCAGCACGCCATCGAGACCTTTAGGCTGAGCATCAGATGGGCGCTCTGCTCGAGGTGGCTCGCGAGAACCGCTGGGGCGACCCCCGGATCGAATGGGCACGTCGCAGGACTGGGTGCGCGAACCCCGATCGCGTCGAGATAAGCCGCCAGCTGGGACCCCCGTATCGTTTCGCCCTGCATCGAAGTCACTTATCGATCCTAGCTAGCCTTTCTCAGCAATATGCGCAATTCGCATGATTGGAGAGCGTTTGCTGACTCGGATCTGTCCCGCAAGCTACATTCCGGGCGTGCAGAAACCGGGGCTATCGGAATGCCGAAGCACGGGCGCGTAGCAAACATGCGAGCACCTCTTGGCCGGCTCGGGGTAGCAGCCGTGGTCACCGTCGCGGTAGTAATCGGGGCGCCGCAAGCTGGGGCGCCGCAAGCTGGGGCGGCAAGAATGCTGGCGCAGCCGCAGGCCCCGTACCGCCCAGGCGTCGTGCTCGTCGGTTTCCAGCCCGCGACCACTGCTGTACAGCTCCGAACCCTGCTGGGACGCGCCGGAATACAGTCGCTCCGGCCACTCACGACTGGCGTAGGCTCGACCAGCGCGGCCAGAGCGCTGGGCCAGCGCATAGGCCACACGTTCATCGCAACAGTCGCCGCCGGGCGCGAAGCATCGGCGATTCGGGCACTGCGGGGCCATGGCGGGCTCGTGCGGTTCGCGGAATTGGATTACGCGATGCATGCGAGCGGACTGCAGAAGGTTCCTAATGACCCGTCATTTCCAGTTCAATGGGGCTCCTCGAATCTCGGGCAGAGCGTCCACGGGATCCGGGGGATCCGTGGCGCAGACGACAAAGCAGCTGCGGCATGGACCGTCACTACAGGACGACGCTCGATCGTGATCGGCGAGGTCGACACCGGTGTCGACTACCTTCATCCTGATCTCGCCGCCAACGTCTGGACGAATCCTGGTGGCGTGGGCGGCTGTCCAGCCGGAACGCACGGTTACAACGTCGTGGCTGCAAGCTGCGATCCCGCCGACGACGACACAACCTATGGGGGGCACGGCACGCACGTCGCCGGGATCATCGGCGCGATCGGCAACAATGGCATCGGCGTCGCCGGTATGAATTGGTCGACGACGATCCTTCCGGTCAAGTGGCTCAACGCAAACGCCGGTGGCGACACCGATCAGCTCGTCAGCGCGCTCGACTGGCTCGTGAAAGCCAAGCAAGCCGGCGTCAACATCCGTGTCATCAACGATTCCGCGACATTCGTCGGCACGCCGTACTCACAGGCGCTCGCTGACGAGATCGACCTGCTCGGCGCGAACGACATCCTCTTCGTGACAGCGGCTGGCAACACCTCGCAGGACGACGACAATCCTGCCTTCAGGCGCTACCCGTGCGGGTACGACCGCCGAACCGAGATCTGCGCGACCGCGACCGACCAGAACGATCGGCTGGCATCGTTCGCCAACTGGGGAGTCCACACGGTCGATCTCGGGGCACCCGGGACGAACATCTACTCGACGCTACGCGGCGGCACGTATGGCTACATCGACGGGGGGTCGATGGCGGCGGCACAGGTATCTGGAGCCGCCGCGCTGATCCTGTCGAAGGCGAGGCTGTCGGTGACGGCGCTGCGCTCCGACATCCTCGCTCACGTCGATCGGTTGCGGTCGCTGAGGGGGCGGGTGCGAACCGGCGGCCGACTCAATGTCTGCCGCGCGATTTCAGCGTGCGCGCGCGGCTGCAAGGTTCCCGGGCTCGTCGGTCGTACGTTGCAGCAAGCCACGCGCGCCCTCCGGAAGGCGAAGTGCCTGCTCGGCCGGACCCGCAAGGCCTATACGTCCAAAGTCAAGCTCGGAAGGATCATCTCCCAGAGTAAGAAAGCCGGCACTTCCCTCCCGATCGGGACAACGATCAGCGTTGTGATCAGCAAAGGCAAGAAACCAAGGCGCTAAGCGCCGATGACTCCTCAGCAATCAGGCGCTGGATGACGACCGCGAGTAGGGACGTGACCTAGTCTGCTCCGTGCGGTGGGGCGCCTGCTAGTGGTGCAAAGCAGCAGCTACGCCCTGGTTGCTGCATGAGGCGTAGTCCAACAGCCGGCCTAGAGCGAGCTCACGTGGCTGCGTTTGGTCGCTGGCGGTAGTCCCGGCTGACGATCGCATTCGCCGCGGAGCCGGGCTCGCGCCTGCTATCGCTTCAGACGGTATGGAGGACCGGCTGGCCGGAGATCGAAGGTAGCCGGTACCCCCGCGTGGCGGGGTGATGTTCGCGATCGAAGATTCCAGCTTCGACGCGGGCCCACAACACAGGAGGTACCGACATGCGTGACGGTATCCGTT
>DASSGR010000139.1:0-16223 GCA_035693425.1 Solirubrobacteraceae bacterium
GTAGGAGCTCGAGCCATTCGGCGACCGCGCGATCGATCTCGATCAGGGCTTGGTGGAAGCCCTCGACGTCGTGCCGGTGGCCGTAGACCTGGTCGGTCTCGACGAGGTTGACGAAGATCAGGCCGGAGTCCAGCTCGCGCAGCAGCTGGCTCGTCGCGGCGATCCCGGCGGCGTTTGTGGGGCCAGCGTGGTTGACGTCGACCCCGACGCCGGCGAAGAGGTCGTGGATCTTGCCGACGCCGTGCACCGTCACGCCAGCGTCCTGAAGCTCCTGCAGATACGACCGGCCGGGTGGCACCAACGCGTAGTCGTGCCGACCCTCCGTGCGCCGGAACGCCCCTGGCGAGCCCTCAAACGGGCGAGCGATCACGCGGCCTACGGCGTGCTCGCCGGTCATGACCCGGCGCGCCGCCTCGCAGGCCGCGTACAGCTCGGCCTCAGACACCCGTTCGACGTGGGTCGCGATCTGGAGCACGGAATCGGCCGACGTGTAGAGGATCGCCTCCCCGGTCGCGAGGTGGTGCTCTCCGTAGTCCTTGATCACCTCGGTGCCGCTGTACGGACGGTTGCAGCAGAAGCGCAGGCCGGTCGCCTCCTCCAGCGCCGCGATCACGTCGGGCGGGAAGCCGTTCGGATACGTCGGTAGCGCTTGCGAGGGCACGACGCCCATCAGCTCCCAGTGCCCGGTCGTGGACTCCTTGCCGGGACCCAGGGGCCGTAACCGGCCGTGCACCACCGGATCAGACGCCGGCGGCACGCCGAGGATCGGAATGATGTTCCCGAGCCCCAGACGCTCGAGCGTCGGCAGCCGTAGCCCACCGACGGCCTCCGCCAGGTGCCCAAGGGTGTTCGACCCCTCGTCGCCGTAGTCGGACGCATCCGGCAGCGCGCCCACCCCACACGCATCCATCACGACGACTGCGGCCCGCCGACTCACGGCCACACGACCTCCCCGGCCACCCGCACCTCTGCGATCGACTCCTCCCGCGCGAGCGTGAATACCGCCGCCAGCTGATCCTCCACAGAATCAGACTGGGTCAAGACCGCGGCGAGCGTGCTGCCTGCCGGAGGACGTACCAGCACGAAGTCAGCGCTCTTACGGGGCGAGAGATCACCGACTTCGTCAGCCAGACCAAGACCCGCCGCCCCGGCGCCAGTGGCAAGCCACAGCAAGTGAGCCGGACCAAGCCGAACACCCTCGGGCAGCAGCATTTGCGTCTGATACGCCATCAGCCCCTCCTTGAGCATGCTGAGCCCCGTGCCGGCGCCGACATCGCACCCCAGCGCGACCCTGACCCCGGCGTCGAGATGCCGCCGCAGCGGAAACAACCCACTCCCGAGAAACGCGTTCGAACACGGGCAGTGGGCGACCGTCGCCTTGGCCACCCCCAGCCGACGCAGCTCATCGTCCGTCGGATGTACGTCGTGGGCGAACACAGACCACGACCCAAGCAGCCCAACCCGTTCATAGGTCTCCAGATAGTCCCCCGCCCAGGGAAACAGCGAGCGGACCAGCGAGATCTCGCCAACCGTCTCGTTCAGATGCGTCGTAAACAGCAGTCCCGAACCATCTCCCACCAGCTCCCCACACATGGCCAGCATCTCATCGGAGCAAGAGGCCGAGAACCGCGGAGTGACCGCGTACCGCAGCAGTCCTCGCCCATGCCAGCGCGAAATCAGCTCCCGGCTCGCCTCCCACGCCGTCTCCACCGAGACGTGCAGCGCGGGCACGAGTTCACGGTCGGAGACCACCAGCCCACTCGCAATCCGCAGACCGCGAGACAACCCTGCCGCGAACAAAGCCGCCTGAGCCCCCGGAAAGTGCGACCCGAACACCAGCGCCGTGGTCGTCCCCGCCGCGGCCAGCCCCCGCACGAACTCGGAAGCAACCTCCCTGGCATAGGCCGTATCGGCCAGCCGCGCCTCCTCCGGCAGCGCCCTCTCCCGCAGCCAATCCATCAGCTCCAGCCCCATCGCCCCGATCATCCGGACCTGCGGATAGTGCACGTGGCAGTCGACGAATCCGGGCAAGAGCAGGGAATCTCGCGCGTCCGACACCACCCCATCCGGATACGCACCAGACACCGCAGACCACGGCCCGCACGCCAAGATCCGCCCGCCGGAAAACGCCACCGCGCCGTCCGAAAAAACCCGAAGCGCCCCCTCCTCCACGAACGGGTTGCGCGGCGTGTGCGCTACCTGAGCGCGGACGATCGTGACCATCATGTGAAGGGCACGTTAGGCGAATCCCCCCGTGGTCCGCCGCAAGGAATATGGTTGCCCATTCGGTCGTGTAGGAAAGGAGACGTAGTGACGGGGAGGATTAGGTTTCTGGGCTTTCTTGCTGTTGCCGCGGTGGCGCTAGCGATTGTCGTCGCCGCATGTGGGAGCAGCAGTAGCAGCAGCACCTCGAGCCCCGCCGCCAGCGGCGGGTCGAGCAGCTCGTCGAGCTCGAGCTCATCCAGCGCAAGCAACTTCAAGGTCGGGCTGGTGACCGACATCGGCGGTCTCAACGACCGCAGTTTCAACCACCTCGCGTATGTAGGCCTTCAGCGCGCCATCGCGCAGCTCGGGATCAAGGGCCGGGTCCTGACGTCGAGCTCGGGGGCGGACTATCTGCCGAACCTGACCACGCTGGCCCGGCAGGGCTACAACCTGGTCATCCCGGTTGGATTCCTCATGGCGGACGCCACGGACACGGTGGCCAAGGCGTTCCCGAACACCAAGTTCGCGATGGTCGACTCGGACGCCACCTTGGAGAAGGGCAAACCAAAGAACATCGAGGGCCTCCTGTTCGAGGAGCAGCAGGCGGGCTATCTGGCCGGTTACCTCGCGGGTCTGTACGCCAAGAAGCACGGCTTCACGACGATCTCCAGCGTCGGCGGGCAGAAGATCCCGCCGGTCGATCACTACATCGCCGGCTACCAGGCCGGCGCGAAGGCGGCTGACCCGGGAATCAAGACCCTAAACGGTTACTCGCAGAACTTCGTCGACCAGACCAAGTGCAAGGAAATCGCGCTCAACCAGATCGCGCAGGGCTCGAAGGTCGTGTTCCAGGTCGCCGGCGGGTGCGGTCTGGGCGCGCTGTCGGCGGCTCAGCAGAAGGGCCTCCAGGGCATCGGGGTCGACGCCGACCAAGGCTATCTAGGCCCGTACATCCTGACGTCAGCCGAGAAGAAGGTCGACGTGGCGGTGTTCAACGCGATCAAGAACGCGATGAACGGGCAGTTCGCCCCTGGCAACAACGTCACCAACAACATCGCCAACGGCGGTATCGGCTACGGGAAGATCGGACCCGCGGGCGTATCGTTCTCGCCGGAGATCCAGAAGATCTACAACGAGATCAAATCCGGCAAGATCTCCAACATCCCGAACACGGTTCCATAGACACACCGGCCTGAATGGCAGACAGTTCACGCCCCGCACTCGAGCTGAGGGGCATCACGAAGAAGTTCGGCTCGGTCGTCGCCAACGACCGAGTCGACTTCGACGTGTATCCCGGTGAGGTGCACGCCCTGCTCGGCGAGAACGGCGCCGGTAAGTCGACGCTGATGTCCGTTCTCTATGGGCTGTACACCCCCGACGCGGGCGAGATCGTCGTCGACGGAGAGCCGGTCGTGATCGACTCGCCGGCCACGGCGATCCGGCTCGGGATCGGCATGGTCCACCAGCACTTCATGCTGGTCCCGGTCATGACCGTGGCAGAGAACCTCGTGCTGGGGCACGAGCCCGTTGCGAACGCCGGGCTGCTCGACCTGAAGGCCGCAAGGGAAAGCGTCCACGACCTGTCGGATCGCTACGGCCTGGCCGTCGACCCCGACGCCACGATCGAGGACGTGACGGTCGGTACGCAGCAGCGGGTCGAGATCCTGCGCGCCCTGTACCGCGAAGCTCGCATCCTCGTCCTCGATGAGCCCACCGCCGTGCTCACCGCCCAGGAGGTGCAGGAGCTGGTCGGTGTGCTGAACCGGCTAAAGCAGGACGGCACCGCGATCGTATTCATCAGCCACAAGCTCAACGAGGTGCTGCGGGTGGCCGACCGCATCACTGTGCTCCGCCTCGGCAAGAAGATCGGCACCGTGCCCCGCCAGGGCGCCACCGAGCAGAGCCTAGCTCGGATGGTGGTGGGGCGCGACGTGCTCCTGTCGGTGGAGAAATCAACCGCGAAGCCACGCGACCCGATCCTCGCGGTCGAGGATCTCGAGGTCCGCGACGACCGCGACCTGGAGGCCGTCAACGGCATGTCGCTGACCGTCCGCGGCGGGGAGATCGTCGCCATCGCGGGCGTCGACGGCAACGGCCAGCAGGAGCTGGTCGAGGCTATCGCCGGGCTGCGCACGCCGAGGGCGGGGCGGATCATCGTCGGCGGTCGCGACATCACCGGCAAGGGCGTGAAGGCGGCCACTGCGGCGGGCGTCGCCCACATCGCCGAGGACCGCCATCGGCGCGGCCTCGTGCTTCCGTTCACGCTGGCCGAGAACCTCGCCCTACGAGAGTTTCGCCGCCCGGACATCAGCCGGGGCGGCTGGCTGCGCGTCAAGCACATGCGCCAGCGCGCGCTGGGTTTGCTGCGCGAGTACGACGTGCGCGGCGGCAACTGCGACTCGTACGCCTCCTCGCTGTCGGGCGGCAATCAGCAGAAGGTGGCGATCGCGCGCGAGATCGCCTCGGACCCCGAGCTGCTGATCGCCCACCAGCCGACGCGCGGGCTCGACGTGGGCGCGATCGAATTCGTCCACAAGCGCCTGATCGAGGAGCGCGACAAGGGCCGCGCGATCCTCCTGGTCTCACTCGAGTACGAGGAGGTGCGGTCGCTGGCGGATCGGATCCTCGTGATCTGCGGAGGACAGGTGATGGGCGAGTTCCCGCCCGACGCCAGCGAAGAAGAGCTCGGCATGGCGATGACCGGCCAGGTCGCGGCCGCAGCAACGTCGAGCGCCGCCGGAGCGCCGGCATGAGCACGCTCGAAGAGGAAACCAAGGCCGAGGCCCTGGCCGAGGAGGAGGCCACCGGCGCGTCGCTGACCACGCCGGCCCGGCTCACCGCCTACGCCCGCGGCGCCGGCGGGGTGCTCGTCCCGATCCTGACCACGCTGATTGCGTTCGTCGTCGGCGGCCTCGTCGTCCTGCTGACCGGCCACAACCCGTTCTCCACCTACAAGGCGATCTTCGAAGGCACCGGCCTGCAGTGGATCTTTCCGTGGGTCACCGGTGCCTCCCGCACTACCGCGGCGTACAACCTACAGCAGACGCTGATCACGACCACGCCCCTGATCCTGGTCGGGCTGGCGGTGGCATTCGCGTTCCGGGCCGGTCTGTTCAACATCGGCGGCCAAGGCCAGTTCACCGTGGGCGGGATCGCCGCGGTCTGGGTCGGGTCGTCGTTCGCGGGCATGTCGCCGGTGCTCCACATCACGTTCGCGATCGTCGCCGCGGGGCTGGCGGGCGCCGCTTGGGCCGGCATTGCCGGCATCCTGAAGGCGACGCTTGGGGTCAACGAGGTGATCTCGACGATCATGCTGAACTGGATCGCGATCTGGGGCGGCGTGTACCTGTTCGGCCTCGGCGGGCCACTGCAGGACCCGCACCAGAAGTCGGTGCCGGTCTCGAGCACCGTCGTGAGCTCGGCCAAGCTCCCAGTGTTCTGGGGCAACGCGGCACTCCAGGGACTGCATATCGGGCTGTTCATCGCGCTCGCGGGCGTCGTCGTGTTCTGGGTCATCCTCAGCCGCACCCGGCTCGGCTACGAGGTCCGCGCGACCGGCCTGAACCCGGATGCCGCGAGCTACGCCGGGATCAACGTGGCCAAGAACTACTTCCTGGCGATGGCGATCGCCGGCACCTTCGCCGGCGTGGCGGCGGCGATGGACATCCTTGGCTGGAAGTTCAACTTGTTCACCAACGACATCCAGGGCTCGACGGTCGGCTTCCTGGGCATCGCGGTGGCGCTGCTCGGGCGCAACACGGCGGTCGGCGTGGTCTTCGCTGCGTTGCTGTTCGGCGGGCTCGAGACCGGCACCTCCGACCGCTTCCTAGACCCGAGCGTGTTCGACCCGAATCTCGCCTCAAACCTCACGTGGATGATCCAGGGCCTGATCGTGCTGCTGGTCTCGACCGATCTGATCGCACTCAAGATCCTGCGATCGGGACGCGGGGTCCGCGTCATCTTCAAACGCCGGGCCAAACGCGAGGAGGCCACGGCATGAGCGTGGGCGCGATCGCCGCCGCCCCGGCGCGGACCGCCTCACCGAGGAACATCGGCCGCGCCGGCCTGGTCATGTCCGCGTTGGCGTGGGTGATCACCCTGCCGCCGTTCTTGGTCCGCACCCCGGTACCGTCAGTGATCCTGGCGCTCGCGGCGATGCTGTGCGGAGCGATCGCCGCCGTCAACGATGAACGGCGGATAGGCATCGGCGGCTTCCTGCTTGCGCTCCTCGCGCTCGCCCTCGCTTTCGGGAACGCGAACTCCGGCGTCGCGCACCTGAAGGTGGTGTTCACCTGGTCGATCCTCGTCGCGGCGATGCTCCGCTATGCCACCCCACTGCTGTTCGCGGCGCTCGGCGGGATCATCTGCGAACGCAGCGGCGTGATTAACATCGCCCTTGAGGGCATGATGTTGATGGGCGCGTATTTCGGCATCTGGGGCGCCGACGTTCTGCACTCATGGGCGCTCGGGTGCCTCGTGGCGATGGTCGCAGGCGCGCTGATGGCCCTAGCTCACGCGGTGTTCTCGATCCATCTGCGCGCCAACCAGGTGGTGAGCGGCACCGGCATCAACTTCCTCGCCGTGGGGATCACAGGGTATTTCTTCATCGCCCACTACGGCAACAACGGGACACCTTCGGACATCTCGCAGGTGCCGAACGTCAAGCTCCCGCTGATCCAGCACGTCGGCTTCTTCGGCGGCGCGATCGGCAACACCAACCTGCTGACCTGGATCGGGCTGGCGCTCGTTCCGGTGCTCAGCGTGTTCCTGTTCCGCACCCGGTGGGGGCTCCGCCTGCGCGCAGTCGGCGAGAAACCGAGGGCGGCGGACACGGTCGGGCTCCCGGTGATCCCCATCCGCTACGCCGCGGTGATCGCGTCCGGAATGTTGGCCGCGCTCGGCGGCGCGTATCTCTCGGTCGGGTTCGTCGGCTCGTTCAACCAAAACATGACCGACGGCCGGGGCTTCATCGCGCTCGCGGCGGTGATCTTCGGGCGCTGGCGTCCGGCTGGCGCCCTGATCGCGACGCTGCTGTTCGGCTTCGGCAGCGCGCTCGCCGATCGCCTGCCCACGTTCTCGCAGAGCGAGGCCACGCTGTTCCAGGCCCTCCCATACGTGCTCACGCTGGTTGCGGTCGCGGGCGTGATCGGCCGCTCGCGCGGGCCGGCATCCGCCGGGATCCCGTACGTTAAGGAATAGCCGATGGCAGTCGCCCGACTCGCCCTGACCAGCTTCGCCGACGGGGAGGTCCGCCTCAGCGACGAGGTGGAGCTGTACCAGCGCACCTACACCACGTTGCTCCGCTCAAGCGGGGAGACGCAGCTGCGCGTGCTCGAGCCCTCGCACAGGGCGATGGGGTCGAGCCTGCACCCGCTCGCGGCCAGCGAGGAGCTCGACCTCGGCGCGTTCCTCTACGCGATCCAAAGGCTCCCCGACGGCATCATCGGTGCGCACCTGGTCGTGATGGGCCAGGACGTCGAGGCGCTGACCGCGAACGGCATCCCGGTCGACTCCTGGCAGGAGGCCGAGGCCCCGGCCCGCCGCCGCCGCTGGTACGACAGCGGCGTCGGCACGCTCGCCGTGCTACTGGCCAGCGCCTCCGACGTCGACGACCTCGTGCCGACACTGGTGGCGCTCCAGATCGAGTGGAACAAGATCCGGGTTCGGATGCGCGCCGCCGGCTGGCCCGACGCGGCCACCTCGGCCGACGTCCCCCCGGAGGAGTGCTCCCGCGAGCTGGGCGGGAGCGCCGCGGACTGGGCGCGGCTGCAACGCGCCTGGGGCGATTCGTTCGCGGAGCGGATGCGGCTGATCGGCGACCGGCGAATGGCGCTGCGCGTACGGATGCTGGGCGGCTCGCACACCGGCTACGAGCGCCTGACCCGGCGCTGGTGGACGCCGGTCAGCGCCGAGCTCGCCCACGAGGGCCTGACCGAGCGGCCGCTCTACTTCGTGAGCTCGAACACCCACAGCCTCGTCAACATCGTCACCGGTATCGCGCGCGAGCGCGAGGCCGAGCTCGTGAGCTTTGTCGAGCAACTGCCCGAAGACGACATTCTGCGCGAAGAGCTGGTCCTGTTTCGAGAGGGACACAGCCAGGGGTCGTGGGACAACTTCCTGTACTACGTCGCACGTCTGTACTTCCGGGCCCGCGGCGTCGAGGGCTGGAACGAGCGACGCAACGCCGAGCAGCAGCAGGGCGTCACCCACCTGAGCAGCAAGACGGCGCTGCGCGTGCCGGCGCAGGTCATCTCACTCGCCGCACTCGAACCCAGTGGGCTCGATCCGCGGGTTGGCGACGTCGACGCCGCGGCGCTGGCCCGAAGCGGCGCGGTGATCGTCAACATCGACTATCCGCTCGGCGTCGCCGCCTACAACATCCTGCGCGAGATCGCGGTCGACCGCACCGGGCTGCGCGGCGTGTACATCCTCGGCAAGGCGGCCACGCTCAACGCCGACGTCGGCGACGTGATGATCTCGAGCGTCGTGCACGACGAGCACTCGGGGTCCACCTATTGGCTCGACAACGCGTTCAGCGTCGACGACATCGCGCCCGATCTGCGCTTCGGCACGGGCCTCGACAACCAGCGCGCGGTCACCGTCAAGAGCACGTTCTTGCAGAACCGCTCCTACCTCGACTTCTACTACCGCGAGGCGTTCACCGTCGTCGAGATGGAGGCCGGCCCGTACTGCAACGCGGTGTACGAGATCGCGGACGCCGATCGCCACCCGGTCGGCGAGGCGGTGAACTTCTCAAAGCTCCCGATCGACCTGGGGGTCATCCACTACGCGTCAGACACGCCGTACACGCAGGCGCGCACGCTCGGCGCCCAGGGCCTGAGCTACTACGGGCTGGACTCGACCTATGCCTCGTCGCTGGCCATCCTTCGGCGCATCCTGCGCCTCGAGGGGGCGCTCGGGCACGTCGCCGGGCGCGACCTGACCCGGCCCTACGGGATGGCTACGCTCCCACCGGATGCCAGGCCGTTTTGAGCTCGGTGACCGCCTCGATCCGCTGCAGCGCATCGTCGACAGCCGCCGCGTAGCTCTCAGCACCTGATCCGTGACGTACGCGCTTGATCGTCTCGGCCGCGAGCCGGTCGAGCTCGGCCGACAGCTCGGCGTCGCCCGCCGCGTCGAGGATCGCGTTGAGATCGCGGTGCGCGCCGAGCGCGGTCGCGAGCTCGCCCCGACGCCCGGCGAGCAGGTTCACGACGCCGCCGGGCACGTCGGAGACCCCGAGCACCTCGGCGAGATCCAGGCCCGGCAGCGGATTCTCCTCTGACAGGACCGCGACGCAGACGTTCCCGCCCGCGAGCGCGGGCGCCAGCTCGGCGACCAGGCCGAGCAGCGGCGGCGCGTCGGGCGCGACGACCCCGACCACGCCCGTCGGCTCGGGGAGCGAGAACGACAGAAACGGCGCGGCGACCGGGTTGACGCCGCCGAGCACCGCCGCGATCTTGTCGGTCCAGCCGGCGTAGTGCAGGAGCACGTCGACGGCGGCGGCGCACTCCTCGCGGCTGACTCCGATCGCCTCGCCCCGGGACTCGAGTGCCTCGGCCGCGCGGTACAGGATCTGTCCGCGGTTGTAGGCGGTGCGCGCCGCCCAGGGGCCGGCCGCCTTGCGCGCGGCGGCGACCGCGTCGCGGACGTCCTTGCGCGAGGCGCGCGGAAAGTTGAAGCCGTGGACCTCGTCGTAGCGGCCGGACTCGGAGCGCACGAACGCGCCGCCGATCCACAGCTTGTAGGTCTTGCGGACGGCGAGCCGGTCGCTCATCGCGCGATTCGGAGATAAGGACGCAGCCCGGCGGCGCCGCCCTCGCGGCCGAAGCCTGACTCCTTGTAGCCGCCGAACGCGGCGGTCGGGTCGAAGTGGTTGTAGGTGTTCTGCCACACGACCCCGGCCTTCAGCGCGCCGGCAACCTCGAACGCCTTCGAGCCCTTGTCGGTCCAGATCCCGGCGGCCAGCCCGTAGCGCGAGTTGTTGGCCTTCTCGATCGCCTCGGCCTGGGTGCGGAACGTCAGCACCGACACGACCGGCCCGAAGATCTCCTCGACCGCGATCCGGTGGGCGGGCGAGACCTCGGTGAACAGCGTCGGCGCGAACCAATAGCCGCGCTCTGGCAGCTCGCAATCGATCGTCCGCCGGCTGGCTCCCTCCTGCTCGCCGGCGGCAACCAACGCCTCGATCCGCTCGAGCTGCTCGGCCGAGTTGATCGCGCCGACGTCGGTGTTCTTGTCGAGCGGGTCGCCCACCCGCAGCCGGCGCATCCGCTGCCACAGCTTCTTGATCACCTCGTCGTGCACGCTCTCCTGGATCAGCAGCCGCGACCCGGCGCAGCACACGTGCCCCTGGTTGAAGAAGATGCCGTTGACGATGCCCTCGACGGCCTGATCGAGCGAGGCGTCCTCGAACACGATGTTGGCCGACTTGCCGCCCAGCTCGAGCGTCAGGTGGGTGTTCGTGCCGGCCAGCGCGGCCTGGATGTCGCGTCCGACGGCGGTCGACCCGGTGAACGCGACCTTGTCGATGTGTGGGGCGCGCACGAGCGCGGCACCGGTGGCGCCGTCGCCCGTGAGGATCGAGATCACGCCCGGCGGGAGCTCGGCCTCCTGCGCGATCTCGGCCAGCAGCAGCGCGGTGAGCGGCGTCGTCTCGGCTGGCTTGAGGATCGCCACGTTCCCGCAGGCGAGCGCCGGCGCGAGCTTCCACGCCGCCATCAGCAGCGGGAAGTTCCACGGCACGATCTGTCCGACCACCCCGAGCGGCTCGACCTCGCGGGACGCCACGCCGTAGCGGAGCTTGTCCGCCCACCCGGCGTAGTGGAAGAAGTGCGCGGCAGCGAGCGGGATGTCGACGTCGCGGGACTCCCTGAGCGGCTTGCCGCCGTCCATCGTCTCGACCACGGCCAGCTCGCGCGCGCGCTCCTGGATCAGGCGCGCGATCCGGAACAGGTACTTGCCGCGCTCGAGCGGCGCGAGCGCCGCCCACTTTGGCGCGGCGGCGCGCGCGCTGTCGATCGCCGCGAGCACGTCCTCCGCGCCGCCGAACGCGATATCCGCTAGCGGCTCCTCTGTGGCCGGGTTGATCGTCGGCACGTAGCGGCCGTCGACCGGGTCCCGGAAATCGCCGTCCACGAACAGGCCGTAGCGGTCCTTCAGCCGGACGTGGTCGACCGATTCGGGGGCCGGGGAGTAATCCCAGACGATGCTGGTTCGGGTCTCGGCGGAGGAGGTCATTCCTTCGAAAAGTCCTCGGAGCGGCCGTAGCGGCCGGTCTCGGTCTTGGCGTATTGCATAAGAAGATCATTGAGGACGGACGACGCGCCGATCCGGATGCGGTCGGGTGTCAACCACTCGTCGCCGAGCGTCTCCTTGACCAGCACCAGGCGGTGCAGCGCCGCCTTGCTCGTCGAGACGCCGCCGGCCGCCTTGAAGCCGACGATCCGCCCGGTCCGGTCGCCGTAGTCGCGGATCGCCTCGAGCATCACCAGGCAGACGCCGGGGGTGGCGCCGGCTGAGGCCTTGCCGGTGGAGGTCTTGATGAAGTCGGCGCCGGCCTCCATCGCGAGCATCGAGGCGTGGCGGACGTGGTCGTAGGAGCCGAGCTCCGCGGTCTCGAGGATCACCTTGAGGTGGGCGTCGCCGGCCGCCTCCTTGATCGCGACGATCTCCTGTTGCACGCGCGTGTCGTCGCCGGCCAAAAACGCCTCGCGCGAGATCACCATGTCGATCTCGTCGGCGCCGGCTGCGACGGCGTCCTCGGTGTCGCGCAGCTTGGCCTCGAGGCTGACCTGTCCGGCCGGGAAGCCTGTGGCCACCGAGGCCGTCTTAACGCCCGTGTGCGCGAGCGCTTCCTTTGCCGTGGCGACCAGCTGCGGGTACACGCAGATCGCCGCCACCGAGGGAATCTCGGGCATGGTCGGGGCCGGGCACACGCCCTTGGCGCACAGTTGGCGGACCTTGCCCGGCGTGTCCGCGCCCTCGAGCGTGGTCAGGTCAAGCATCGAGACGGCCAGGCGAATCCCCTGCTGTTTGGCGGTGGTCTTGATCGAGCGCTTGCCCAGCTGCGCCACACGCTCCTCGACCCCCACCCGGTCGACATGGGGAAGACGCCTGATCACGCCGTCGAGGCTACTACCCTGCCGAACATGAAGCGCGTCCTTGTGTTCTGTGGCTCGAGCCCCGGCGGCCGCCCGGAGTACGCGCAGTGCGCCGAGACGCTCGGCCGTCTGCTCGCGTCCCGCGACCTCGAGGTCGTCTACGGCGGCGCGCACGTTGGGCTGATGGGGACGCTGGCCGACGCCGCGCTTGGTGGCGGCGGGAAGGTGATCGGGGTGATCCCCAACCGGCTCGTCGAGGCCGAGATCGCACACGCCGGACTGACCGAGCTGCACGTGGTCGACACGATGCACGAGCGCAAGGCGCTGATGGCCGAGCTGTCGGACGCCGTGATCGCGCTGCCCGGCGGTACCGGGACGCTCGACGAGCTGTTCGAGATGGTCACGTGGAGCCAGCTCGGCCTGCACCGCATGCCGATCGGCCTGCTCGACGTCTCGGAGTACTGGCAGCCGCTGCTGCGCTTCCTCGAGCACGCCGTCAACGAGCGCTTCCTGCGCGCCGAGCACCTCGAGACGATGCTGGTCGAACGCGATCCGGGATTCCTGCTCGATCGGCTGGCGTCGCCTCAGCCACGCGCGATCGACAAGTGGATGGACCGGCGCGGGTTCGATTAGGCGGTGCCGAACACGCGGTCTCCGGCGTCGCCCAACCCGGGCCGGATGTAGGCGTTCTGGTCGAGCTCGCGGTCGACGGCCGCGGTCCAGATGCGGACATCGGGGTGGGCCTGTTCGACGGCCTTGATGCCCTCGGGCGCGGAGACGAGGCAGACGAGCTCGAGGTGCTTGGCGCCGGCGCGCTTGAGGTGGTTCAGTGCCGTGACCGCGCTGCCGCCGGTGGCGAGCATCGGGTCGAGCACGTACACACGCGCGTCTGGGAGGCCGCGCGGCAGCCGTTCGTAGTAGTCGACCGGCTCGTGGTCCTCTTCGTCACGATAGATGCCGACGTGGCCGACGCGCGCGTCCGGTAGCAGCCGCAGGAAGCCCTCGACCATCCCCAGCCCGGCGCGCAGCACAGGCACGACCGCCACCTCGTCGCGCAGGCGCTGGCCGCGCGTGGACTCGAGCGGCGTCTCGATCTCGACCTCCTTGACCGGCAGCTCGCGCGCGACCTCGACGGCCATGATCGCCGCCGCCTCGTACAGCGCCTGACGGAACTCGCCATGGGGCGTGTCGCGCGAGCGCATCACCGTGAGGCGATCGGCGAGCACCGGATGCTCGACGACGATGAGTGTTTGTGGCACGGCTGCGATGCTATCCGTCGATGGCACAGGTGAACGTCGAATTGAAAGCCCGTGACGCCGACCCGGAGGCGACGCTGGCGCGTTGTCTGGCGCTGGGCGCCGTCGAGTCCGGGGTGCTGGCGCAACGGGACACATACTTCGCCGGGCGCGATGGCCGGCTGAAACTCAGGGAACAGGACGGCGAGCAGCCCGAGCTGATTGCCTACCGGCGGCCCGACTCCTCCGAGGCGAGCGAGAGCACATACGTGCTGGCGCCGGTTGCTGACGCGGATGCGATGGCCGAGGCGCTCGACGCCGCCCTCGGTGTCACGGTCGTGGTGTCGAAGCAACGGCGGCTGCTGCTGTGGCAAGGCGTCCGGATCCACCTGGACGAGGTCGAGGGGCTGGGGAGCTTCGTGGAGTTCGAGGCCGTCCTGCCCGACGCGGGCTCTGTCGACGCGGCGCGGGCCAAGGTGGCGCACCTGCGGGAGGCGCTCGGGATCGTTGACGACGCGCTCGTGTCAGTCGGCTACTCGGACCTGCTGCTCGACGGACCGGACGCGCTGCTGCGCGCCGCCGACGCCGCCATGCGCAACGCCTACGCGCCGTACTCAGGCTTTAAGGTCGGCGCCGCGGTCCGCGCCCCGAGCGGCGCGATCTACGCGGGCGCGAACGTCGAGAACGCGGCCTATCCCCAGGGGCAGTGCGCGGAGGCCTCGGCGCTGGGCGCGCTGGTCGCGGCCGGAGAGTCGACGATCACCGCGGTGGCCGTGGTGGCGGAGAAGCTGGAGGTCTGCCCTCCGTGCGGAGGCTGCCGGCAACGGCTGATCGAGTTCGGAGATCCGGCGACCCCGGTCTATCTCGGGCGCCCCGGCTCGGGGGCTCCGACCACGGTCACGCTCGCCGAGCTCCTCCCCGGCTCGTTCGACCGCGAGGCGCTCGAGGCGTGAACCTCGGCACGCCGCGAGTCGGGGTCGTGCTGGGGTCGGGTCTTGGCGCGGTCGCCGATGCCGTGGAGGACCCGGTCGTGGTGGAGTACGAGGAGCTGCCCGGCTTTCCCCGCCCGAGCGTCGCGGGGCACGCCGGCCAAGCCGTCCTCGGCTCGATCGGCGGCGTCCCGGTTGCGGTGCTGCAGGGGCGGGCGCACCTGTACGAGGGCGGCGATCCCCAGGCACTGCGAGTGCCGGTCCGGGCGTTGCGGGCGGCCGGCGCGTCGATCCTCGTGCTGACCAATGCGGCCGGGTCGTTGCGTCCGTCGATGGGCCCCGGCTCGCTGATGGCGATCACCGATCACATCAACATGACGGGCGCGAACCTCCTGGCCGGGCCGAACGACGACGCCGTGGGGCCACGCTTCCCGTCGTTGCGCGACGCCTATGACCCGGAGCTGCTCGCGATGCTGCGCGCAGCGGCCGCTGACGTCGAGGTCGAACTCGCCGAGGGCGTGTACCTGGCCGTGACCGGACCGAGCTTCGAGACCCCAGCCGAGATCCGCGCGTTTAGCGTGCTCGGCGCCGACGCGGTTGGCATGTCGACTGTCCAGGAGACGATTCTCGCTCGCCATTGCGGCCTGCGGGTCGCGGCGGTGTCGGTGATCACCAACCTCGCCGAGGGCATGAGCGACGAGCCGCTCAGCCACGAGCAGACGCTGCAAGCGGCGCAGTCCGCCGCCGGCGACCTCGCGCGGCTGCTGCTGGAGTTCATCCCCCGATGCTGACCGCCGAGCTCATCCGGCGAAAGCGCGACGGCGGCGAGCTGAGCGCCGAGGAGATCGAGGAGCTGGTGATGGGAATCGCCGACGGGTCGGTGACCGACGCCCAGGTGGGCGCGCTTGCGATGGCGATCGTGTGGCGCGGGATGACCCCGAGCGAGCGAGTGGCGCTGACCCGCGCGATGACCCGCTCCGGGGATGTTTTGGACTGGAGCGAGACGGGGTTGGCGGGACCGGTGCTCGACAAGCACTCGACGGGCGGCGTCGGCGACAAGGTCAGCCTGTTGCTCGCACCGATCCTCGCCGCGTGTGGCGGGTTCGTGCCGATGATCTCCGGGCGCGGCCTCGGACACACCGGCGGCACGTTAGACAAGCTCGAGTCGATCCCCGGCTACGACGTGGCGCCGGACCCGCAACGCCTGCGCCAGGTGGTGGCGCGCGCCGGCTGTGCGATCGTCGGCCAGACCGCCCGGCTCGCCCCGGCCGACCGCCGGCTGTACGCGATCCGCGACGCAACCGGAACGGTCGAATCGATCCCGCTGATCGTCGGCTCGATCCTGTCCAAGAAGCTCGCGGCCGGTCTCGACGCGCTGGTCATGGACGTCAAGGTCGGGTCGGGGGCTTTTCTCCGCGAGATCGACCAGTCGCGCGAGCTGGCGCGGGCCATCGTCGAGGTCGCCGACGGCAACGGCCTGCCGACCAGCGCGCTGCTGACCGACATGGACCAGGTACTCGGCCGCAGCGCCGGCAATGCGGTCGAGGTGCGCGAATCGGTCGACCACCTGACCGGCGCCGCGCGCGACGAGCGCCTGCTGGAGGTGACGCTCGCGCTGTGCGCCGAGGTGCTCGTGCTGGGTGGGCTGCACGCCGATCTCGGCGTCGCGCGCGGTGCGGCACTCGAAGCGCTCGACAGCGGCGCCGCCGCCGAGCGGTTCGGGGAGATGGTCGCGGAGCTCGGCGGCCCGG
>DASSGR010000140.1:0-35138 GCA_035693425.1 Solirubrobacteraceae bacterium
GACGCATTCGAGCACGGAGAGGTGGAACCGATCGTCGCGCTGCTGGCCGAGGACGCGTGGTGGACGATGCCTCCGGAGCCTTACGGGTACCAAGGGCACGACGCGATCAAGCAGTTCATCGCCCATGCGTTTGCGACGCGGGAGACCCCCCGCCGCCTCATTCCCACGCGGGCCAACTCCCAACCGGCGTTCGGCCAGTACGTCAAAGACCCACACACCGACGTCGGCCGTGCGCTTTCGCTGCTCGTACTGACACTCGACGGCGACCGCATCTCGCACATCACCCGCTTCGCCGCGACCAGCGCCCTACCGCACTTCGGACTTCCTCGAACGATTCCGTGGTAGCACTCGCTCAGCGCGAGAACTCTCAGCGTTACCGTGCTGACCCGGAACCAAGACTCGCGACCCTGCGGGGTCGCGTCCCCTCCCCGCCACGAGCAGGGCAGGTTTGCGCTCGATGGCCCCGCGTGGCGAACGCCGGCGAGCATCCCAGTGGACCGCGCCCGCGATTTCGTCGCGCGTGTCCAGAGGCTCGGATTAGAGGGGGTCGTTGCCAAGCGCCTTGACTCCCATTACCGACCGGGTCGCAGGAGCGCCGCCTGGGTCAAGCACAAGCTGCGACGAGACGAGGAGCTCGCGGTGACCGGCCTTCGTCGATGCCGGCAGGGTCACATCGACGCGATCCTGGTGGCACGCCGCCACCCTGACGGCTCGCTCACCGGTGCCGGCGCGATCGAGCTCGGGCTCCACCGCGAACTGCTGGACCTCCTCGAATCACGACTCGCAAACTGCCGCGGCGGCGACGCGGGATTGCCGAGCATCGCAAGCGAACGACCGATCACGACCCCTGGGGCAGCGCTCGGCGTGGAGCGAGCAATCGCAGGCTCAGGACAGACGAGAGCGGCGAAGATTGGCGTAGGGTCGAACGCCGGAGGATCGGATGGATGAGGTGCTTGTGCTGGTGGACGGCGTGTCCGCCGGCATGCCGCTCGGTCCGACCTTGTCGCTGAGTGAGCCGCGCCTGGCCGTCACGGTCGTTGGCAGCGACGGCTCTCCACCGTCGCCGGAGGCGTCCTGGTCTTCCCTGCCGGCCGTCAGGCCCGAGGACCTGCCGCGGTCTGCCGTCGCCGCGATCGCGCGCACCGTGGCAGAGCACACCGGTGCAGCGCCGTGGCCGGCGCGACGCCCCTCGTGGTTTCGGTCGGGATGGTTGGATCCCGTCGACGCGTGGATCGACCAGCAACTCGCCGCGTCGGGTCTGGTTCGTGCCGGTCCGTGCAGTCCCGTGCGCATGTGGAGCCTGTCGGCGGTGCTGCGCGTGCCACTCGACGACGACCGGTCTGTCTGGTTCAAAGCGACCTGCGAGCACTTCCGGAACGAGCCTGCCATCACCCGGACGCTGGGCCGCTTCGCTGGGGATGCCGTGCCGAGAGTGCTGGCCGCGGACGAACGCCACGGCTGGATGCTGTTGGCGCCGCTGCCCGAGACGGATACCCACGACCCTCGTCGCGCGGCCGCGGCGGCGACCGCGATGGCGAGGATCCAGGTCGAAGCGATCGCGCAGGTTGACGAGCTGCGCGCCGCCGGATGCCCGGATCGAGGGCTTCGGGCTACGCTCGACGCGTTCGGTCAGCTGGTGCACGACAGCGTCGAGCTCGAGCGTCTTGCTCCGGCTCGGCGCGAGGCCGCGGTCGCGACCTTGCCGTGGGTCAAGCGCCGACTGGAGGACTTCTTCGGCTGTGGGATCGCCGAGTCGGTCGTTCACGGCGACCTTCACCTGGGCAACGTCGCCGGGGGCGACCGGCCGGTCATCTTCGACTGGACGGACGCGTGCATCAGCCACCCCTACCTCGACGCAGCCCACCTCGTGCGGGCGGCGGACGAGCAGCAGGCCGCTGCCATCAAACGGGCGTACACCGCACGATGGCAGGGCCGCGGCGACCACGCGCGTGCCTGGGACCTTGCGCCGTTCGCCAACCGCGTGTTCCAGGCCGTCACCTACGAGGCGATCTACCGTGCGCAGGAGGACGCGTCTCGGTGGGAGATGGCCGGGGTCGTGGCGCGCACCTTGGAGGAGCTCGCCGATCTGCATCGAGCCACCTGACCGTCCCCGTCGATAGAGGTCGGACGCTCCGCCCCCCACGAGGCCCACCCGCGGGGACGGTCACCCGCTACTGAACTACACCCACTCGGCCGGGGCTCGCCGGCCGCGTCCGCAAGCGCAGTCTGGATTCTCGTCAGCGGCCGCTCGCTTCAGCCACTCGACCAGAGCCTCAACGCGACGTGCCGCGTTTGCCACGAACTCGCGCATTTGATCCTCGTCGACCGCCTCGCGGAACCCACGGCTGAGACGTTCCCACTCCTGATAGCTACACATGCACTAATCGTATTGCCGCGGTCGATCAAATCCACCACGCTGGGCTCGCAGGTCGCGGTCGTTTACGTCACGACCGACGAGCGGCGCTACCGTCGATGCCGGGCGGCCGCTTGGCTTCAAGTTCGACGTGGACGGAGTGATCGTCAGCGGCGTGGCTCATCGCGCTAGCTGCCTCGAGCTGCCGCGGGATCTGCCGCCAGGCTCCGTGGCTGTCGCCGCGCTAGGCGTGCATCGGGCGGAGCGCTGCCCCCGCGTGTGTCCGCGCTGCCGTCCGGCCGTTCGAGACGCTGCTCAGCTACCAGCTCGAGTCTCTGGCCGCGGCGGGCCTGTGATAACCACGCGCTACGGCGAGTTCCGCCAACGAGCTCGAGTGCCCGATATCCGCGAACGGGCCGTCGTGCCTCGCCCTCCCGATCGTTCGCGCCGAGCCCATTCGGCCGGGACCACGCCCGGAGGGATCGTCGGGTAGCGATCCGCGTCCTCGGGTTCGATTGCGATGGCGTCGTACTCGGCCGCGATCGCGGGGTCGGTCCGGTAGCGCGCCAGCGTCTCGAGGAACGCGCCGACGCGCGGCGAGGACGCGTAAAGCACGCGGGACTCGCCGGCCGGGTCGTCAAAGCGGTTGCCGAACGTGCCGTCCTCGCCCGCGTAGGCCCACGCCGGCCAGGCCCACGCGTCGTCGCCTCGAGCTATGCGGTGGAAATCGCCGCGTGGCCGCGCCGCGGCGAGCGCCGGCGTCATCCGCCGATCAGGAAGGCGCGTGCCGCCGCGATCACTGCCGGGGAGCGGCTTTGGTCTTCGCAACTGTTTCTTGGCGCGCAGAGGCGCGCGTCGGCGCATCGGTGTGCGCTTCATCAGTTCTCCTCTCAAGTCGGCCGGCGGCCGGGCGTCTGCCCGACCGCGCAGTCGTCTCGCCGGCGTATGACCTAACGCGAGCGGCTGCCTACGCACGTAGCCGTTTGGCTACGACTGACGCCACTCCGTCCTGGGCCAGGTGTGGGATCGGACGACCGCTCGCGTCGCCGAGCGTGGAGCTGATACCTGTAGACCTGTCTGAGGTACCGCGGACCCTGCTTGGGAATCTCGGGCGCCGCGCCGCCGCGGCACGCATCGGGGCTCTGAACGACCCGGTCGCCATCAAGGTCGTTGACCGACTCGATTACGACTTCGCGGAGTTCGCGCGCGGGGCTCGGTTGCATGCGGTCCGGGTGGCTACGTTCGATGAGGCGGTCCGTCGTTTCCTGGGCTCGCATCCAGCCGGAATGGTGGTCGCGCTCGGCGAGGGGCTGGAGACCCAGTTCTGGCGGCTGGACAACAGTCAGGTGCGGTGGCTGACCGTCGACCTGCCAGAAACCATGGAGCTTCGCCACCGGCTACTGCCGGATGGCCCACGACGGTCGAGCCATGCCGGATCGGCACTGGAGCTGAGATGGGTTGACGGGCTGAATCCGTCGGAACCGACCCTCGTCACCGTAGACCTGCTCTTCTGTCGACGCGTGACTTCTGGAGGCGCCGATTGGTGGAGCCGGGGGCCACGACGCGCTAGCTGGGAGTGCGCGCCCAACTCAGCGCTCGTTGTTGCGGGACTGTCGCTCCGGGGGGGCAGCGGTCGCGGCGCTCACCGGGGTCGGCCCTGGACCACGTCAGCAATAGAGCTGCTGCGGCCGCGCTCAGCGAACCGTGAACGGCACGAGGTCGTGGAGCGCGCGCGTGAAAGTCGACTTCGCGACGCCGTCGCGAGCAACCGGCCGGACGAACAGGAGGTAGCGACCCTTCGGGAGGCGGTGCTTGAAGCCGTAGCGCCACTGGCTCGTGCCGGTGGCCCGCAGCCACACGATGCTCGGGCAGCCGCGCTTCGTCGTCCTAAGGCGTCCGGCTGAGGTCAGCCACCTGCAGGACCCGTGTTTGCCGCTCGTCTCAACCGCCACGTCGACGCGCGCCAGGGAGCTGCGCTTGCTGGCGGCCGCGTCGACGGCCTTCTGTGCCGGCGCGCCGCCGGCTGACGCGGCGCCGGACGCTCCCGTTGCATTTGCCGACGCACTCCGAACCACCGTCGCCGGAGTCACGGTCAAGAAGGCGGGGTTGGAGACCTCTGACAGGCCCGCTCCTGTCAAGCTCGCGACGTTGCGAAGTAATCCGAGGCCGCTCAGGTGCCCGCGGATGTAGATGAAGGCTTTGGTATGCGCCTGCAGGAACCCGATCGGCACCCGAAGCGCTCCCCCCACGAGCTGGCGGGGCGGCTGCCGCTCGATCACCTCGCCCCCTTCTGGCGACGTCTCGATGCTGACTTCCGATCCCTTGGGAACGTAATCGAAACCGCGGGGGAGGACGTCGGAAAGTTCGATGTTCTTCGCGTCACAGTCTCCGACGTTGTCGATGGTTATCACGACGTTCGCTGCGCCACCGACTTCTTCGGACTCGTGGCGCCCTGTGGTTCGAGCGCTCGACTTCACCGAACCGTCCTTGTCGGTCCACGTCTCGAGGGTAGAGATGAGCTTTTGGATCTCGATGACCGGTAAGCACGCCGGCGTCGTCGGCTGCGGGGTCGTGCCACCACCGCTCCCGCCACCCCCGCCGCCACCGCCAGTTCCCGAGCCACTCGAGATCGGGATCGACCAGACATCGAGCGTGTTTGGCCCGCTTGTCGGGGAGCCGAGGCCGAGGACGGTGATGGCGCTGCCGACCGGCTGCGCGTCCTGGGGCACGACGTCGGCCCCATTGCTGTCGGTGAACTTCGCGCTGCTTATCGGAGCTCCGTTTGCGGCGAGGCGGTACTCGACCCCATACGACGGCGACCCCGACGTCCGCTCGGAACCGACCAACGCGAACCCTGCTCCGATCGGCAAGACACTCGTGACCGCGGCGCTCGCCACGCTGTTGCCAACAAATGGCGGTGAGCCCGCAACGGCGGCGCCCGTCGCCGTCACTTGGTTGATCATGATCGCAGCGCCCGACGCGGCACTGAGGTCCGATCCGACGATGAAGTTGTCCCCGAACGCGCTGATGTTGTCGGCGAACCCGTCGTTTGACTGACCGCCCGGCTGCGCGAGCGTCGTCGGTGTCAGCGAGCTGCAGGCGCCGTCGACCGCAGCCACGGCCGGCAACTGCAACGAGGCCGAGATCTCGACGCCTGCCTCGACAATCTGCCCAGCGCCGTTCATGGCCACGCTGCTTGCCGCGAAGTTCCCCCCGCCAGTCAGGGTGTTGAAGGCGCTGGGACAGCGCGTGCTCGCTCCGACCATTCCGTTCGTCACCAACGCTGCGAACAGCATCGCGTTGTGGCTCACCGTGTCGGTGCCGTCGATTAGAACGTTCATCGCCCCGCCGCTGGCGGGGGCGGTCGCTCCGCCAGCGGCGGTAAACGACGTCCCCATCGGTGCGTTGAACATCGTCGGTCCGGGGCTCGTCCCATCAGCGGTGTTGTAGCCCTGGATGAACGCCCCGGCGGAGACGCGGCCGGCGACAAACAGCTGCGACCCCTGGACGAAGTCGGTCTCCGGCTGCGCGCCGGACGGGAGCGTGATCTGGACAAACCCGGCGCCGGAGCCCATGGAGGCGAGGGGCGCGTTGGTCTGCGGATTGAACGCCGCGATGTAGAACGTCGGGCCAGGCCCGGTGGCGAGCGCATAGACCTCGCCGGCTGCGTCCGTCGTCGCCAGGTTCGGGACGAAGCTCGTAAACGGTGGTGATTGCCAGGGCACCGGCATCTGCGTCGCGGTGTCCGCGAGCGCCCCCGCCACACCGATCGCTGCCGCCAGCAGTACAGCCAACGCCGCCGTGCGCTTCATTCGCTTCCTCTCGTCGATGCCCCGGAGCGCAGCGCCCCTTCGGCCCCTCGTTCCTTCGCGAATTGTTCCCGTGATCCAGACGGGGCGCTATTCCACGAAAGTGGACACTTGGCTCGCCGCTCCCTATGCTGCCCGAGGGATCGATGGGGCTAGAACACGATCTGGGGCGACGACTTGAATCGGTGCAAGCGGCTCTCGAGCGCGCGGCCTCGCTGATCGATTTGCTGTCGATCACCGGTCAGGCGCTGGAGGAGCATCTCGGCTACCGGGAATCCGCGTTGATGCTCACGCTCACGGACACCCGCCGTGCGTACGCGGGCGTCAAACACGGCAGCCCCGAGTACGTCATCGAGGAGTACTTCGAGTGCTGGGCCGATCGCGACGCGCTGGCAAGCGACGCCGCCGCCACGGCTTTCGCGCGCAGCGGCTGGACCACGACCACCGACCTCTACCGGCGCCTCGCTAAGCCACAGCAAACGTTCGTCGACGATTTCCTGAAACGCAACCGTTGCCCGTACCAGCTGTCGCTGCGAATCCCCGGAAGGGCAACCGACGGCTACCTGACCGTGATGGGACACCGCGACTTCGGGCCAACCGACCGAGCAGCACTGCAGCAGCTCTTACCCGCCTTGGGCACGCAGCTGCGCGGCCGGCTGCCGGTTGGACTGCCAAGCCGCGATATCTCCCCGCGCGAGCGGCACGTCTGCGAACTGATCGCACTCGGCTTCAACAACCGAGAGATCGCCGAGATCCTGCACATCGAGGAGGACACCGTCAAGAAGCACGTCTCACGCGCACTCAAGCGACTACACGTGCGCCGCAGAACCGAGCTGGCGGTCGCCTGGATGACCGGAAGACGCCTCGACATCGCCGTGCCGACGCCTTCAACAGCCAACGGCAATACGCGGCCCTAACCGACGCGACCTCGCTCCCGCGCAGGCCCGGGTGCCCGATTCGCCGAGGCCAGCCACGCACCACCGCGGCCAGCGCCGCTTCAGACCAGCGGCATGCGGGACAACCGCTCGTCGGCGAGCGTGACCGCTTTGCGACGGCGGGCTGCTGGTCGTCGTCCGAGCGGACAGACAATGTGACGCGGCGGAGCGTCGTGCGCCGCCGGATCCTTGGCGGCGAGACCAGTGTCTCGTACGCTTTGGGATATGACGAACCAACAGGAGCCGTACGGGCTCGCCTTCGGGCGTGCAGTCCCCGCCGACGAGTTGGAGCAGGGGACCATCGTCGTCCTCGACGGTCACGTCCTGGAGGCCGTTGTCGACCCCGATGATCCCGACCGGATACGCCTGGTCATTACTCCTGCGCTGGGCCCCCCTCCGGGACGCGATCCGGATCATCGTGAAATCGTCATCGTCGCGCCCCGCGACATGACGTTTGGAACTGCGCGGCCCCAGAACATCGAGCTCCCGCCTCTTGCCGAGCCACAGTAGAAGAGGCGTCGTGGCGCGCTGACCGCCTTGGTGCAGTTGATCCACGGGCTCGCTCCCGGTAAAGACCTGCTTTCGGCGCCACGAGCCTCAGCGATCGTCGAACCGGAGACCCGCTCAGCGCGGAAAGCTCGACCCGAGACGCGAGCCTCCTCTGCAACGGGCTGCCTAAGCACAGCGCGACCTGGCTCCCGCCACTCGCCTCGTTTGGTCCCGTGGATCCGAGTACCGAGAGCTTGCTGCGCGCACCGCGGCCGGCTTCTGGATCGTCGCCGTAGCAGCGGTGACGCCGGGACTGCTGCTTGAGCTGGCCGGCGGCCCAGAGCAGAAGCCACGGTGCCGCTCGTCTCGGCGGACGACGTGGCTGCTGGGTCGTGGTTGCAGCAGTCTCGTCGAGCGGGTCAGCCGCACTCGGTCAGCGCGCTTCGATGACGTGCTTGAGTTGCGCGAGCTGGCCGACCTCGTCGTTCATCGTTTTCTGCACCATGGGCGCAATGAGGCGCTTGAGGCCGCGCATGTCGGCTTCAAGCTCGAAGCGCACGTGCGTCCCGCCGTCGGCCGCGGCGAGTACGTAGCGCCCGCGGGGCCGGACCGGCCCGGCGACGACGGTGTGGAAGGCGATCGTTTGGCTGGGCGTTAGCTCGGTGATCTCGATGTCGGCGGCGATCCGGCGGCCGCCTGGACCCTTGACGCCCTGGGCGTAGCGGGCGCCGACGCCGTCACCCGAGACGCGCGTCAGGTCCAGGACGCCGTTGCGCCACTGTCGATCGTTCTGCGGATCGGCGAGAAACGCGAACACGTCGTCACACGGACGGTCGATGAGGATCTCGTTACTGGCGCTTGGCATTCGTCCTCTCCTTGGGTCGTAGGAACGCGCGGAGCTTGTCGAGGCCGCTCCGCCAGCCTTCGTCGTACATGTCTACGGGCCCCGGTCCGGCGAAGTTGTCGTGCACCAGCACGACCTCCGTCCGCGCCCCCTGCTCGCGGAACTCGACTGTGACGAGCGACTCTCGCGTGTCGGGGACCCCTTCGATCCAGCGCCACGTGTAGACCAGCCGGGAGGGCGGTGTGACTTCCCGGAACTCTCCAACCAGCCGCATCGAGCCGGGCTCCAGCAGGAGCTCGTACCGGCCGCCCGGACGGAGGTCGACCTGCGCGAAGACCGTCTCGAAGAACCCGGGTCCCCACCACTGCTTGAGCCGGTCTGGTTCCGTCCACGCCGCGAAAACCGCTTCACGGGGAGCGTCGAAGACGTCGAGTATGCGGACACCGGCCCGGTCGCTCATGTCCCCGGCTTGCGTTCGCTGCGCAAGTAGCGGTGCAGCCCGTCGAAGCGCTCGCGCCAGAAGCTGCCGTAGCGTTCCAGCCAGTCCGCGGCGTCATCGAGCTGCGCCGGCACCAGGCTGAAGTAGCGCACACGACCGTCCTTCTTGTGCTCGACGAGCCCGGCGTGCTCCAGTACTGCGAGTTGCTTGACGATCGCCGGCAGCGTCACGGCGAAGGGCTCCGCCAGCTCGCTCACCGACGCGGGACCCGCGGCCAGGCGCTCGGCGATCGCGCGTCGCGTCGGGTCGGCGAGGGCGCCGAAGACCGCATCGAGACTGGACTCCCTATACTTCACCGATCGGTAAAGTATAGCGGTCACCCAGGAGGAGGCGACATGGCGGGGTTCCTCGTGCTCTACCGCGCTCCGGTCTCGGCGCGCGAGCAAATGGCGAACGTGACGCCGGAGCAGGTGCGGGCCGGCATGGCCCTGTGGAGGGCGTGGGCCGGCAGAGCCGGCGACGCGATCGTCGACCTCGGCGCACCGCTCGCGGACGCCGCGGTGGTCGCAACGGCGAGGCGTACGACGACCTCGCCGGGTACTCGATCCTTGAGGCCGTCTGGCGCGACGCCATGATGGAGCTCCTGCAGGGCCACCCGCACTTCCACACCCTGGGAGGCCGGGTGGAGGTGCACGAGATGCTGTCCATGCCCGGCACCTAACGTCGCGCGGCCACTTGAGCTTCTCCGACCGCCGCCACGAGAGCCCATCGTCCCCACGTCGTGCGGGATAGCGATTCTCCGCGATGTCCGCCGCTCGAGTCCGTCGCCTCGGCGCGCTCCAGGCCGCCGGCCGCGTCGACGACCGCACCACAGGGCGCCCGCGTCGCTCGCTGTGGTCGTCGGATGGTCGCCGTCGGCACCCGGCTTCTAGAGCGAGAAGGGCCAGCGGGCCGCCCGTGCCACACAAAGACGCCACGTACGGCGCAGTGGTGGTCGACTCCCGCGCGGCGGCCGGCTCCCGCTCTCCATCCGAAGGCGTCATGCCAGGCCGCGTGACCGCTTCAGGCGCAGGGCAGTACTCCCCGGCCGTCGCTGCCCGCCCGCGACGGTCGTCTGGGGCCAAGCACAGCGCCGACGAGGGTGTCGTCGCGAAGGCGATCGCCGGCACGAAGGCCCGTCAAGCATGGGTGCGATCGTTCGCGTCGATTCCGACGGGACACCCGCCCAGGGCGGGCTCGCATCCGTCGCATAGCTGAGCGACCGATAGTCCTTGACGGACCTGCTGCGACTCCTAGAATCGCGGTATGCGCCGCATTGGCTACACGGTCGGGGCCTTCTTGGTGCTCGTCGGCATTTTCTGGTCCGGGCGCGAAAGTACTCACGGTTTTGCCGCGCTCTGGGAGCATTGGTGGTGCCCGCTCCCGGTCGTGGCGATCGTGGTGGGTCTAGCGACCGGGTGGCTGGTCGCGCGCAGCCAGACCACCTGAACGCTGAGGGACCGCGAGATCTCCTGCTCGGGCAACGCCTTGCTAAGCACGCCCGTCGAGACCGCCGTTTTGTCGCCGAGGCGGCTACGCTGACCTGGCTGCTGCTGCGGTGCCCGGGTCGCCCGAAGGAGAAGCCGCGAACCACGCATTTGAGGCCGATGCTGCGCCCGATAGCTCGGGGAGCGCCAGCGTAGCCGTCGACGGTCGCTCGGGGACGAGCCCGGCGACAGCCGGAAGCTAGAGCGCGGTGCGCGCCTGGCCGGGATGGAAAGGCGACTCCTCGAAGTGGCGGCACCGGCCATCGCTGGACAGCGTGATGATCCACATTCCAAGGCGCAAGAGATCCAATCGCTGTGGCCGGGTCGAGCGAACGTCCAACGACATCAGCCGAAGCTTTCGAGACGAACGAAGAGCGGCCGTCCTGAGTCTTCTCGGGCGTCGCGACTGCGGTACGCAGCCCTCGTCCTGACGACGGAAGCAGGGTGGTGACTGCCGCAGTCACGCGGCAAGCAGGGGCGCCGGTTTGAGTCATGGCGACGACGCGCGGCGCGAGACCGGTGCTGTCAGCCGCCAGCGATCGTGTTGCCCTGCCGAAGCGAGGATCGTGGGAGGCTGTGCGCGATGCTTGACGTGCCTATCGCTCCCCGCCGGTTCGCAGTCGTGCAAGCGCCGTCAGGGCTGGGCCTGCGCGCCGCCGGGGTCGAGGGCCTCGGCGACGCGCTACTCGGGCACGGTCTGGCGCGGGCACTTGACGCGCGCATCACCGCGATCGTTGCGCCCCCTGCCGCTTCCTGGATTCGCGATCCGGAGAGCGGCGTGCTCAACGCGCCAGAGGTTGCCGCCTACGGCGTCGCACTCGCCGATGCTGTCGGGGCGGTGCTCGACGTCGGCGAGGTGCCGCTCGTGCTCGGCGGCGATTGCAGCGTGCTGCTCGGCGGAACCCTCGCGTTGCGCCGCCGCGGCGGCGGCGGGCTCCTGTTCCTCGATGGGCACGCCGACTTTTACCAACCGTCGGCCGAACCCTCGGGCGAAGCGGCGTCGATGGACCTCGCGCTGGCCACTGGCTATGGGCCGCCCGCGGTGGGCGACCTCGAGGGGCGCGCGCCGCTTATCCGCGCCGAGGACGCGGTCGTGGCGGGCTTTCGTCGGCGACACCAACCCGATGGGCGCAGGCCTTGGGCCCAACCTCCCGGGCGGTGCGGGCACCGACTGCTGGCTTCGCCGACGGCGCCGAGGTTGGCGATCGAGGTCACATGCGAGTCTTCCGATTCGTCATACCACCGGCTCGATCGCAATCGGTGGCCGTCGGGCACCACGGCGAGTCCATCCGGCCGCGGTGCGCATGTGGGGACCAGGCGCGGGGATTCCCGATTATCGATCGCCCACGCGCCCCGTGTTCGTCGTGTCGTCCAATGCCCGCGCGCCAGCTGCCCCCTGCGGCTGAGAATCGCCATGCGTCGATAAGGCCTCGCGGCGCTGGGTCGCCGAACGAGTGGATAGCCGGGTGAGCTTATGCGGGCTGGCGATGATGTCGATCGCGACGATCCGTTCATTTGCGATGGCGAATCCGATCACCGATATCAGCTTCTCGCCGGACGCGACTACCAGGCCCGCCGCGCCGTTTACGGTTGCTGGCAGCGCCAATCGTGCGAAGGTACGGCCGCGGGCGAGCACGTGGCGGGCGACGGCCTCGACGCCACCGACTGGGTCGAGCGCGCGCGGGCCAGCGCCGCCGACGTCGATCCGGAACACGACCTCGGGATGGAGTACGGCGACGAGCGCGGCGAGGTCGCCGTCCCGTGATGCTGCGAGGAACGCCTCGATCAGTTCGCGCTGTTTTGCCGGGTTTGCATCGTCGGGTGGGGCTTCGTCGCGCACGCGTCTCCGTGCGCGGCTCGCGAGCTGGCGCGCAGCTGCGGGCGTGGTGTCGATGATCGGAGCGATCTCCGCATACGGAATTGCGAACATGTCGTGCAGGACGAACGCGAGCCGCTCCTCTGGCGCGAGCGACTCGAGCACGACCAGCAACGCGAGCCCGACCGAGTCGGCGAGCACCGCGTCGTGCTCGGGAGTGCCCACGCCGTCTTCGATCGTCACCAGCGGCTCGGGCAGCCAGCTGCCGACGTAGTCCTCACGCCGCGCATGGCGCGCGCGCAGGGTGTCCATCGACACGCGCGCGACAACCGCAGTCAACCACGCCTCGAGACTCGCGATCGCTCCCCGGTCAGAGCGACTGAGCCGCAACCACGACTCCTGAACCGCATCATCAGCATCACTGACCGAGCCAAGGATCCGATACGCCACCGCGCGCAACCGAGGGCGATGACGCTCGAACTCAGCAGCCAGTCGGTTTTCTCGGTTCTGGATCCGGCGCTCCCGTGTGGGCTAAGGGGGGTCGGCCTAATGGCAAAGACGCCGCAGGCCAGTGATCCCTTCCCGCACCCGATCAAGCTCGCCCCTCGGCCGGCGTCGGGTTTCGGGATCGGCCGCCCGGGAGGGTGACTGCCGCGCGTCCGAGCGCGTCTAGCAAGCGCCAACTCGCGCCGACGGCCAGCCAGCTCTGTCACATATCGTCGCTCGGTTTCGTCTTAACGGTATTAAGGCAACTTTGGCGGAGCTAACGATCCCAGGCCGTGCCGCTGCCGCGCGGCAATGACCATGGCCAGTGCAATCACGGAAGCCGGGCACGCGTTCGAGGGCGGTCCCCAGCGAACAATCCGGCATTAGTCAACTGTCGTGGACAGTTCTTCGTCGGATCCCGCCGGTACTCTCGATCGACCCGGTGCGGCCGGAGACCCAGCGGTGAGTTCGGTCGGCGGCCTTCGGGTGCTGATCGCGAACGAGAAGCGCTCGCGGCTCGAGCTCCTGGCCCAGATCGTCGCGGGGCTTGGTCATGAGGTGATCGCCCGCGAGATCGAGGTGACGGAGGTCGGGGCTGTGACCGCGCGCGAGCGGCCTGATGTGGCCTTGGTGGGGCTCGGGCTGAGCTCTGAGCATGCGCTGCAGCTGATCTCCGGAATCGTCCATGAGGCCTCCTGCCCGGTGATCGCGCTGCTCGCCTCGCCTAATCCGGCGTACATCCAGCAGGCCGCCCGCCGCGGCGTGTTCGCGTACATCGTCCACGACGATCCCGAGGAGCTGCAGAGCACGATCGAGATCACCTTGCAGCGGTTCGCGGAGTACCAGAGCCTGCAGGGAGCATTCGGGCGGCGCGCCGTGATCGAACAGGCTAAGGGGGTCTTGATGGCTCGTCATGCGCTTACGGCAGAGGACGCGTTCGCGATGCTCCGCGAGCACTCACAGCACACCGGCCGCAAGCTGGTCGAGGTTGCACAGGGCGTGGTTGACAGTCACCTCCTGCTGCGCCCCGCAGGCCCTCTAACCGTGCCCGAGGAGACGAGCTAGGCGTCGGTGGTATGGTTATCCTGCGGCGTCCTCAAAGTCTCGGACGCCGCTCGCCAGGGCGCGACACCTAAACATCGGGTTCGCGCAGATTCCGCCCTCAGCACCGCGAGACGGACAACCGCTGACCGAGACGCACGGTCAGCAACGGAGTCCGCCTCCACCCAGTCACTCCCTCTCGAGGAGGGCGGTATCGATGACACAGCCGTGTTCAGGACAGGCGCAGCCGTCGCAGCTTCTCGCGGTCGGTGATCAGGTCGATCGCGGTGACCTTCCCGCCGACGACCGTGAACCCGACGACGGCGCGCAGCCCGACATCCGCCGGAACGATCAGCCCGGCCGTGCCGTTGACGATCGCAGGCCTGGCGTGCGGCGCAAAGCGCGCGCCGCGCGCGAGCAGCCGTTCCGCCACCGCGGGCGCGCCGAGGATCGGCGGGCGGGCATCCGGCCCAGTCCCGCCGCTGTCGATGCGGAACACGACGTCCGGATCCAGCACCGAGACGAGCGCCTCGAAGTCCCCGGCCCGGGAGGCGGCGAGGAAGGCATCGACCACCTCGCGCTGCCTCGCGAGGTTCGGATCGGGCGCGGGCGCCAGTCCCCGCACGCGGCGCCTCGCGCGGCTTGCGAGCTGTCGCGCTGCGGGCGCCGTGCGACCGACGATCGGGGCGATCTCGTCAAAGGGCACCTCGAACATGTCGTGAAGCACGAAGGCCAGCCGCTCCGCCGGGGACAGGTTCTCGAGCACGACGAGCAGCGCCAGGCCGACCGAGTCGGCAAGCAACGCCTGCTGCTCGGGATCCCCGTCCAACTCGACGCTCACAATCGGCTCTGGCAGCCAGCTGCCGGCGTAGTCCTCGCGCCTGGCGCGCCGCGCCTTGAGCATGTCGAGGCAGACTCGACCGACGACAGTAGTAAGCCAGCCGCCGATATTCCCGACGTCGTGCGTATCGGCACGACTCAGCCGCAGCCACGCCTCCTGGACGGCGTCCTCCGCATCGCCCACCGAACCGAGCATCCGGTAGGCGACGGCTTGGAGGTGGCCACGGTAGCGCTCGAACTGCTCTGTGCTCCAGCTCTGCTCGTCCATGTCGGTCACACCCTTCGGTCGGGAGTCGTCATAGGTGTGACGAGCGAACTGCGACCGATGTGACCGGCCCGCCCCCGCTCGGCAACTCTGCGATCGAAAAGTGAGACCCACATGCAACTGACATACGCACAAGACACCGAATTCGACAGGCCTGCAATCGAGGTCCGCGCGCTGCGCAAGGTCTACCGCGGCGGCGTTGAGGCGGTCAAGGGGATCGACTTCGAGGTCGCCCCCGGGGAGGTCTTCGGGCTTCTCGGTCCAAACGGCGCCGGTAAGTCGACAACGATCGGGATGCTGACCACCACGGTCGTGCCGACGTCCGGCAGCGCGCGGCTGGCCGGCTACGACGTCGTCAAGGAACCGCGGCGTGCCCGGAGCGTGAGCAGCGTCGTATTCCAGGAGGCCGTTGTCGACAGCGGCCTGACCGGCCGAGCCAATCTTGACCTACACGCGCGCCTATGGGGCGTAGCGCCGGCGGCGGCCAGCACCCGCATCGACGAGCTGATCGAGGCGTTCGGGATCGCTGAGCTGATCGATCGGCCGGTTGAGGGCTTCAGCGGCGGCCAGCGCCGCCGTCTCGAGATCGCTCGCGCGCTCGTGTCCCAGCCTCAGGTGCTGTTCCTCGATGAGCCGACCGTCGGCCTCGACCCTCGGATTCGTCACGAGCTGCTGGACGTGATCGCCGGCCTGCGCTCGCGCCACGACATGACGATCCTGCTCACCACCCACTACCTCGACGAGGCTCAACAGCTCTGCGACCGGGTGGCGATCATCGATCAGGGCGAGATCGCCGCGCTCGACACGCCCGCGATGCTGCTCGCCGGGTTGGGCGACGAGATCCTCGAACTGCGTGTCGATGGCGACGGCGACGCTGCGCTGGCGTCGCTGCGCGCCCGTGGAATCGCCAACACCGATGCGTTCGCGATCGGCTCAAGTCTCACGATCGCACTCGACGGCCGGCCGGCCGGCGAGACGATCGCCGCGATCGCTGACGCCGGGGTCAAGGCCTCCGGGTTCATGACGCGGCCACCGACGCTCGACGACGTTTACCTGCGGCTGACCGGCGCCCCGATCGCCGAAGCCGCCTAACCCGAAGTTCGAAAGGAAACCCGATATGTCCGCTACTGCCATCAGGACCGGTGGATTAGCCCTCCGCCGCCCAGCACTGACCCGTAGGGCGAGTGCACTCGTGACGCTCGCCAGGCGTCGCGCCGCACTGACCGCCGCCAACCCGCGGCAGATCGCCGTGCCGCTGCTGACGCCGATTCTGTTCGCCACCGTCATCGCCCCCGCCCTGAGCAAGGCGCTCGGCGGGCTGCACACGCACATCGACTACATCGCGTTTGTGTCCGTCGGGACCGTTGGACTGCTCGTGCCACTGGCCGCGATCTTCGCCGGCCTGAGCGTGATCGTCGACCGCCACAGCGGCGCGCAGAAGGAGCTCCTCGCCGCGCCGATCCCGAGAGCGCTGCTCGTGCTGTCAAACCTCGTGGTCGTGCTCGCCCTCGCCACGTTCCAGGTGGTCGTGCTGATCGCTGTAGCGGCGCTCCGTGGGGGGATCTTCCACATCACCGCTTCGGGAGTGGCGTGGTTTGTCGCGGCATCGGTTCTGTTCACGGTCTTTATGTACGGCGTCGCTGAGACACTCGCGGCCCGGATCCCCAGACAAGAGGAGTACATCGCCGCCACCCCGGTGGTCGCGATCCTGCCGTTCTTCTTCGCCGGCGCGCTGTTCCCGATCCACGTACTACCCGGAGCGCTCGCGGCATTCGCAAAGCTCCTACCGCTCACTCACGCCCTAGCGCTGATGCGCTACGGCTTCGTCGACCACCACGGTACCGGCCTGCACGACATCTGGGGCATGAGCAACACCACGACCGAGGCATGGCTCAGCCTCGCCGTTGTCCTCCTATTCGCCGCCGCGTTCATCGCCCTGGGCATCCGCACGTTCAAGCGCTCGGCCGTCAGCTGAGCTGCCTTCCACGGCGAGCGCGCCAAGCGCACCGTCGACCACCACCACCAACGTCAGCCACACACCGTGTGGTCCAAAGCAGCAACCACAGATACGGAGCACGACATGATTGACATGCACAACAAGACCGTCGTAGTGACCGGTGCCAACAGCGGCGTCGGATTCGTCACGGCCAAGCGGCTCACCGAGGCGGGAGCCGAGATCGTGATGGTCTGTCGCGATCCCGAGCGTGGCGAGACGGCACAAGCCCAGATCGCACACAGCGCCACAGGCCCCCCGCCCCAGCTATTCATCGCCGACCTGTCCTCCCAAGACGAAATTCACGACCTCGCCAGAGACATCCACCTCGCGCATGACCGGATCGACGTGTTGCTCAACAACGCCGGCAGCGTCTTCAACAAAGGCGAACGCAGCGTCGATGGCATCGAGAAGACGTTCGCCACCAACCACCTGGCGCCATTCTTGCTCACCAACCTGCTGCAAGATCTGCTGCTCGCGGCGCCCGCCGCCCGCGTAGTCACGGTGGCGTCGGAGATCTATAGCCGCAAGCTCGACTTCGAGAACCTCCAGGGCGAGCGCAGCTACAACTTCTTCAAGGCCTACCAGCAGTCCAAGCTCTGCAACGTCTTGTTTGCCTTCGAGCTCGCGCGGCGCCTGGATCACACCAACGTGACGTCCAACGTCGTCAGCCCCGGCCCGAGCAAGACCGGTTTCGGAGCCAACATGACGGGCCCGGCCCAAACATTCACGCGCATCATGAAGGCCACCCCGCGCTTCGGTACGCCCGAGAAAGGGGCGCGCACGCTCATATATGCGACAACCGACCCCGAGCTCGAGGGCGTGACCGGTCACTTCTACTACAAGGAAAAGGAACTGGCCACCAAGCCCATCACCCGCAACACCGAGATCGCCGCCCACCTGTGGCAGATCAGCGCCGCACTGTGCGGCATCGGCAAAGGTTCGCAGGCGCACGCCCACGCGCCGTCGGCCTAGCCGGCGGGCGGGACAGCCCGCGGATCGCCCAACCCAATCAACGGCATCCGCCGGCCCGTGTGGACCGTCAAGTCCGACCCTGCATTACAACCAACGAGCCGCAACCAGAGGAGTCCCATGTCCGACGCATCCCCCACCCCCACACAACTAAGCCCGCTCGGCCAAGCCGCCAAGCGCGAGGGCATCGTTCTGACCCAGATGCTGATCGTCGCCGACGTCAAACGCTCGGTCAGCTTCTACCGCGATGTCCTCGGCGCGACCGTCGTGCGCGAGCATTCGCCGGCCATGCTCCGCTTCCACAACGGCTGGCTGGTCATCAACAGCGGCGGAGGACCGACGCCCGACAAGCCTGGGGTAACTATGACCCCGCCCGAGGACCTCAATCGTATCTCGACGCTGATGAACATCCGCGTCGCCGACATCGCGACCGTGTACCGGGAGTGGAACGAACGCGGAGCCCAGTTTTTGACCGAGCCGCTGGATAACCACGGCGCCGAGAAGCGCTGCTACCTGCGAGACCCCGACGGATACCTGATCGAGCTCGGAGCAACGACACCCCGCGCGGTCACCGCCTGATCCGCGACGCACGGCACGCGACAGGAAACCCGCACGCCGGATCGTCACCCATGTGCCCCCACCCGAGTCGGGCTACCGGGTGCAGACATGACACATACCCGAACGGCCCAACCGTCCAGGAGGACACCATGGCCACACGCTCGCTGACTAGCCCGCCAACAAACGATCAAACCGAAGGATCACGACGGCCGGGCTTGGTCGGGCGTCTGGCGGTATGGGCGCTCGCCCATCGTGCTCGTGTCGTCGCCCTGTGGGTCGTCCTGCTGGTGGGAGCGATGGCCGCGTCGCGCAGCGTCGGGCCCCATTACGTCAACAACCTCGCGCTCAGCGGGACAGATTCCCAACGAGCGACCGACCTACTCAATCAGAACTTTCCGACCCGCGCGGGCGACGTTGATCAGATCGTGTTCCACTCCTCCAGCGCCCTGGTCACAAACCCGACTGTCCAGGCCCGACTTGCACCGATCCTGCTTCGGGTGTCGCATCTCCCACACGTAAGCACGGTCGTGAGCCCGTTCAGTCCTGCGGGAGCCCGGGAAATATCAGCGGACAGGCGCACGGCGTTCGCCACCGTGGTCTTCGACCAGCGGGCAGACGTCCTGCCACATGCGGCGGTCAACCGTGTCATCGCCGTTGCTCGCCGCGCTAGCACGGGGTCGCTGCAGATCGAGCTCGGCGGCAGAGCAGTGCAGGAGGCCAACCCGCCGTCGCTGGGAGCCGCGACAGGAATCGGGGTGGTCGCCGCGATCATCATCCTCCTGATCACCTTCGGCTCGGCGATCGCAATGGGGCTGCCGATCCTCACGGCGCTGCTCGGATTGGGAAGCGCCCTAGGACTAATCGGCTTGGGCTCCAGGGTGCTCGACACGCCTGATTTCTCGACCGAGCTAGCGGCCCTGCTCGGCCTCGGCGTCGGCATCGACTACGCGCTGTTCATCGTCACGCGTTTTCGCGAGAACTACAGCCTCGCGGGTGACGTCCCCGCTTCGATCATCGGCGCAATGGATACCGCGGGACGCGCTGTGCTGTTCGCCGGCGTGACGGTCATCATCGCGCTGCTGGGAATGTTCGCGATCGGGGTGAGCTTGCTCAACGCCGCAGCGCTCGCCACCGCACTGTCAGTTGGACTGACGATGCTGGCCGCGCTGACGATCCTGCCAGTGCTGCTGTCCCGCTTCGGCGAGCGCATCGGGTCACACAAGCGATCTCGCCGTGCCGTCGGTGCGCAGGCGCCGACCAACGCGGGGTTCTGGCCCCGCTGGGCGACGCTTGTCACTCGTCACCCCTGGCGTGCGCTCATCGCCGGCCTCTCGATCATGCTCCTGCTCGCTGTGCCGGCGTTCTCGCTGCGTCTGGGTCAGAGTGACGCAGGCAACGACCCCACCAGCCTCACGAGTCGACGGGCCTATGACCTGGTCGCTCAGGGGTTTGGCAAAGGATTCAACGGTCCGCTCCAGGTCGTCGCGCAATTGCCACACCGTGGTGATCAAGCCGCGCTGGCACGCGTAGGCGCAACCCTGAAAGCCACGCCAGGCGTGGCATCGGTCTCCGCTCCCGAGCTCAGCCCGTCGGGGCAGACCGCTGTCTATCAGGTGTTTCCGCGCACAGCGCCTCAGTCACAGGCGACGACCGACCTCGTCAACAGGCTGCGTGATCAGCAGCTCCCGCCGGTCAAGAACGCTACTGGCGCGACGGTAGTCGTCGGCGGATCGACCGCGACGGGGATCGACTTCTCACGCGTCATCCCTGAGAAGCTAGCTCTGTTCATCGCTGTGGTCGTGCTGCTCGCCGGGCTGTTGCTAGCAATGGTGTTCCGCTCCGTCGCGATCCCCATTCAGGCAGCTGTCATGAATCTGCTGTCGGTCGGTGCATCGCTCGGAGTCGTCGTCGGCATCTTCCAGTACGGCTGGCTTGGAGGCTTCTTCAACGTCACGGCCGGACCGATCGAGCCGTTCATACCCGTGATCGTGTTTGCGATCGTCTTCGGGCTCTCGATGGACTACGAGGTGTTCCTCATCTCACGGATCCACGAAGCATGGACCCGGCGGCGCGACCCAACCGCCGCCCTGATCGACGGCCTCGGCTCGACCGGCCGCGTTGTCACAGCCGCCGCGACGATCATGGTCTGCATCTTCATCTCCTTCGTGCTCGGAGATCAGCGAGTGATCAAGCTGTTCGGAGTAAGCCTCGCGAGCGCCGTCTTCCTCGATGCCTTTGTCGTGCGAAGCCTGCTGCTGCCCTCCGTACTCACGCTCCTCGGCACGCGAACGTGGGCGTTCCCGAAGTTCATCGACCGGCGGCTACCACGCATTGCGATCGAGCGGCCGGAAGGACCGGCGATCCCAGCGCTCACACTGGGACCAGAAGCCTCGTGAATCCAGTTGCAGCGCCTGAGCCGGCCGATGGTGGTCCCCGCCACGAAACCATGGGTGATCGCGCGCACGACTCTCCCCACCATCGCCGACTGAAGCGCGGCGCACCCACACTGACCTCGAACGGAACCAAACCATGACCAAGCCCCACATCCAAATCATCATCGGCTCGACACGCGACCAGCGCCGTGGGCCGCCGATTGCCCGCTGGTTCGCCGCGATTGCCGCCGAGCGGGAGGACATCACGAGCGAACTGGTCGATCTCGCCGAGTTCGACCTCCCGTTCCTCAGCGGCGCAACTCCTCCGATGACCCCGGACTCACGCGACGATGCCGCTCTCGGCTGGGGGGCAAAGGTGGCCGATGGCGACGGCTACGTCTTCGTCATCCCCGAGTACAACCACGGCTACCCCGCCGCCGTCAAGAACGCACTCGACCACCTATTCAGCGAGTGGAGTCGAAAGCCGATCGGATTCGTGTCCTACGGGGGGCTCGCCGGCGGTGTCCGTGCGGTCGAACAACTCCGCCGGGTTGCAGTCGAGCTCGACATGGTGCCAGTCCGCCGCCAAGTGGCGATCGCGCGGATCTGGCAGGCGATCGACGAGCACGGCAAGCTACGCCCACCCGTTCCCCTACAAGAGGCGCAACGGCTGCTCGACGACATCGGAACGTGGGCGACCGCCCTCCGCGCCGGTCGCGCCGCAATCGCAACCGCAGCCGCACCATGAACTTCTCCACCGCCACCCTAATGGAGAGCGAGCTTCCAGTAGGACACGCGCACGATGCGTTTGACGATGAGGGGCAGCTCGCTGATCCCGAGCTCAGGCTCAGGTTGTCCGAGTCCGTCGACGCGCTCATCGAGCGATCGACGCCCGAGCCGGTCGAGGCTGCACGGTGCTGAAGCGACGGCTCATCGCGGTCACTGCGCTGCTTTTGGGCGCCGGGACGGCCGTTCTTGCCGTCCCGGGCTTGCACGACGCCGCGCGTAAGGCGAGCTCTATCAGCCTGCCGTGGCTGATCGGAGCAGTCGGGCTCGAGTTCGCATCCTGCGTCAGCTTCCTCGCGATCTTCCGCCGCTTCTTCGACGAGCTTCCTGCGCGCGAGGCCCGCCAGCTAGCGTGGATCGAGATGGGCTCGGGGGCCCTGCTGCCGGGCGGAGGAGTGGGGTCGCTGGCGGCGGGCGGCCTGCTGCTTCGCCGAGGCGGCATGTCGACCCGGCAGATCGTCGAGAAGTCCAGTGGACTCTTCTTCCTCACCACTGCGACGAACGTCCTTGCGCTCGTGGGCGCTGCGCTGCTGCTGGCGCTCAAGCTCGGCGGAGGACCCGACGGCCTGCCGTTGACCGTGATTCCCGGCGCGGTCGGGATTGCCGGGGCCGTGTTGGTCATCGCGGTCCCTCGCACGCAGTGGCATCGGAACTGGCGAAGCCGCACCCTGCGCTCCGTCGTTGATGGAATCAGGCAGGCCGAGCACGAGCTGATTCGGCCCCACTGGCGACTGCTCGGCGCCCTCGGCTTCGACATCGCGGTGCTCGGCCTGGCCTCCGCCGCTGTAGGACACCTCGATCGGCATCCCCGCGCTCGTGCTGGCCTACATCATCGGCTACGCCGCCAATTCGCTGCCCGTACCAGGTGGGATCGGCGTGCTCGAAGGCGGGCTCGTGGGCGCGCTCCTACTCTACGGGGACCCCATGGTGCCAGCGACAGCCGCCGTGCTCCTGTACCACACGATCGCGTTTTGGATTCCGAGCCTCGGCGGCGCGATCGCGTACGTCCTGACCTCACGAGCCAGGGGCGCCGGCTCCGATCCTGCCAGCGCGCGGAAGCCGTGCGAGGGCCGGAGGCGGAAAATCGCCCCGCACCGACGTGAGCCGGTGCGCGAGGCGACCGCGGACCCGCCGCTGGCTGGGCTGGGCTGAGGGCGATGGCGATCTCGATACCACCCGATGTCCGCGAGCTTCTCGAGGCGCCGAACTACGTTCACCTGGCTACGCTGCGCGCCGACGGCTCGCCGCGTAACTGGGTCGTCTGGGTCGGCCTCGAAGGCGACCACATCCTGATCTGCACATCCAACGCGATCTGGAAGGCCAAAGACATGCTGCACGACCCACGTGTCGCCCTGTCGGTGACCGACTCCCACAACCCCTACCGGATGGCGGCGATCCAGGGGCGCGTGGTCGAAGTACGGCCCGACGAAGGGTGCCGCTACATGGATCCGATCTCCTACAAGTACACCGGCGCGCCGTTTCCCAGCCGAGGGCCAGACCGCGTCTGCTTCGTGATCGCGGTCGAGAAGGCCGCGCAGCGGACGCTCCGCTTTGAACACAACCCAGGCGCGTGAAGCCTCGTCCGACCTCGACCGGGGCCGATCTCCCTCTCTGGCTACGCCGGCGCGTTAGTCACCGCGCGCCTGGAGTCGATCGGGAGCACCAAGCTGCGGGACCTGACCGAGCGCGATCCCTACCAGCCCGCGCACGAAGTCAAGCCGCGGCTCCGCCGACGGTGATCTCAAACTACCGACCCAGGATCAGCAGACGACACGAGCATCGGCTCCGTACGGAACAACCGCCGCTTCCACATCAGCGCGACCATCCACGGCCCAGACGGCGCCACCGTTGCTCCGCGCGGCGAGCAGGGCGCTCGTCACGTTCGCCGCGACCGCGGTCTAGCTGATCGCGCTCGTGGCGACGAGCAGGTGCGTCGCGACGCGCGGGGTCGAGACCCGCATTCGTACTCGCGCGGGCACGGAAGGCCAGCATGTGATTCGTGGCTGCGTCTGTCCCGATAGCGGTCGGGCTGAGTGGCACCTCGCGCATTCGCCTTGTGACTCATTTGCGGTGGAGGCGGTAGCGTCGCGTTGGTAGACCCGGCAGGCGTCAGCTGCGGGGGCGGTCCGAGATCGCTGCCGCCCGTGCGTACGCCCGGCGTGCCTCACCGCGCTGCACGTAGGCCTCGAGCGCCGGCCACGGTTCGAGCAGCCCTCGCGCGTTTGCTCCCTGAAGCACGCTGGCGCACATCACATCGGCAACGCTGAAGCGATCCTCGACGAGCCAGTCACGATCGACGAGCGCCGACTGGATCGCGTCGGCCGCGGCGGCGAAGCGGTCGCGCGCCGGGGAGTCGGAGACCCCTTCGCCGAGCTCGCGAATCCAGCGAAACAATGGCGCCTCGAGCTCTGAGACCGCGAAGACGACCCACTGGTACACAAGCCCTCGCGCGGTCGAGCCGACTGGACCGATCAATCCGGCGCCCGGGTTTAGATCGGCCAGCGTGAGGCATATCGCCGCCGACTCAAACATCGTCGTGCCGTCCGCGAGCTCGAGCGCCGGGACACGCCCCAGTGGGTGGCGCCGTAGGTGCTCCTCAGACCGGCGCTCCGCGCCCTTGATCTCCGTCAGGTCATACGGTGCGCCGATCTCCTCC
Source organism: Solirubrobacteraceae bacterium (assembly GCA_035693425.1). Classification (GTDB taxonomy): domain Bacteria; phylum Actinomycetota; class Thermoleophilia; order Solirubrobacterales; family Solirubrobacteraceae; genus Palsa-465. Next base: position 24,181 of record DASSGR010000140.1, read on the forward strand.
AGCAACCACAGGACACGACTCGACCGAGTCCGCGGCATGTAGTAGAGCCGCGGTGCGGTCATCATCACTAAGCCTACCGACGCAACCAGGCAAGGTCGCTCATCCCGTTTCAGGCGAGCAGACGCACCGTCAGTAGCGCGGCGCCGATCAGCCCGAACAGCGCGAAGCCGACAATTCCCGCAGTGTCGCGTCGGCGGGGCGCGTGTAAACGCGCGAGATACACAAGCGAGATGAGCACGGTCCCGGCTGCGCCGGCGACGCTGAGCGCCGGGAGCGCCAGACCCGCGATCAGCAGGCCGGCAACCGCCAGCTTCACCGGTGCGAAAACACGGGTGGCGACCCGACGTTGAAAGCCGGTGAAGCGGACGAAGTTCTCAAGCGTGCGACCGCTCCAGAGGTTGAAAGGAGCGAAGACCCACTCAAAGATCAGTGGGACCGAGATGACGGCGGCCGCGAGTTTCAACCTCCTGGGCCTTTGCGTCGCGTGGTGGCGGAACCGAAGGCGCGCACTAGCGAGATCGCGGAAAAAACCGCGGATGTCGGAGACAAGTAGGTCCGTTGCGTCCCGTGTCGCGAAGTGGCTTCCGTGCTCGTACCGGTTCCAGCTCACGATGTTCGCGTGGTCCCGGTCGGCGAATTTGCGGACCGATTGGAAGTCCCGGGCAAAGATCGCGACGCCCGTCGGTGTCGTTGTTGCCCCGGCAGCGCGCTTCGCGGAGTGTGCGTCCTCGTAGTAGCGGCGCAGCGAGGAGCCGACTGTGTTGGTCAGCCAATAGACCGATGCGTCGGTGAGCATCGCGTCATCGTCGACCGCATCCCCGAAGAGTTGGAGAACCCACGCCAGCCAGCCCACCGGCGAGTCCTGCAGGCTGTAGGCAAGCGTCTGGGGTTGCGCGGATTGGTACTGGTTGAAGGCGAGGCCGCCGCCGGAGGTGAATTGCTCAAGGAACCCGAGCGCCTTCTGGTCCTCCTCGGTCAGGTCTGCGAACTCAGCAGGCTCCCCGGATGGGAACGAGAACAGCTGGGTGACGTGCACCCCTACCACCTGTTCGGTGGCGTGGCGGCCGACCTCGGGTGAGACCTGCGAGCCGAGGTCGTTGCCATGAGCGCCGTAGCGCTGATAGCCGAGCCGCGCCATCAGCGCTACCCATGCTCGCGCGATTCGGGTCGTGTCCCATCCACGGCCACGGGTAGGGCCGGAGAACCCGATCCCGGGAACCGATGGGATGACTAGGTGAAAAGCGTCGGTGGGGTCGGCGCCGTGGGCGCGCGGGTCGCTGAGCGGACCAATCAGGTCCAGGTACTCGAACACCGACATCGGCCATCCGTGGGTGACGATCAGCGGCAGGGCGTCGGCCTCCGGCGAGCGGGCGTGCACGAAGTGGATCCGCTGGCCGTCGATCGTGGTGAGGAACTGCGGATACATGTTCAGTCGCTTCTCTTGCGCGCGCCAGTCGAATCCGTCGCGCCAGCGGGCGGCGCGCTCACGGACCTGCACCAGAGGCACGCCGTAGTCCCAGCCAGCTTCGGCGACCTCGTCGGGCCAGCGCACACGTCCCAGGCGCGCGCGCAGGTCCTCAAGGTCCGCGTTGGGAATCTGGGCTGTGTAAGCGGTGGCTGTGTCAGCCGTCATTCGCTGCCTTCCGGTCGTCTGATGGCGGATCGAGCGCTCGAACCTCTCTTCGCAGAGCGCTCGCGGCATCGTGAGGCCCAAGTGGGCCGCAGGCAATTCCCCCGAGGGAATCGTCTCGAGGCGACGACGAAATGGCCGAACAACGACACCTGCCAGCGTTGGGTCTCTGCGGTCGACGTCGACGTTGCCGCGACGCCGTTAACCCACACGCTCCGATCCCGGCGGCCGCTTGGCCGGGCGGCCCCTGGCTATTCCTTCGAGGGAATTGCGGGGCCGCGGCTTGGCCCTTCACGATGCTGCGAGCGCTCTGCAACGAAGAGCGGATCGACCAAAGGAGAAGCTGATGAGTCCGGATGAGCTGTTCGAGAAGTACGTGGCGCTGTGGAATGAACCGAACGCAGAGAGGCGCCGCGAGCGCGTGACCGAGCTATGGGCACCGGACGCTCGGCAGGTGCTGAAGCCGCCGGTGGAAGTGACCGAGGTGGCATCGGGGCTCGGTATGACCGCGATGCTCGAGGCACGTGGCCATGATCAGCTCGAGCGGCGGGTGACGCGGGCATACGATGAGTTCGTGGGGTCCGGCGGGTACACGTTCCGCCGACGCGGCGAGGCCGAGCAGCTGGAGCACGTCGTCAAGTTTCGGTGGGAGATGGTCCCAGCCGGTGGCGAAGCAGTCGCTGGCGTCGGGCTGGAGGTTCTGCTGCTCGCCCCAGACGGCCGGATCGGCGCCGCGTATCAGTTCATCGAGGTGTGAGCCCTCATGGACCGCGGAGACGCCACCGGGCGCGACCTGGCCGCGTCGCGACCGATCGGTCCGATGGCAGGCAAGATGCGGAGTTATCGGGCGACGCCGGGCGCGGGGATCGGTGGCTTGCGCGTGGAGACCGACGACCGGCCCCGTCCGGGCCGGTCGGAGGTGGTCGTTCGGGTTCGCGCCGTGTCGCTCAGCTACCGCGAATTGATGATCCTGCATGGTTGGTATCCCCTGCCGGTAAAAACCGACGTGATCCCAGTCTCTGACGGAGCCGGGGAGATCGTCGCCGTCGGCGAGTGTGTCGAGCGTTTCATCGTTGGCGACCGGGTCACAGCGGCCGTCTTCCCACAGTGGTTGGACGGGCGGTTCAGAGTCGAACACTCGGCTCAGCTTGGCGGGTCCCTCGACGGGATGCTCACCGAATACGCGCGGCTCGACGAGGCAGCGCTCGTGCGCATCCCCGAGCACCTGTCGTTCTCCGAGGCGTCGACGCTGCCGGTTGCGGGAGTGACGGCGTGGAACGCGCTAACAGGCGGGCGCGGACTGCAGTCTGGCGAGACGGTGCTAACGCTCGGCACAGGCGGGGTGTCACTGTTTGCGATCCAGTTCGCCAAGGCGTTCGGGGCGCGTGTACTCGCAACCACCAGCAGCGAACACAAGGCCGCGATGCTGCGCACGCTCGGAGCTGATGAAGTGCTCAACTATCGACAAGAGCCTGACTGGCCGGCGCGGGTGCGCGAGCTCACCAATGGCGCCGGCGTTGACCACCTCGTCGAGGTCACCGGTGCGCTAGGCGATGGGCTCGCGGCGGTCGCGATGCAGGGCGAAATCGCCTTCGTCGACCTGCTCGGCGACACCGACGGGCTGGCTCCTCTCGATGTCAAGCAACTATGGCTCGCCGGTGCCAACTTGAGAAGTTTGGCGGTTGGCAGTCACGCTCAATTCAATGCGATGATGCGGGCAATCAGCACGAACCGCATTCAGCCCGTCATCGATCGCGTTTTTTCGTTCGATGACGCTCCCGACGCCTACCGCTACTACCAATCCGCCCGGCCGTTCGGCAAGGTCGTGATCAGCGTCGGTTGATCGGCGCAGCCGAGTCCTACGCAGCATGCAAACTCCGACTCGAGAACTCCGGTTCGGTGTCGCCATGCAGGAGTGGCGAACGCGCCGGCGCGTCAGCCAACTCGAGTTGGCGCTGCGTGCGCGAACCACCCAGCGCCACGTCAGTTTCATCGAAAGCGGTCGCTCGTTGCCGGGCCGTGCCATGGTGATCCGGCTGGCCGAGGCGCTCGAGATCCCGTTGCGCGAGCGCAACCTGCTGCTCGGGTTAGCCGGCTACGCCCCGGTCTACACCGAGACGAGCCTCGACCACCCTAGTCTCGGAGCAGTCCGAGAGGCATTGCACAGAGTTCTCGATGGCCATAACCCATACCCGGCGGTGGTCACCAACCGGTACGGAGAGCTGATCTCGAGCAATCGCGCGTTCACAGCGCTCACCAAAGGCACAGCGCCCCACCTCATGACCCCGCCGATCGCCGTGCCGCGCCTGTTGCTCCATCCGCACGGGCTGGCGCCGCGGATCGCCAATCTCGACGAGTGGGGATGGCACATCGTTGACGCTGTACGGCAAGAAGCAATGCGCAACCCCGATCCGAAGCTCGAGGCGCTGGCCGGGGAACTCGCGGAGATGGCGCCGACCATGAAAGCTCCAACCTCTGAGCATGTCGGCTTCGCGGTACCGCTTCGGCTGCGGTGGGGAGAGGACGAGCTGCGGCTGCTCAGCACGCTCACGCATTTCGGAACGGCGGTTGATGTGACTGTCGCGGAGCTCAGGCTTGAGGCCTTCCTGCCGGCAGACGCGGCGACAAGCGCCCTGTTGAATCAACTCGATGGTGGCGTCGTGCCGGAGCCAGGTGACGCTCCCTGAACGCCTCGAGGAAGCGGTCGCGAAGCGCGTGCTGACCCGCGGGGCGAAGTAGTCGGTGCCCGTAGACCCGCTGGTGTAGCTCGCCTGGTCTCCGGCTCCCGCGACGCCCGTGTGCCAACCCGAGGTTGTCGAAGACGAGCAACCCGCCCGGTCCAGGGGAACCTCGATCTCGACGGCGCGCACATCTAGGCCGAGACACGCGAAGAAGGCCAGCTCGGCGGCCAGAGTGTCGAACTCCATCCCGCACAGAAAGCCGGACGTGGACTTGACGCTCGGGAGTCGCGCCGCGCCGGCTGCCGCCTCGACGATGCGCCCCAGACTGCCCTCGCAGTAGCCATCCGCGTCATCCCACGCCCCGTGTGACTCGCCGTATGCCGACAGGTTGTCAAGAAGCGCTGTCTGGTCCGGCCAACGCCGCTGGCTGAGAAGAGCGTCCAGAGGTATCAACCGCGTCACGGCCGTGACCCCGACCGCGGAGCGGGGGATGAAGAGCGCTGTATACCGCGCCACGTCCTGGTCGCGGAGCGGGCGAATGGGAACACCGAAGTCGAAGTGGAGTGTCTGGAAGTCCCGCGTTGCTTTGCCATCGCGCGGTGGAAGGATGAAGTCGCCGATCACGCTCAGCGTGTGATCACCATTCGAGGCTGCGCATCGCTCGATGAGCTCCTGCGACTTAGCGAACGCCTCGGCAGGCGTCGCCGCCGCCGACCGTATCCAGACCCAGCCAGACTCGCGAAGGGGAGAGCACACACCAGTCACGATTCGATTGTCGCTCAGCTCTCGACCGGGACGCGGTCACGGCTCGCGCATGGCGTTGGCGTGACCCGAAAAGGTGTGGACCGGTCACCGCCGACCATCTGCTGACGATCGATGTCGCTCGTCAGCTCGCGCTTGGCGTACGAGTGCTTGGGCGACGCCTCGGTCAGGACGATCGGCGGCGCGCTTTGCCCGTTGGGTCTGACCGGCTTTCGCTCTGTCGCCGGTCGCCGACCGAGGGCCGCCGGCGTGACTTGATACGAGCGTGGCATCGCCCCGACTGAGTGGTGTCCGCCGGTGATCCGCTTCGTCAGCCATATGTCTAACGAAGGGACGATCTAATGATCGTGATCGCCTTTCGCGCAAGCAGACGTCCGGTCGCGCAGTGAGACCTCCGCGAGCACCAAGTCGCGGAACGACGGCGACCCCACAGAGAACTTCGTCACGCTTGTGGATTGCCGGCGTTGATCGCCCATTGGGCGGCGAAACCCCGTTTGTATGCGGGCCGCGCTTCGCCGCGGGCAACATAGGCAGCCAGTTTCGGAAACTCGTCCAGCAGGCCCGAAGGTCTCAGCCTGAGCAGCACCGACGCCATCATGAGGTCGCCCGCGCTGAACGCCCCATCGAGCCAGTCGGCATCGCCCAAGCGGGCAGAAAGTTGGACCAGTCGATCGCGAATGCGCTGTTTGACCAGAGGCATGCGCACTTCGGCCCAGGGCTTGTCGCCCTCCGCGAACTTGGCGGTTACGAGTTCGAGGATCGGAGGCTCCACGGTATTGAGCGCGGCGAACATCCAGGTGATGGCCCGCGCCCGCGCATCGGCATCGTCCGGGAACAGGCCCGCATGGTGCTCGGCGATGTGGAAGACGATCGCGCCGGTCTCGAACAGGGCGAGGTCGCCTTCCTCATAGGTCGGGATCAGGCCGAAAGGATGAACGCGCAGATGCGCGGGCTCCGTCTTCGCCCAGAGCGAGACGAAGCGAACCTCGTAGGGTTGGCCCACCTCTTCAAGCGCCCAGCGAACGCGCATATCGCGCGCGAGGCCCATGCCACGATCGGGCGACCGGTCCCACGCAGTAATGACGATGGTCATCGTGAGACGCTCCACACGAACTTGTCCGGCTGCTCGGCGCCACCGTCGAGGGACAGGAACACAGAGGCCACGACTTCGCGCATCGGTCGATCTACTTGTCGCGCATTCAGCGTCATGCGCATGGGACTCCGCCCACTCCGAGAACTCATCGCCGCGGGAGTTGACTGAGCAACTCACGGCCACATCCGAGACGGCCGGGCCAAGTCCGTGCCGCGTGCCTGCAGAACGGTATGGACGACGGGGTCCTGCGCCCGATGCTCGCCGCCGTCATCCGTTCCCGGGTCGGGCCACGACAGCGACGCCCGCGGCTGCGTTACCTCGCTGGCGTTGGGTGGCGTGTGCTCCTCACCAGCGGCGCGCCGGCTCAAACTGGCCCAGCTTGGCTAGCGGCATGGGATGCCTGTCAAGCTTAGCCCTGCGTTCTGTCGCAGGAATAGCGGATGGGAGATCGGCGAGGGCTGTCCCGTCACAGGATCTTTGAGGGTCGTGTCGCCGGTGGCGATGATCATGCAGCCGTGGCCGTCGGTGCTGACGGTGAAGTAGTCGCCCAGCCGGCGGTCCTCGCCCGTGATCACGTTGTCCGCGGCGCACGTCGTTCCACCGGCGCAGATCGAACCGCTGTGGATCGGGCCCCCGGCGGCGTCGACCACGGTCTCGCTCGGCTGCGCGCTGGTCGCGTTCGAAATCCGCGCGGCCATCACGGAGACGCTCCCGGTCGCACAGTCGGGATCGGTGACCCGATCGTACTGGTACCAGACGACGCCGACGTTGCCCGCGCTGCCGGCCGTGATCCAGGGCCAGAGCAGCCGGTGCCCGGGGTAGTAGGCCACGGTCCTGGGAGCGCTCCAGCTCAAGCCGCCATTCGTCGAGACGGACATCAACACCCGATTCGCAAGCGGCGTCTCGGCGTTGGTAGGCGGCAAGCTGCCGAAGCTCTCGCTGCCCGAGTCGGTCGGCGGGCAACCGTTTCTCGAGAACATGTCGCGAGCGTCGGTGTCCCACACGAGGTAGTAGTTGCCCTTCGAGTCAATCGCCATCGAGGGCCAGTGCGAGAACGCGGTCGTGGTCGCGACGTGAACGTCGGCGAACGCGGCGGACGGATTCGCGAATGCTTTGTTGGCATCACGCAGGATCCCGACTCCCACGCCGTCGAAGACCCCGCTCGAGTTCAGGTAGTACACGGGCTCGACGAGGTTCCCGCGCGCGTGGTCGTAGTAGAGCTTTCCCTGGCCCTCGTAGGTGCCGCCGTCGGGCGTACTGCCGTTGTCGAGGATCCCGTTGGCGGCGCAGGAGGCTCCCGCGTCGCTGCTGTGGAAGATCTCGTGCCCGGATTCCTCGGTGTCGGTGGAAAGGAACACCTCGTTTGCGTTGCCGCCGGCGAGCCATGGCCGATCGCCCTCGTGACACTGCGCGGTGCCGGTCGGCCAGGTCTTACCGCCGTTCTGAGAGGAGAACAGCGCATCGTTGGCCAGGTCGATGCCGGTGTTGTAGATGTTGCCCGCGCTGTCCTGGGTGAGGTCCGGGTCGCTGAAGCCGGTGGCCAGCGGATCGGTGCCCGTGCCGAAGGGAACGAGCTTCCAGGTTGCCCCGTTATCGGCGGAGGTCCAGATGTTGACCTGATTGTGATAGTTGGAGATGAAGCCCCCCGACTCGGCCGGCGCGCCCGGGATGCCGCTTGAGAACAGGTGCGTGGTGCCCTCGTGCGACGTGTACACCAGCAGGCCGGACTTGACCGCGTACGCCACCGATGGCTCACCTCCTGCGAGCGTCGTGTCGACGAACACGGGCGGCGTGAACCGCAGCGAAGCAGCCCGCGCGGCGGCAGTGGACACAGCCGCGGATGCCAACACGGCGAGCATCAAGCATGCGAGACACGAGCCCGCTGCAGCGAACCGGGCGCCACAACTCGAATGGGACATGGCATTCCTCCCGAGCAGGCCCGCCGGGTCAGCCCAAACGGGCCGTTGAACCTGGAATGCGCGGATGCTACCCCTCGCCCGCCGCCCAAGCGCCACCACATGTCAGCCGCCGCTGCAGGTGGCGCGCCCACCTCGGCGACATCGCGATTGCCGAGCCGCATAATCGGTCGGCCGCGAAGGAGTCGCCCGCAACCGATCAGCCCGGACGAGCGCAACGGCAGCGGAGCAGCCATCCAACGAGTGACGACCGCCTGGCCCCTCTGTCCGGAAGGGGCAGTCTCCGAGCCCGGCTTTGTTGCTGCCGACGCTGCTCCATCTGCCCCCAAGCAGGAGCGAGGGCCCGCGCATGGCTCGCTCGCGCGCCGTGCCGTCAGGGATCGCCGATCCGAAGCATTCGCTGTGGAGCTGCCTTGCAGGGTCATAGCTCGCACGTCAGAGTTGGGCGGTGGCGCGTCGTGTGGTCGCGGTCCTCGTCTTGCTGGCTTGCGTACTCGCGGTGGGCTGCGGCGGGCAGGAGCCGAACGCGCACGGCGGCCCGACGGTGAGGACGCCGCGCCCTGCACCCGTCGCCGAGGGTTCGGGCAGGTTCGTCGCGATCGGGGACGGGCGCAGCCTCTACATGGAGTGCGTGGGCTCGGGCAGCCCAACCGTCGTGCTGGAGGCCGGCTTTGGCGCGGACACGCTCTCCTGGCGGGACGTGCAGCCGGAGGTTGGCCGCGGCACACGCACGTGTGCGTATGACCGCGCGGGCACGGGGAACAGCGTCGCGCCGCCCGGCGTGCGTGACGCACGCGACGAGATCGCCGACCTTCGGCGGTTGCTCGCCCGCGCCCGCGTCGAGCCGCCGTACGTGCTGGTTGGTCACTCCTACGGCGGGGTGCTGGCGCGCGTGTTTGCGCACCTGTACCCATCTGAAACGGCGGGGCTCGTCCTGATCGACACGATTGGCCGCGACGGACGACGACGGCAGCTCGCGATCTGGCCGCGGTCGCAGGCGCCGGAGATCCGTCGAGGGGTGGCGACCACGGTGATGGACGGCGTCGACCTCGCCGCCGGCGAGGCGATCGCCAGTCGGGTCACAAGCCTTGGTGGCATGCCGCTGGCCGTCATCACGGCGGGACGACAGGACAACTTCCCGCGCACGCCGGCACGGCTGTACCGCGCCCTGAACCGGCTGTGGGACGGGATGCAGGACGAGCTCGCCGCGCTGTCTGAGAACAGCGTGCACGTCGTTGCGCTTGCCAGCAATCACGACGTCCTCTCGTCACGCAGCGGCCAGCCGTCCGTCATCGTCCGCGCGGTGCAGGCCGTTGTCGGCGCCGCCCGCAGCCACGCGCGTCTTCCGCCGTGCCGACGTCTGTTTAGCGGTTCCGACGTTCGCTGCCGCGGTTAGCAGAGATGGACGCGTGCCACTGGATTCGCTCCGGCGAACGCGCGCCGCCCGGCACTCCGCTCCGTCTCGGAATGCGCGGTACTCAGGGGAACTCGGTCCGGGCGGTGCGTGAGCGGGGCTGCCCACGCAACCGGCTCATTCGAAACGCTCCCGCTGGCCGAAGAGACCGCGCACGCCGAGCTCGTCGGCCGGCCGACCTACCCCACCGGCGGCGCTTCGCAGCACCAGGATCAGCCGATCGATCGAGACCACCAGAACGCCCCGCTCGAGCCGCTGGACGCCGCGTGCGCGAACCAGGCAGACCACCGGCACCGCGCCACGCCGACACCACCGCCGACGCCGACGAGACAGCCATGCCGCCTGGTCGCACACACGCGCGAGATGACGATCGTCATACGCCCTCGTCTTGGTCTCGATCGCGAACCCAACACCGGTCGGCGCGATCGCCAACGAGTCGATGTCCCCTCGCCCTGGCAGGGCAGCGAGTGCCGGAACGCCCACCCGTCCGCCTGAAACGGCGCGAGAGCGCGCCGGACCTCGTCCTTGGAACGAGCGCCCACGCTGCTGCGCCCGGCAAGTGTGGGCCGCTCCGCGCCGTTAACCCAGCGGAAGTGTCCGTAACTCGGCCGAATTTCGCTCAGGTCGACTCAGCCGCGTCATTGGCCAATTTCCAGAGCTTTTGCGCCATTTGACGCCCGATGCGGTACCGCTTGCCATGCAGAAGGTCAAGGGTTCGAGCCCCTTCAGCCGCTCTCAGAAAGCCCCGCTAAAGCGGGGTTTTTCGTTGCCGAATCGCGGCCCATCGGCGACCGTAGGAGCATTTCCGGCGCTTCGTTCCGGATTGGTTCCGGAAACCCGTGCACCAGGGCGCGCGTTCCAAGCATCGTGACGAGAGAACCCGTTGGTTCGCGGTCGGGTGGGTCGGGTTGCAATCGCCGCGTCCTGGGAGCAGGCTAAGCGAGTCAGATGGCGACCGTCCTGATCACGCAGTGCCTGCAACGTGACTTCGTCGACCCGATCGGCCCTCACGATCCGCTGCCGAACCTGCTGCATGTCGGCTACTCGGAGGCGACCCGCCTGCTCGGACCTGAGCCGGCCGCCGGGCCGCTGGCCCAGCTCATCCAGTGGGCGCGCGGCCTGCCGTCCGATGCGATCGACCTCGTCCACATCCGCGACTGGCACGACCCGGACGATCCCGCACAGCGCGAGCACCTGGCGCGCTTCGGCGCGCACTGCATTAAGGACACGACCGGCGCGCGCCTCGTGTTGGAGATGGACCAGGTGGCAGAGGCTGCGGCGAACGAGTGCATCGTCGATTCGATCACGCTGAACGACCTGCAGGGCACCGACCTTGAAGGGCAGCTCGACCGGATCCGGCGCGAGCATGGCGGCGAACCCCTGCGCGTCGGTGTCATCGGGGTCTGGACCGAGGCGAAGGTGAGTTTCCTGCTCTACGAGCTGAGCACGCGTCTCGGGATCG
>DASSGR010000141.1:0-4154 GCA_035693425.1 Solirubrobacteraceae bacterium
GACGCGCAGTTCGGGATCGACGACGGTGCCCATCGCGCACGTCCCCACCGGGTGGAAGATCGTCCGGGTGTTGTGGCGCGCGAACTCTAGGATGTCGCCGTCCGAGTCGGATTCGGGCACGGCCCAGTCGGCCGTGCGCAGTTTGCGCAGCGCCGGCCGCGAGGCGATCTCAAGCGCGACGCGCGTGCCGTCGATGATGCTGCGCGTGTCCTCCTCGGTGGCGTAGTAGTTGTGCAGGATCGCGGCTTGGCGTGCGCCAGACGGTTGCGCAGCGTCACCTGTCCGCGGCTGGTCGGCGCGAGCAACGTAGGGAAGATGGTGAAGCCGTCATGCGGGATCGGCGGGTCCGCGGTCTCCCTGGGCGCCGCGCCGCCGCCGAAGTGAAATTGGATGTCGGGGGCGTCGAGGTCCGGGCGCGTTCGGATGAACGCGCCGCCCTCCGAAAACCCGGACGTCACTGGCCCGCGGCCCTCGCGCTCAAACAGCGCGAGGTTCTCGGGCGTCATCCCGGTGCGCAGACTCTCGTGATCGGTCAGCCACACGAACCCCACGAATGGGTGGTCGTGGAGGTTCTTCCCGACCGGCAGGTCGAGCTTCGGCTCGATGCCCAGGGCCCGCAGCTCGTCGGCGGGCCCGATGCCCGACAGCAGCAGCAGGTGCGGCGAGTGATACGCCCCGGCGCACACGATCACCTCACGCTCGGCGCGCACCGTCTGCAGCTCGTTGTTTCGCAGGACCTCGACGCCGGCCGCGCGCCCGTGCTCCAACAGGATCCGGGTGGCCAGCGCATCGGTGAGCACGTCGACGTTGCCGCGCTCGACCGCCGGCCGTAGGTACGCCACCGCCGTGCTGCAGCGCCTGCCGTTTCGCTGCGTGAACTGAAACCAGCCCGCCCCCTCCTGCACCGGGCCGTTGTGATCGTCGGTCGGCGCGATTCCGGTGTCCACCGCCGCCTCGATGCACGCCCCGACCAGCGGATGCATCGATCGGCAATCGCTCACCGTCAGCGGCCCGCCCACGCCGTGCCAATGGCTCTCCCCGCGCTCGTTGTCCTCCGCGCGGCGGAAGTAGGGCAGCACATCCTCATAGCCCCAGCCGGCGAACCCCTTCGCCGCCCAGCCGTCGTAGTCGGCGCGGTTGCCGCGGATGTAGATCATGCAGTTCAAAGAGCTCGATCCCCCCAGCACGCGCCCCCGCGGCAGCAGATCGCGCCGGTCGCCCAGCCCCGGCTCGCGCTCGCTCCACAACCCCCAGTCAAACCGGCTCTCCTGCAGCTGCCGAAACGACAGCGGCATGTGGATCACCGGCTCGCTGTCCGGCGGCCCCGCCTCGATCACCGCCAGGCGCACATCCGGATCCTCGCCCAGCCGCGCCGCCAGCACGCAACCGGCCGAACCGGCGCCAACGATCACATAGTCAAACATGACTCCTCCTCGGCCCCGCGGACCCGTGCGCAGGCCCCGTAGGCATGCACAGGCTGCGCGTAGGTGATCGTCCGGCCGGTGGGCGCGTCGATCAACGCGGGCTTATCGCCCAGCTCGCCAGCGCGAGCGAGCACAAACTCGGTGAGCGGAATGTCAGGACTGTGAACGTCGGGAAACGGGCTGCGGATCATTTGGTAGCCCTCCTCGAATGGCGGGTCGGTCATTTGTGATTGTTTATTTACGCCCCGTATGAACGAGCCCGCGCGGTTGAGGCGCGCACGACGGTGTAGCCGGCGCTGGCAAGCGCGATCAGGATCGCCCCAGCAGCGAGGCTGATCGCGAGCACGTGCCCGCCGTGATCCTTGACCACGGTCCGGACCGACGGAGCCGCGAGCTCCGGCGACCCGCCGACGCGAACGGTTCGCGAGCTGGGGCTGGTCGGCTGCGGTGCGCTGTCGGGGCGTCCCGTGAGGGGGTTGAAGTCGCCGTAGTTCACGGAGACGTCCGAGACGGCCGGCCTACCCGTCAGCGGGTCAGAGTTTTCATAGTTGATGCCACCCGATGCGCTCGTGAACCCGACCAGCAACAGCGCGGCAGCGCTAGTGACGGCGGTCAGCACGAGGGTGCGAATCAGACCCCAGGAGAAATGACAACTGTGCTTCATGGAGGACCTCCTTCGCCGGCCTTGGGCCGTCTGTAGCGGCGGTGTGTCATCTCGGTATTCGGCGACCGGCGCAAGTTGTGACCGGCACACTCGAAATGGCCCCATCACACGGTCGGGATCTCGGTCACAATCGGCGTCCAGCTGCGAATCCCCTTCTTGGGGACCATGTGATGACCGCCACCGACGAGGAGCTGCTTGGGAATCGTGATGCGCTTTCGTTCGAGCTGTTCTACGGCCGCTACTTCAATCGCGTGCTCGCATTCTTTTCACGTCGCACCAGGGACGCGGAGCTGGCCGCCGATCTCACGGCGGAGACGTTCGCGGCGGCGCTTGCCGCGCGGCGGCGCTACCGGCCGCACGGCGGCACCGCGGACTCGTGGCTGTTCGGGATCGCCTACCACAAGCTCGCCGACTCGCAGCGACGCGGGCGTGCAGACGATCGGGCGCGCCGGCGGCTCGGCATCGAGCGCATCAAGCTGACGGATGACGACATCGCCCGCATCGACAGAATCGGCGACCCGGACGTCGTGACCGAGCTGGTAGAGAAGCTGCCGGCCGAGCAGCGGCAGGCGATCAGGGCGCGCGTGATCGACGAGCGGGAGTACGACGAGATCGCGCAGACGCTCCACGTCTCGGAGGCGGTGGTACGCAAACGTGTGAGCCGTGGGCTTGCCAGGCTGCGCAGCCGGATCGGAGGGCCGAGCTAATGGCCGATTTCCATTTTGAAACCAAGCTCCGCCTGGCGCTGAGGGAGGCCGCCGAGCGAGAGCTGCGGCGCGGACGAGTGGACAGGACAGCGGCGAGCGGCCGCTCGGCGCTGCGTACGACCCGGCGCTCGCTCGTGCCGGCGGCGCTGGTCCTCGTCACGTTGATCGCGCTCATCGTGCCTGTGGTCCTCCTGACGTCTGGCCGGTCGCAGCACCAGCCGGTGCGTCAGCCGAAGGTCGTGGATCGTTTCTCGTTGGCCGATTCGCTCGGGGGAGCGGTCACAGCCGACGGCTCGCTCTGGATCGACGACAAGGGACGAAGCCAGCTGGTGCGAGTGGATCCGCGCACGCACCGGGTGACCGCCCGCTTCCCCGCCCCCGGCGACGTATCGGTGGCGCCCACCAGTGGGTCTCTGTGGGCACTGCTCACCTCCCCCGCGAACGCCGGCGGCTTCACCGCCAGCTCGCTGATCCGGGTCGGCCTTCGCACGGGCGGCGTGGCGGCGCGTATCCCCCTGCGCACGCCGTCCGGGGAGCGCTTCTGGGGGTTCGCGCTCGCTGCCGGCGAGGAAGGCGTCTGGGTGCTCGGGACCACGCCAACGTGGCACGACCGCGGTAGCTTGGGGGTGCTGCGCATCGACCCCCAAACCGGTCGCGCCACGACGCTGATTGCGCTGCCGTACGGCTGGGGCCCGGATGGGATCGCGCTGCGGGGCCGTGACCTCTGGGCTCTCGCGGTCGGTTCCCGGCAGCAGGGATTGCTTCGATTCGACGCACGCACCGGTTCGAGATTGTCCGACGTCCGGATCCTGCTGCCAAATGGCAACTTGCGCGACGACCCCGCCCCTGGGACCTTTGGGTTCGCAGGTGACGCGCTCATCGCGAGCGTTCACGGCGGTTTCGCTCGCATCGACCCTACAACGGGTCAGGTGCTCTGGCGCTGGCACCGATCCAGCGGCCAGGGCGTCCAGGCGTGGACCGTGGCCGCAGGCATGATCTGGGCCGCCGTCCAACAAAGCGGCGCGTCGGATCGACTCGTCGAAGTCGCCCCGAACGACGGTCACGTGCTGACAGGCGTGAACCTCGACGAGTTCGGCACGGCGGGAATCGCAGCGATCGACAATGAGCTGTGGGTCACGACCACGGGCGGCACGGCAGTGATCGTCTGGCGTTAGCGCCCTCCCGCCCATCGGCCTGGGGCCTGATTCGGCCGCGGCAAGGCCGTGCACAAACCCCGCCCGCTCCCGCACCGCTGCCCTCCGGCCCGTGTCCGCCGTACGCACCTCATTACGCCCTCTCACGCGCCCGGCAGCCCGGCGACGGACCCGCCACGCGGACTCCGGCGAGGGCAGATGAGAC
>DASSGR010000142.1:0-17508 GCA_035693425.1 Solirubrobacteraceae bacterium
GCGGCACGGAAGCGACGTGCTGACGCTGATCAACCCTGGTTGAGCGATCAGCTGCGTTCGAGTACGAGCTTCGTCGCGGGTTCGAGCCACGCCTCGTCGGCTCGGTCCCAGGGCACGATCGTGGTCGGCACCGCGAGCGGATCGAAGCGACCGTCTGCGAACAGCTCGAGCACCGCGGGCAGCAGGCGGCGCGAATCGGCGCGCGATACGTGGAACGTGATGCCCCGCGTATACATCTCCAGCAGCGGTAGCTCCACAGTCGGTGCGAAGTGGATCGCGACCGACGTGCAGAACCCGTAGTCGTCGGTCGAGCGCAGGACGGCGTGTAGTCCCTCCAGCTCACCGGCTGCCTCAACAGTGATCGGCGCCCGCTCAAAGCGCCGCGGCCAGGGGCCTTGCTGGTGCTCGACATCGGCGCCGATCGCGGCGGCGGCAGCGCAGCGTGCCTCGTCGCGGTCGACGTAGTGGACGCGCGCCGAGCCAAGTCCGCGCGCGAACGCGACCGCGTACAGGCCGATGGATGCGGCTGCGCCCCCGACGATCAGCACCTCGGCGCCGGGGTGCTCGGCGAGCTGCGGGCCCACGGCGCGATAGGCATCGCAGGCGTTGTCGGGCAGAGCGCACAGTGCTGGGGCGTTCCCTTGTGGAGCCGGAAGCAGCATGTGATCTGCTGCCGGGACTGCAAGGACATCGGCGACCGCGCCGCCGTGACCGCCACCCGCCTCGCCGAATCCGAACGCGCCGCCTGCTCGCGCGCGGTAGGTGTGACACGCCCCGAAGCGGCCGTCACGACAGGCCGCGCACGTTCCGCATGAGACCTGAAACGGCACGAGCACCCGATCGCCGACCCGCCGCTCGCTGACCTCCTCGCCCACGGCGATCACCTCGGCCACCGTCTCGTGCCCGACCGCATAGGGCCCGGGAAAGATCCCGAACGCCGCCATCGGCTGGTCGAGGTCACAACGCGCCACGGCCAGCGGACGCACCAGCGCGCCGCTCGGGTCAGTCAACTGGGGGTCCGGAGCTTCCTGCCATGCGACCCGTCCTGCCTCGAGGAACATGAGCTGGCGCATTGCGTCGCAAAAGATCCCACGTCGCCCCGGCGCGTGCGAGGATCGCGGGTCGTGACGGACCCGGCCGCGCGGATAACGCTCAAGCTCAGCGAACGAGCTAACTGCCGCGCGCACCGCCGTCGAGCGGCAGCCACACGTGAAACACGGTGTGCCCGGGCTCGGATTCGAGCTGGATCGAGCCACCGAGCCGTTCGGTCACGATGCGCCGCGCGGTGTCGAGGCCGAGGCCGGTGCCTTCGCCGACCTCCTTGGTCGTGAAGAACGGGTCGAACACGCGGTCGCGGATCTCCGCGGGGATTCCCGGGCCGTCGTCGATCACGTCGACCCGGGCACAGGCGCCGTCGCGCACGGTGTCGATCTTGATCGTCCCGGACTCGCCGAGCGCCTCGATCGCGTTGGCGATCAGGTTGGTCCAAACCTGATTGAGCTCTGAACCGCGCAGTGTGAGCTTGGGTAGCGAGCGGTCGTAGTCGCGCTTGACCTCGATCGAGGTGTGCTTGAGCTTGTGGCCGAGGACCAGGAGGGTGGTCTCAAGCCCCTCGTGAATATCGGTCTCGACCACCTCGCCGCGGTCCATGAACGCGTACGCCTTGATCGCCTTGACGAGCTTGCCCATCCGGTCGGTCGACTCGGCGATCTCCGCCGCCAGACCTTGCGCGGTCAGGGACGCCGCGATCCACGCGATCGCGGCGGCCGAGGCCGGGCCGGCGATCTGCTCGAGCCGCTCCAGCCACTCCTTGTCGATGCCCGCGGCAACGAGCGGCTCGGTGACGCGCCAGGGCTCAGGGGCGCCGAGACCCTCCAGCGCGTCGAGGAGCTCGTCCTCTGCGTCTGCGGAATCGAGCGCCGACATCGAGTCGTTGGAGGCCGCGCGGTCGATCGCCTCGCGTTGCATCGCCACGAGCTCGCCCGCCTGCTCGCGCTCGATCCCGGACTCGACAAACAGCCCGATCGTCGAGGCGAGCACGTCGAGTGCCTCGGCGAGATCGGAGGCGGCCCGTCGCGCCGCGGCCGCTGGGTTGTTGAGCTCGTGGGCGAGCCCTGCGGCCATCGTCCCGAGCGACGCCAGCCGCTCGCGGTTCTGCTCGCGGGCGGCGGTGCGTGCAGACACCGTCCGGACCGCTCGCATCACGCGGCGGTGAACGGCGCGCTGCGTCAATACAACGGTTGTGAAGTCCTCCGGGGCGATCACTGCCATCCGGACATCGGTGGCAGTGCGCATCTCTCCCGCGAAGCCGGTCTCGGTCATTGCCGTAATCGCACCCATCCACGTCGGCGCCACCTGGCGGGTAACCGGCTCCAGACGGCCGGATTCGAACACGAGGCCCTGAATGACGCCATCGAACAGCAGGAAGACTCCTGCCGAAGAATCTCGTGCCTCGGCCACGAGCGTGTCGGCCGGCAGGTTCTTGATGACCGACACCTGCTGCCAGCGCGTGAGCTGCTCGTCGTCGAGATCGTCGAACAGGTCGATACGGCGCAGGTCGTCGAGTGTCGGGCGCTCGGGCTCAGTGATTTGCTCGGGCAGGCTCATGCGCTTGCCAGGTACTCGTGGATCAGCGACACCGCCATCGAGCCTTCCCCGACGGCGCTCGCCACCCGTTTGATCGAGCGCGTCCTCACGTCGCCAGCGACAAACACCCCGGGAACGCTCGTCTCGAGCACGTACGGCTCGCGAGACAGCGGCCAGCCATGCTCGCGCACGTCCGGCCCAGCGAGGATGAATCCGCGCTCATCGCGAGCCACGACGCCGTCAAGCCAATCGGTCCGGGGCGCGGCGCCGATGAACACGAAGCATGCATCGACGTCCTCGACCGTCTCAGCCCCGTCCGCGGCGCGGATCGTCAACGCGCGGAGGTGCCCATCCTTGCCCTCGGCGGCGACGGCTTGCGCGCCCGTGCGCACCTCTACGTTCGGGAGCGCCGCGATCTGCTCGATCAGATATTGCGACATCGACTTCGCCAGCGAATCGGCCCGGACCAGCATCGTCACCCGCGCCGCATAGCCGCTGAAGTAGACGGCCGCCTGTCCAGCGGAATTCGCGCCGCCGATCACGACGACATGCTGGTCCTGGCATGCGCGCGCCTCCGTCAACGCGGCGCCGTAGTAGATGCCCGCCCCCGTCAGCTCCTTGAACCCCGGAACGCTCAGCTTGCGATAGGAGACACCGGAGGCCACGAGCACCGTGTTCGAGCTCAGCACGCCGCCGCCGGTCAGCCGCAGCAGCCGCCCGGCCCCTTCCACCTCGAGCGCCATCGCTTCCTGAACGGTCAGGAGCTCAGCTCCGAGTCGGCGCGCCTGATCGGTCGCGCGGCGCGCCAGGTCGGATCCGCTGAGCCCGGACGGGAAGCCCAGATAGTTCTCGATCAGGCTCGACTGGCCCGCCTGACCACCCGGCGCCTCGCGCTCCACCATCACGGTTCGCAGGCCCTCGGATGCTCCGTACACGGCGGCGGCGAGGCCGGCCGGACCACCGCCGACGATCACAAGGTCGTAATGGTCCCCCGACGGCTGCGCCGAGATCCCAAGCCTCTCGGCGAGCTCAAGGGTGGTCGGACGCTCGAGGATCGACCCGTCCTCGAGCAGCGCGACCGGCAGCCCTCCCGAGTCGACGCCCGCGACCCTCATAAGCTCACGAGCCTCGCTGTCGCGCTCGACGTCCAGCCAGCGTGCCGGTACTCGATTGCGAGCCAGGAAGTCGCGCACGTCGTGTGTCTGCTTGGAGAACCTGTGCCCGATCACGCGCACGCCGCCGGATTCGAGCGCGGCGCCGGCGTCCCACGTCGTGAGCAGATCCTCGAGGACCGGGAACAGCTCCTCCTCGGGCGGATCCCATGGCTTGAGCAGGTAGTAGTCGAGCGCGACCTCGTTGATCGCCTGGATCGCCGCCTCCGTGTCGGCATACGCAGTCAGCAGCACGCGCTTGGCGTCGGGCGCCAGTTTGCGGGCCTGCACGAGGTAGTCCGTTCCCGACAGCCCCGGCATCCGCTGGTCCGCGATCAGCAGCGCGACCTGGTCGCCGCGCGCGCGGACCTGTTTGAGCAGCTCTAGACCGTCGGCACCAGAGCCCGCGCGCATCACGCGGTAGCGCTCGCCGAAGCCGCGCCTCAGGTCCCGTGCGACCGCCGCAAGCACCGCAGGCTCGTCATCGACGGCAATGATCGCGGGGCGGCGCTGCTCGGACTGTCCGTCCCTCGGATCCTCGGTGACTGTAGGCGACTCGAGCACGCCTCCGATGCTAGCCATCGCCGGCAACATCGCCTTGATATCGCCTAGCGATATCGTGATACGATACGGCGATCGCGCAATAGGAGGTTCAAGCAATGCGACGAGCGATATCGGATCCGGCAGCGGGGGAGAGGGCGCGGAAGATCGGCCCAGACCCGCGCCCCCTCGGTCACGTCTTCGGCCACCGTCGGGGCGAGGCGCTTCCGCCGGTAAACCCGCACGCCCCGGTGCTTCGGTTGCGGGGGTTTCGGCCGGTCCGGCGAAGCAAGTAGACGGGACGGACTTACCGGGTCCGGCGGGCCGGTTGCTTCGCGGCCGGCTGCCGGGCGGCAGGGTGGGGCGCGTTGCCGTCGGCGTGCTCCAACGCCCGCCACAGGGTGCGCATCGTCGGGGCCAGGTGCGCGATCTCCTCGACGTGGGTCTCGGCCAGCGCTTCGAGCTTGTCTTCGCCCGCCCGTGTCAGCGTGACCCGCACCACACCCTTGGTGCGATCCTTGTTGCGCTTGACCAGGCCGTCCGTGACGGCACGGTCAATCAAGCCGACGGCGCTGTGGTGTCGCAGCACGAGATAGTCGGCGATTTCGCCGATCGTGGGCCCCGCCGGGTCCGAGTGCCCTTTGATCGCGAGCAGGAGCTGATGCTTGGCGGGTGTCAGGCCGGCGGACTGCGCCTGCTGGTCGCTCCAGCGGATGAAGCGACGCAAGCCCGTGCGTAGCTCGAGGAGGTGCTCGAAGTCGGACTGCCCAAGCGTCACATCGCGCGACGATATCGCACCGCGTCAGGCATCCCGGCAGACAACGTGCAGGTCAGGCTACGGAACCGCCGCGTATTGCTTGGACCTGCTCGTCGGTGAGCAGGATCGTCACGAAAGCACCGCAGCAGTCGCAGAAGATCCGCATGCGGTTCATCGCAATCCGGTCGGGCAGTTCCCGCGCTTCGACGTGACCGCAGGCAGGACATGCGAGGTCCGCAAGCATGCGTGAAGGCCCGTCCGTGGCGCGGAAGGTCGCCGTGTGCGTTCTCTCCGGCAAGGTCGCCTCCCTCGGTGGCGTTTGGCCGGCCAGCCGGGCCGGCTCTCTCTCCGACGTGTCGTACCACGATATCGCGGATCGACAGTGTGCGCTATTGACATCGGGCTCGCCAAACGGTGGAGAATGGCGGCGACATGACCCGGTGGGGCTGGTCGTCGGTGCTCGGCGTGATTCAGGCAGCGGGCTGCCGCGAGCCGCTCAGGCGGCTTGTGCTCGTAGCCGTGGTGCTTGGCCCGCTGGCGATCCCGGCATCGGCACAGGCGCACCTGCGATCGGGCACCGTCGCCGTCGACTACCGCGCCACCGTCTCGTCGCCGCACACCGCCGCCTACACCGTCCGCATCTATCAGAGCGACCACGGCCTCAATCTCACGCTGCGGCCGGGCCACGTCGTCGCGATGAGCGGCTATCTCGGCGAGCCGGTCTTCCGGCTGGACCGATCGGGGCTGTGGGTGAACGCCGCGTCGCCGACCGCGGTCGTGGTCGGTCTCGTCAAGAAGAAGCAGCGGATCGCGGCGGCCGGGACGCATTGGCGACTGCAGCGCGGCCGCGCCTCGGTGGCGTGGCACGACTCCCGCGTGCAGCGGCTTCCAGCAGGAGTTAATCGCGGCACCTGGAGCATTCCGCTGACGGTCGACGGCCGGCCCGCCCGGCTCACGGGCGAGCTCGCGCGTTTCGCGCGCCCGTCGCTCCCTTTGTGGCTCGGGCTGGCGCTCCTGGTCGGCGCGCTTGGGGCGCTGCCGCTGTTGCTGCACAGGCGTGACCTCATCCCAGGTATGGCGACCGGCTTCGCGATCGCCGCCGCCGCAGCGTCGGTCGTGGTCGAGCTCTCCCTGGCGTTCGACGTGTACGCCTCGCCGGGCACGTGGATCGAGGCCGTCGACTCGATCGTGTTTCTCGCGGTGGGGCTGGGCGTCATGTTCCGCGGCCCGGAGAACCTGCGTATGGGCGGCGCGGTCGGCGTCGGACTGGTCTCGCTCGCGGTCGGTCTGCTCAACGGCGCCGTGCTGCTGCATCCGATCGTGCTCTCGGTCCTGACGGGCACGATCGTCCGGCTCGCCGTCGCGACCGCGCTCGGCGCGGGCTTGGGCGCGGGCGTGCTCGGCTGCCTGCACTACGCCGATGGCGGGTTTGCGTCGCTGGGCCAGGAGCTCGACGCCCGGTTCGCCAGGGCCGTCGCGGGCAGCCAGCGGGATCGCCGGGGCGCCGTGTCAGGCCGCGACGCGACGCAGGGTCCGGGAACGGCCCTTGCGGCCAAGCCGACGGACGAAAGCCGCCGGAAGTGAGAGCGGCCGGATCGCCGCGAGCGCGTCGATGACGTCGGTCGCTGCCTGAGGGCGGTTCTCGGGAGCCTTCTCCAGCAGCGACAGCACGAGTTCGTCGAGCGCGGGCGGGACGTCCGCGCGCCGTCCCGCCGGCGCGTCCGGCAGGCTGTGCAGGTGCGCCATCAATGTCGCGTCGGCGTCGTCGGACACGAACGGCGGCTGCGCGCACAGCAGTTCGTAGAGCATCGCCCCGAGCGAGTAGAGGTCTGAGCGCTCATCGGCCGGCGCCCCCAGGGCCTGCTCGGGCGCGATGTATGCGGCCGTGCCCTCGACCGACTCGCCCGCGCCGGGCTGGCATTCGCCGCCGGCGAGCGACAGTCCGAAGTCGCCGAGCTTGATGTCACCGCCCGCGGTGATCCACAGGTTCTCCGGCTTGACGTCGCGATGGACGATCCCGCATCCATGCACGTGGTCCAGCGCCGACGCGACGTCGGCCGCGATCCGCAACACCTCCCCGAGAGCGATCGGGTGGTCTTGGGCCTCCACGATCCGATCGGACAGGTCGCCGCCTCCGGCGTGCTCGGTGACGAGGTAAGGCCGACCGTAGCTGTCCTCGCCGCTGTCGTAGAAGGCGACTGTGTTGGCGTGGCCGCTCAGGCGCGCGATGGCATCGAACTCCCGCCACACGCGGGCCTCGCCGAGGTCGTCGAAGGCCTGGGCCTTGACCAGCGCGAGCCCCACTTCGCGACCGGCGTGACGGTCGATCGCGAGGTAAACCCGCTTGTGGCGGCCCTCGCCGATCAGTCGCTCGAACTCGTAGCGGCCGCCGCCGACGCGGCTCGGCAGCCGCCGCTTTTGCTCGGCGCGAGCCTCTGCCCCGTCGCGCGTCTGGAGTGCCGGTGCCAATGCAATTCCCATGGTCAGGGAATGCAAGGTATGCGACGACTTGGGCGCCGAAGTGCGACAAATCGCACACCCGACGAGTTGCAGCGGGCGCTGGAGCGACCGCGCTCAGCTGAGTACGGCGAGCACGCCGCGGCTGCGGGCGAACTCGAGGCACTGGCGGCGCGAGGATTGGCCAAGGCCGTAGAACAGGATCTTGCCCGACGGGTCCAGCAGCGACCAGCCATCGCTCGTAGCGCGAAGCCAAAGGCGGCCGGGAGGGCCGTCGGCGAGCCTGAGGCCGGAATGCAATTCGATTGCGGCTCGTCTGTGAGCTAGCGCGGTCATAGTCGAGACTGTGGCTGCTACGGATAAGGATCGCGTGTGAGCCGGATCGAAAACGCGTAAGAGATCCGGCTTTGTGCGACGATGCGGCCGATGAGCGCGCCGCGCCGCATCGTCACGGGTCACGACGCATCGGGCAAGTCGGTGATCCTCGCCGACACGCCGTCGCCGAAGACGACCGACATCGGGACCGCGGCGTTTCACGAGATCTGGGTCACGGAGGGCGTGCCGGTTCAGATCCCCGCCGACGAGCCAGAGCCGACAGATCGCCCGATCACAGTGGGGCCGCCTGCCAACGGCGTGATGATCCGATTCACCGAGATGGCGCCGGGCGCCGAATCGCCGATGCACCGTACAGAGACGCTCGACGTAGGCGTTGTGCTGGACGGCGAGACGTGGCTGCTGCTCGACGACGGGTCCGAGACACGAGTGGGTCCGGGCGACGCGGTCGTCCAGCGGGGCACCAACCACGCATGGGCCAACCGGTCCGATCGGCCCGTGCGGATGGTGTTCGTGCTGGTCGACGGGGCGATCACCGACGAGGTGCACGCCGCGGCTGGGCCGCTGGAGTTCTTCGACCAAGTCCTCGACTGACGCCCAACGGCATAGGCTCTACCAAACGACCCTAGGAGCCGCTATGAGCGACCACGTCTACTCAGTCAGCGAGATCGTCGGATCGTCGCCGGAGTCGATCGAGGAAGCGATCAACGTTGCCCTGGCTCGGGCACGCAAGACGCTACGCCACCTCAACTGGTTCGAGGTCACCGAAGTGCGGGGCTACCTCAACGACGAGGGCGCCGTGGACTACTACCAGGTGGCGCTCAAGCTCGGCTTCCGCATGGAGAACTGACCGCGCATCGCCGGTGTCAGCCGGCAGCGGATTCTGCGCCAGGCCCGCGTGTAAGCGGTAGCCTCCGGTCGTGCCGACCGATCTGACCGTCGTGCTGAAGGACGAGCCCGGACAGCTGGCGACGCTCGGCGGGGCAACCGGCGAAGCCGGGGTCAACATCCAGGGGATGTGCGCATTCACCGGCGAGGGCCGCGGCATCATTCACCTGCTGATCGACGACGACGCCGTGCAACGCGCCGTCACCGCGCTCACCGATGCCGGCATGGGGGTAGCCGATCAGCGCGAGGTGCTGGTCGTGGACGTCGCCGACAGGCCGGGCTCGCTGGGCGAGCTCGCGCGCCAGCTTGCGGCCGCGAGCGTCAACATCGAGCTGCTGTACACCACGTGCGGCAGCGGGGTCAAAATCGTGATCGCCACCGACGACATGGCCAGCGCCAGGGCGGCGTTGGCCTGATCGGTCACCGGCGGTCGGGGATCGTCACGTAGCCGCGGTCACCGACCGCGTGGAGTTGATCGACGGACACGATCTCGCGGCCCAGGGGCAGCAGCGAGACCGGGATCAGCTTGTAGTTCGCAAGCCCGAGCGGGATCCCGATGATCGTCAGGCACAGGAGCGTGCCGGTGATCAGGTGGGCGAGCGCGAGCCACCATCCGCACAGCACGAACCAGATGACGTTGCCGACCCCCGAGGCGATGCCCGCGTCGGGGCGCCTGATCACCGTCTTGCCGAACGGCCATAGCGCGAACACCGCGATCCGGAGCGCCGCGATGCCGAACGGGATCGTGATGATCAGGATGAAGCAGATCAGCGCGGCGAACGCATAGCCGATGGCCATCCAGAGACCGGCGAGCACGAACCAGATGATGTTCAAGAGCAGTCGCACGGCGCCTGGACCAGAATAGGACGATGACCAACTTTCCCGATTCCCATCGCGACCTCCTCGACGCGCAGGTCGCAACGTTCGCGACGATCGGCGGCAATGGGCTTCCACAGCTCACCGAGGTGTGGTTCCTGCATGACGACGGCGAGCTCAGGCTGTCGCTGAACGACTCACGCCTGAAGACCCGCAATCTCCAGAAGCGGTCGCAGTGCAGCCTGCTGCTGCTCGACCTGCAGAACCCGTACCGCTACCTCGAGGTGCGGGGCAACGCGAAGCTCGAGCCCGATGAGGACCACTCGTTTGCCCGCAAGCTCGGTGCAAAGTACGGCGCCGATCTCAGCGTGCACGACAAGCCCGGAGACGCCCGTGTGGTTGTCACGATCGAACCGGCGAACGTCTACGCGGTCGATATGTCAGGCGGCTGAGCCGCGGCCGTCGAGCAGGATCGTCCAGGGCTCGATCGACTTGATCGTGAGCATCCCGCTGCGTGCCCAGTTGTCCTCGGCGAGCCGCTCGCGCACCGCCTCCTCGGACGGCGCAGAGATCGCGTGGAGGATCTCGCGGTCGCCGCCGAGTGGTCCTCCCAGGAGGATGAAGCCGTCGTCGACCAGCGCGTCCATGAAGCGCGCGTGCTCTTCCCAGCCATCCTGCTCACGCAGGTCGCGCGACCAGTCCCAGGGACCGCCGCGCTGCACCCGGACCGCGAAGAACACTCACAGCAGCTTACGCCCCGGCGACGCCGACGCCGCGGTTCAGCGCGGTCCAACGAGCTCGTCGAGCACGTCGGCGAGACCGTTGAGATCTGCCAGCTCGCGCGTTGGGGCGGGTTCGCCGTGCTCGTGGAGGCGATTGATCCAGATGTTGGGGATTCCCAGCTCGTGTGCGGGCACGATGTCGTGGAAGTGGCTCTGGGCGACGTGAACATGGCGGGCGCGGTCGGCGCCCGTGACCTCATAGAACGCCTGCCAGTGGCGATGGCCCGGCTTATAGGAGCCGATCTCGGACGCGACCACTGCTCCCTCGAACGGGACCCCGATTGCCTTCATCGACGCCTCGATGAAATCGCGGTCGGTGTTGGACAGGGCCATCAGCCTCCAACCGCGGGCATGCGCCTTCTCCAGGGCGTCGGGCACCTCGGCGAACACGGGCCATCGCGGAAGGGACCGGCCAAGCGCGTCCGTCTCGTCGTCGGGGAGCGTGACCCCGGCTTCGGAGGCGACCTGCGACAGCACCGCTGCCATCACGTCTCGGTAGCTCCAGGTCGGGTGCTCGCTCTGAACGCGAGGCTCGATCTCGTGATAGCGGGAGAGCAGGCGCTCGCGGTCGGATTCGCCGAGCAGCCGACCGAGCTCGGCGGCGATGCCGGCGTTCCAGTCCACGAGTGTCCCGTAGCAGTCGAATGTGGCCCACCGCGCGTCGTCCATCGGTCGAGCATATGGACGCTCCGGCGACAGCTCAAGCCTGTCATGGCGGGGCGGCGCTGCGACGGCGCCGCCCCGCGCACGAGTCAGGAGGTCGCCGCCGCCGGTGCGCAGATGGCGTAGACGGTGAATGCGGTTCCCCCGTTGGACCCGGCGAACACGTGCACGGTCCAGGTGTTGGCCCCGGATGGGAACGTGTCATTGATGAACTCGTTGGCCTCGTCGCTCAGGCTGGCGCCGCCCCCGACCACGTCGAGCCCTGCGGGACAGACCGCGCTCGCGCTTGTGGCCGCTGGGGCATTGGCGACGGCAGTGGCGGCGACCTGGACGGTCACGAGCCTCGCGACGTCGGCGGCCTGCGCAAACGCAGCCGCAGGGACCTGGCCGAGTGTGGTCAGGTTGATGTCGGCGCCCGTCAACGACCCGCGCACCACCTTTGCGCCCGTCACGGCACCGTTGGCCAGCTTGCTCGCGGTCACCGCGCCGGCATGCAGTTGCGTGGCGCCGACGCTGCCGGCGGCGAGCTTGCTCTTGGTGACGGCCTTGGCTTTGATCTGCTTGGAGCCCACGCTGTTGGCCGGCAGGCTCGTGGCCGCGTACGCTCCGGCAGACAACGCCAGAAACAGCGCCAGGCACGAGACGACGTTGGCGAAGCTCAGATGCTTGCGCATCGTTGCTCCCCTCCATTTGTGGATTGCGCCGGTGAACGGTGACAGGCTCAGGGATACAGGCGGCGCTTGACGGCCTGGGCAATCGGACGCGGGAGCACCTCGAGCGCGCGCATCGCGTGCGGCATGGCTCGAAGCTGACGCTGGCTGAACGCGACCGGGACCATCACCTCGATCAGGTGCGGGCCGGGCTCGGCAATTGCGCGTTGCAGAGCGTCGACCAGGTCCTCGCCGGTGTCGACGCGCTGGGAGGGAACGCCGCAGCCCTGGCCGATCGCAACGAAGTCAAGGTCGGGCTGTGAGAGGTCGAGCTGCGCAGCGGCCTTGGGGCCGCCTTGCTGGGCGCCCACCCGAGCAAGCTCGACGTTGAGAATTCCATAGGAGCGGTTGTTGTAGATCACCACGGTGACGTCGAGCTGCTCTCGCGCCATCGTCCACAGTGACTGAATGGTGTACATGCTCGAGCCATCGGCCTGGAGCGCGAGCACCGGGCGGTCGGGGCATGCGACCGCCGCTCCGACGGCGACGGGGAGTCCCTGCCCGATCGCCCCGCCGGTGAGCGTCAGCCAGTCGTGCCTGGGGGCTCCGGCCGTGTTTGCCGGGAGCATCGTTCCCGACGTCACCGCCTCGTCGGAGACGATCGCGCCTTCGGGCAGGATCGCGCCGACGGCCTCGGCGACCGTCTCGGCCGTGAGCGACCCGCTCGGCGGGGCCGGCCGATTGGTCTCCTGCAGGGCCGGGCTCGCGCCGTCCGCGCCGAGTGCCTCCGCGAGCGCCTCGAGCGTGGCCACCACGTCGGCCGCGGGCGGTGCGAGGTCGTGGACCTCGCACCCGTCGGGCACGAGATAGCTCTTCTTGCCCGGATAGGCGAAGAAGGACACGGGCGCCTTGGCGTCGACCAGCACCAGGTGCTTGAGGCCGCTCAGCTGGACCGACGCGAGCTCTGGCACGTAGGCGATCCGCTCGACCTCTGCCAACCCGGCGCCGCGCTGGACGCGCGTGGGAAACGTCTCGGCGAGGAGCCTGGAGCCGGTGGCGGCCGAGATCCGTGCTGCGGCGAGCAGGCCGCGCTCGCGCAGAGCCCTGCCGCCGAGCAGGATCGCGGTCCTGCCGCCGTTGCGCAGTGCGCGGGCGATGGTCTCTACCGAGGCGGTGTAGTCCGGCTGCGGCGGCACGCTCGCGGCTGGCGGGAGGACCGGCTCGGCGCCCTCGGTCCACGACACGTCCGCGGGCAAGATCAGCGTCGCAACCTGGCCCGGCGGCCCCTTGGCGGCGATCACGGCCTCGACGGCGTCTTGGGGCAGATCGGCGGTGCTCTTGGAGGTCCGGACCCAGCCCGAGACGTTGCGCGCGACCGACTCG
This sequence comes from Solirubrobacteraceae bacterium, assembly GCA_035693425.1. Lineage (GTDB taxonomy): Bacteria > Actinomycetota > Thermoleophilia > Solirubrobacterales > Solirubrobacteraceae > Palsa-465. The sequence continues at coordinate 13,007 of DASSGR010000142.1, forward strand.
ATGTCGGACTGCAGCGGCGCGTCGTACTGGACGTGATCGGTGGCGTGGTCGCCGACGATGTTGACGAGCGGGACCCTTGCGCGGCGGGCGTTATGCAGGTTCGCCAACCCGTTGCCCAGGCCTGGTCCGAGGTGCAGCAGCGTCGCCGCGGGCCGATCTGCCATCCGAGCGTAGCCGTCGGCGGCGCCCGTGACGACGCCTTCGAACAGGCCGAGCACAGCGCGCATCTCGCGCACGGAGTCAAGCGCGGCGACGAAATGCATCTCCGACGTGCCAGGGTTGGTGAAGCACGTTGTGACGTCCGAGTTGACGAGCGTGCGGATCAGTGCCTGGGCGCCGTTGGGCATGCGGCCCGGGATCATCGCTTAATGGCGATGTCCGTGATTCCTCAGCGGCTGATCGTGAAGCGAGCGCGTACGGGCCCGGATACCCGATTGGCCGCGTCGCGCGCACCCAGATTCAGGCGATAGCGGCCGGGAGCCAGTGCGCGATGCCCGATCCGGCCGCTGAAGTGCAGGCGGTTGAGCCCGCGCTTGCCGTTCACGCGGAAGCTTCCGTTGACCGGTCGCCAAACGGTGCACGGCTGGGCGCCGCGGCGTGGATGCGCGCCGAACCGGCAGCGGCCATTGATCCTGTTGCCAGTGAAGCCTCGCCCGACGGTGAACGTGACGGTGGCGGGCTCGTCGAGGCGGAACGAGATGGTCGCTCCGCGTCGGCCCACTCGCACGACGCTCGGCCCGGAACGGGCGGGGATGAAGGTTGCGGGCGAGATCCGTAGCGCGAACAGCAAGGGCGGCGCCTCCCTGACAATGCGCACCGCCGCGCTTGTCGCCTCCGTGCTCCCGTCGCCATTGCTCGCGGTGACCACGCACGACAGCATGTGACCCACGTCGGAGGTGGTCGGACGGTACGTCACACCCGCTGCGCGCTGCGCGCCGTCGCGCAGCCACCCGTACGCAAACGAGTTCGCGCCGGTCCAGGTGCCGGGCACGCACGTGAGCCTGGCACCGGGGATGGGCGGCCCGTCGACTTGCGGTAGCGCGGTGTTGACGGGCGGGTGCGTGAAGGGAACCGCGGTCGGGCACGTCGGATCGGTGGCGACGTCGCCGTCTGACTCGAGGCGATAGACGGTGCCGGCGCCGATGTCGGCGGCGTATAGGTGGCCGCTTGCATCAACCCCGAACGACGACAGATTGGGGACCTCAGGACCCAGCGCAAGCTGGCCGACCGCCAAAGGCTGGCCGAGACCCACAACCTGGAGGTCGGGGTTGCTGAGATCGCCGAACACGTAGCAGCCATTTAGCGACGGCAGCGTCGGATCGTGCATCACGTAGCCGCCGATGATGCCGTCGCCGCAGAACGGCTGTCCGAGGCAGTTGTCGGGGTGCGGGTAGCTCAGCACCGGTGCAACAACCGACGTCGGCAGCGGGCTGCACTCCCCCGAATTCCCCCCGTTGGCGTTGAGCTCGAATCCCTCGTAACAGGGCCAGCCGTAATCTGCCCCGACATTCTGGCCGGGGTGAGCAAAGTCGATTTCCTCGTCGCGGTTCTGGCCCACATCGCCGATGACCAGGTCGCCGGTGGCGCTGTCGAACGAGAAGCGCCACGGGTTGCGCAGGCCGTAGGCCCAGATCTCGGGGCAGGCGGACCCGCCGCTGGGGCCGCTCGAGCACTCCGAACCGCTGAACGGGTTGCCGGCGGGAATGGTGTAGGACGTCGACCCCGGGGCGATGCGCAGCAGCTTTCCAAGCAGCGTGCCCTCGTTCTGGGCGTTGTGCTCGGTGTCGTCGCCACCGCCGCCGTCGCCCACAGAGATGTAGAGGTCGCCGTCTGGCCCGAACTGGAGTTGGCCGCCGTTGTGGTTGTCCTGGTTGGGATGCGGGATCGTGAGGAGCACGTGCTCGGGTGCCGAGGCGGTGTCGCCGCTCGGATCGGCGGTGAACTCGCTGACCCGCTCGTCACAGCCCGGCGGCTTCGGACAGTGCCTGTCGGTGTAGTAGACGTAGAACCTGCGGCTCATGGCGTAGTCGGGGGCGAACGCCATCGACAACAGCCCCTGCTCGCCGCCCTCGTAGTGGACCTCGCTGGAGATGTCCAGAAACGGGGTCTGTTCGACGGTGCCGTCCTTGATCAATCCGATCTGGCCGCCCTGCTGCACCACGAACAGCCGATGGGTGTCGCCGGGGGGCGCGGCCATGTAGGTGGGAGCGTTGAAATCGCCCACCGGCGTCGCCTTGACGCCCGCGGACGCCGACGCAGGCACGAGGACCCCGACCACCATCGCCAACCGAAGCGCGCGCCACAGCACTGGGTCGGAAAGCTACCTGGTTGCGTCCGGGGCGCAGGAAGCGCGCCGCCGCAGAGCGAGCCGGGACCATCCGATGATCGCGGGTCCTACTCAAGTAGGACGCCACCGCTACTGGGGTGCAGTACGTTCAGCGCATGCAAGGCATCGGGTTGTCAGCGCGCAGGTTCGGGCTCGACATCCTGATACTGGTCGCCGCCGTCGAGAGCGCTCTCGAGGTGGCGCTGCGCAGCGACGCGCCTGAGGCGCCGACCAGCGCGGCATGGTTTGCGGTGCCCGCGATCGGAGCGGTGGTGGTGGCACTGCTCGGCCGACGGCGGTTTCCGTTCGCGGCGCCGGCGACGTTGTGGCTGCTGGCAGCGGCGATCTCGTTCGTCGACGGCAGGCTGGTCATTTTCACGGCCGGGGCGTACCTCGCGGGCATGGTCGCGTCGTTTCTGCTGGGGAATCTGCGCGACGAGAATCAGGCCCGGCTAGGCCTCGCGGTAGTCGTCGGCTGCGCGGCGATCGTGGTCTACAACGATCCCCGCCACGCGCCGGGAGAGTTCATATTCATCCCGCTGGTGTTCGCGCTGGTGTGGGTCGCCGGGTTCGCTCTGCGCGGCCGCGCTGCCCATGCGGAGGCGGCGGAGCAGCGGGCCGTCCACGCCGAGCACGAACGCGAGGCCGCCGCGCGCATCGCGGTCGCCGAGGAGCGCGCGCGGATCGCACGCGAGCTACACGACATCGTCGCCCACGCCGTCAGCGTGATGGTGCTCCAGGTCGGCGCCGTGAGACACAAGCTGCCCGATTCCCAGCGGGAGGACCGCGATGCGCTGTCGCACGTCGAGCAGGCCGGTCGCGCTGCACTGACCGAGATGCGGCGCCTGCTCGATGCGATGCGCGGCGACGGTGAGGACGCGGAGCTGGCCCCCCAGCCCGGGTTGGACCGAGTGGACGCACTGATCGGAGAGGTCAGCCGCGCGGGGCTGCCGGTGCACCTGCACGTCGAAGGCGAGCCCTACGCGCTGCCGCGCGGGATCGACATCTCCGCTTACCGGATCGTCCAGGAGGGGCTCACCAACGCCCTCAAGCACGCAAATGCCCACCACGCGGACGTCGCACTCCACTACGCGCCGGATCAGCTGCGGATCGAGGTGCGCGACGACGGCGACGGTGCCACTCCGAGAGCAGCCAACGGCGTCGGCTACGGCCTGGTCGGGATCCGCGAGCGCGTGAAGCTCTACGGCGGCGAGATGTCCGCCGGCGACGCACGCGACGGCGGGTTCGTCCTCACCACGCACCTGCCGGTGACGGGGTACAGGCGATGACGATCCGCGTGCTCGTCGCCGACGATCAGTCGATGGTTCGGGCCGGCTTTCGGATGTTGCTGTCCGGCGAGGAGGACATCGAGGTCGTGGCTGAGGCCCGTGACGGGCTCGAGGCCGTCGACAAGGCCGCCCGCTTCGCACCGACGGTAGTGCTGATGGACATTCGCATGCCCGAGCTCGACGGCCTGCAGGCCACCCGGCGCATCCTCGCTGCGGACCCGGCCGCGCGCATCCTGGTGCTGACGACGTTCGGCCTCGACGAATACGTCTTCGAGGCGCTCAGCGCCGGGGCCAGCGGCTTTGTGCTCAAGGACGACCCGCCCGAGCAGCTGATCGCCGCCGTCCGGACCGTCGCAGCCGGCGATGCGCTGCTGTCGCCGGCGATCACCAAGCGGGTGATCAGCCAATTCACGCGCACCGCGCGGCCCGAGCCTCCCAAGGGACTCGACGAGCTCACCACTCGCGAGCGGGAGATTCTTCGCCTGATCGCGACCGGGCTCTCCAACGCCGAGATCGGCGCGCAGCTCTACATCTCAGACACCACGGTCAAGACCCACGTCACCCACATCCTCCAGAAGCTCAACCTCCGCGACCGCGTGCAGGCGGTCGTGATGGCGTATCAGACCGGGTTGTTCGAGGGTCAGTAGCGCGTCAGAGCGCCGGCATGACCTCGGCGGCGAGACGCTCGATCTGCGCGGTGTCGTCGACGAGCGTGTTGAGCAGGATCAACTCGGCGCCCGCGTCCACGACCTCGCGTAGCCCCGCAACGCAGTCCGCGGGCGGCCCGGCGACGAACACCTCAGACCACCCGCCGCGGCCGTAGTGCCGGGCGAGCGCCGCGTCGAGTCGCTCGTGTGCTCGCGCTCGATCGTCGTCCACGTGCACGG
>DASSGR010000143.1:0-28012 GCA_035693425.1 Solirubrobacteraceae bacterium
CCGGCGTCGACGATCCGAAACGGCTCACCGGCCGTGTGGTAGTCCGTCGTCTCTATCTCCATGCGGGGAGTCTCCCGCACGGTGCCCGCGATCTAGCCGGCCACCTTGTGGTAAGCCGCGATCTCTGCCGGGAGAGACAAACGACCCACTCGAGGCCGCGGCGCGGTCGGTTGGGTCCTACCCCTCGCTCAGCGCTGGTTTCGCCCCACGCTGCGCCGCGGCACGCTCGCGCGGAGCGTTTTCCGCGCGACAGCGTGACCGCCCCGCACGACGGCGGCTTTTGCGCACGCCGCCGTCAGGATCGTGGTGGCCGCAAACGCGCCGGTGGTCAAGGCGAGCGCAGAACCGGGGTCACTCGACGCATGACTTAGGTAGATGCCGGTGAAGGCCGCGACCCCGACCACCTGGCCGACGAGGCTGGCGGTGAGGATGAACCCGCTCATGTCGGCGGCATTCGCGCCGCCGACCGACGCGGTGAGACGGCTGGCGAGCGGCGAGAATGCCCACGCGTGCCCGACGCCTCCGGCGAACAGCAGCGGCGTCGTGACTGCCGTCTCCCACCGGCCGTCGGCAGACGCCAGGCCCACCGCGAGCAGCGCCACCCCCATCACCAGTGGACCGGCAATGGGGAGTCCGTCGTGGTAACGGGCCGGCATCCGGGTCCAGGTCAGGCTCGCCGTCGCAAAGCCGCTTGCGTAGACCGCGAACGTCGCCCCCGCGCGCAGCGGCGAGAACACGAGCGGTTCGCCCTGAAGGAACAGCGTGAGCGTAATCAGGAAGCCCGAATAGCACGCCATGATCAGCAGCACCGCGAGCACCCCCGCCGCGACGCCGGGCAGATCCAGCAGGCGAACGTCCAGCAGCGGCCGCGCGCTGCGGTCGATGAGCTTGTGCTCGAGCCTGACGAATGCGGCCGCGGCGGCGGCACCCGCAACGAGGGACGGCCACACCCATGCCGGCCAATGCGCCTGGCGGCCGAAGGTCAGCGGCAGCACCAGCGCCAGCAGGGCGACGGCGAGCAGCGCGACGCCAGCCGGATCCAGGCGTTGCCGGTCGCCGCCGACCATCGGCGGCAGCCAGCGCCTTGCGCCGAGCAGCAACAGCGCGCCGACCGGCGCGTTGATCAGCAGTGCGGGCCGCCACGCTGCGGACACGAGTTGCAGGCTCGTCAGAAGCCCACCCAGGAGCTGACCGGCGGCGACTCCCACGGCGAGGATCATCGAGTAGGCGCCGATCGCGCGCGCTCGGCGCTCGGCCTGGTACTGGAGCTGGATGATGGAGAGGACCTGCGGCGTCATCAGCGCCGCAGCGGCTCCCTGACACGCGCGCGCGACGACGAGCGCTCGTGCACTTGGTACAAGTCCGGCAGCGAGTGATGCCGCCGTGAACGCCGCCAGGCCCCAGATGAACGCGCGGCGATAACCGAGCGTCGCCCCGAGCCGGGCCCCGGTCACCACGAGCGTCCCGAAAGCCAGCGCGTACATGGCGACGATCAGCTGAAGCTGCCCACCGGACGCATCGAGGCTGGTCTTCAGACTCGGCGAGGCGACCGCTAGGATCGACGCGTCCATCGACGCCATCGCCTGACCGATCAGCAGTATCACCAGCGCCTGCACCACCTGGAGGATCGGGCGAGCCGGTGGACCCGTCTTGGACATCGATGCGCGATTGAGACAATGGGGGACGTGCTCGACAGCGCACGCTTGCTCGCCCGGGACGGCCTCGAACTCGCCGACGTCGCCTGCAAGCATCCCCGCGGCCGCGGGGAGGCCGGCGAGGTTGCCGACCGCCACGGGATCGTGTTCGTGCGCCGGGGCTACTTCGTACGCAGCGCCGACGGCGTCGAGACGATCCTTGATCCGACGCTTGCCTACTGCGTGACTCCGTCCGTCGAGCAGCGGTTCGATCACCCCCACGACGACGGAGACGATTGCACCGCGCTGTTTCTCGACGACGCGTTGATTCAGTCGCTGTGTGGCGGAGATCGCGACCTGCCGATCGGACCGATCGCAACCACGCCCGAGATTGACCTCGAGCACCGGCTCCTGCTGTCCGTGGCGCGGGGCGCCGCCGACGAGCACTCCGTGTTCGAGCGCTCGCTTCTGCTGGTGGCGCGCATGCTCGAGCAGCACGACCCGAGGCCGATCGAATCCGGGCGGCCGTCCACGGCGCGAGCCCGTGCGGCGCTCGTCGACGGTGTCCGCGAGCTGCTCGCGGCCGACCCTCGGCGCTCGCTGACCGACCTCGCCGGCGAGCTGGCCTCGTCGCCCCATCACGTTAGCCGGATCTTCCGGCGGGCGACCGGCCACACGATCTCTGCGCACCGGATTCGCCTGCGCGTGCGCGCCGCGCTGGAGCGACTCGCGGGCGGTGACGACGACCTGGCCCGGCTGGCGGCCGAGCTGGGCTTCACCGACCAGAGCCACCTCACGCGGAGCGTGCGCGCCGAGACGAGGGCCACGCCGGGGGCGCTGAGGAGCGCCCTTGCCGCGCATGACTGACGCCGTCCGCCGGCGCGGCTTGCCCTCACCGCAGCTTCACTTCGCGTGATCGCGCGGATAAGGTGATGTGAACGCCGTGTGATCGTCGGGAGCCGTCTGATGGGAGGGCTCGGCCATCGAGTGCGGCAGTCGTGGGATCGGTGCCAATGGACGAGTCGGGCGACTTGAGGCCGCTCAGGTTGGCGGCCCTGCAGCTGGCAAATGACGCCAGGAGCGGACGCGCGGAGCTCAAGCGTCAGATCGCCGCGGGTGCCGTCCGAGTGTCGGACGTGCTCGTTGATCCGCCGCCGGTTGCGGCCGGCATCCCGATCGCTGCTCTGTTGGTCAGTCAGCGAGGCTGGGGGCGGATCAAGAGCAGGAGATTCCTGTCGAGCAACGACGTCAGCGAGACGCGCAAGCTGGGGGAGCTCAGTCAGCGCAAGCGGGAGCTGCTCGCGGCGGAACTGCGAGGGATGGATCCTCTTGCGGCGCGGCTGCGCGAGCGATCTGCCGCTCGACCGTTGCCTACGGCGCCCCCGCCCCGGGGGCGCCGTAGACACTCTCGTCTAGCCGACGTTCGCCGTGACGATCCGCGGTGAGAACTCGAACAGATTGGGGTCTCGCGGCTCAATCGTCGCGCTCACCCAGTGGGTCTGACGGGCGCCGAACGTCTCCACGCGCGTGAAGGTCGCCAGCACGCCCCCACTGGGCAAGTTGATCGGCTTGTCGATCTTGAAGTAGTGCGAGTCGCCATGCACTAGAGCGACCTGTCCGGAGAAGTTCATCGTCTCGCTACGCAGGGCGTCGACGTAGTCCGGGAACGCGTCCCAGTCGTGTGTGTTGCTGAGGTGCTGCTCGTTGTTGAAGTTCGGGTCAGCCTGCCAGTCGATCAGGATGCCCTTCGCGCCCACCCGCTTGGCGTACGAGAACCCTTCGTCCAGCCAATGCAGATCGGCAGCCTTGCGTGCGACCTCCTCCCTTCGCTCGCGCTGGATCTCTGCATCGGTTCGCACGACCACGGCGCCGCTTTCGCCATCGGTGTCCTGGTACGGGTAGTTGTCGTTCGAGCCCTGGACGTTGAGCCCGATGTACACCACCGGCCCGTAGCGCCAACGAACGTTCTCTGAGTAGATCGCGTACTGGCCGCCCTCGCTCGACTCACGAGTGAGCGTCAGCGTCCGGCGGCCAAGGCTCTGGGAAGTCGCATCGAACACCTGCCGCTCGTGATTCAGCCGCTCGATCGGATCGTGGTACGGAGCTTGCGCGGAGCCGTAGCGCCCCCAGCAGTCCGTCCAGTCGTTGTCGCCGGGAACCCAGATCAACGGGCGCTCGAGCGTGTTGAAGTTGGCCAGGGCAGTGCTGTACAGGCTGTCGTTGCAGGGGCCGTCTCCACCTGCTTGCAGGTCGCCGTCGAAGATCGAGAAGGCGACGTGGTGATCGTTGATGTCGGCCAGCAGGTTCGGATACTGCGACCGCCCGAGCGCGCCATACGGCATGTCGCCGAACAAGCCGATCGTGTACGTGTCGAGATGCCGGTCCCCGGCGTGTCGGTAGTTGCGACCGTGCTGATGTCGTCGCGACGCGGTGGCGACCGAGATGGCGGTTGCGAACACGGCGCCTGCGGCCGCTGCTCCGACGACGAGCACGGATGTCAGACGCCGGCCTAGAGCCCGGAAGGTCATCACAAGACTCCCTGTATCGGTTTCCCGGTCTGCTCGAGCCGGGCTCGGCGCAGCGTCTCGCAGGTCGTCGGGGCGCGTGTTACGGGCCCGAAGCGGCGTCGTTAAAGGGTCGTGATGAGGCGGAAGGGGCGCACGGATCGCCGGTGCAGTCGGCATGACAGCATCATGGCTTGACATGACATCATGATGCTGTCATACTGGCGTCATGCAAATCGACGGATACGTTCAGGCGCTTCGAGAGGACCTGGCCCGCGTCGCGGCCGTTGGCGATGAATCGACGGCTCGCGCCGCCGAGCTGCTTGCGGTCGCGCTCGAGTCATCGTTCGGCCGGCGCCTACAGGAGGCGCTTGCGGAAGCGGCGCTCGAACTCACCGCACAGCTCGACGGGGGCAGAGTTGAGGTCCGCGTCGCGGGCGGCGACCCGGAGCTCGTCTACGTCGACGAGACAGTGCCGGTGGCGGCCGAGGCGACCGAGGAGGCGTCGACCGCCCGGATCACCCTGCGCCTGCCGGAGAGCCTGAAGTCCCGGCTCGAGGCGGCTGCGGCGGCGAGTGGCCTGTCTGTCAATACCTGGCTCGTCCAAGCGCTCACCCGCGCGGTCGAGCCGCGTCCACCGGCCGGCGGCCATCGCCGGCGACTCACCGGCTACGGCCGCACTTGAAAGGCCCTCCAATGTCCACGCAGCAGTTCACAACCCCAGGTCCGATCCGGCTCGAGGTCACCGTCGCAGCCGGGACGCTCGACGTCGCGACGGTCGACGGTGACGAATCGACGGTCACGATCGAGTGCTCGCCGAAGGCCGTCGACACCCTGCACGTCGAGCTCGTGGGCGATCGGCTCGTGGTCGAGCAGCGACGCAAGTCGTTGATCGGCTTCTTCGATCGTGCCGACGAATCGCTCCGCGTGCTGGCACGCGTACCGCAAGGCAGCGGCGTGCAGATCGTCACGGCGTCTGGCGAGGCCACGCTCGACGGCAGCTTCGGCGCGGTGGAGATGAAGTCCGCGTCCGGAGGTCTCGCCGTCACTGGCAGCATCGCCGGCGACGTAACGGTCAAGACCGTCAGCGGGGGCGTGCGCGTTCCGCACGTCGCCGGCGACCTCGACGTACGGACGGTCTCGGGACACGCCGCGGCCGAGTCGGTCGACGGCTCGGTGTCGGTGAAGTCGGTCTCGGGCAAGTTGCGCGTCGGCTCGGTCCGCCAGGGCCAGGTGAACGTGCAGAGCGTGTCGGGCGACGTCGATCTCGGGATCGCGTCGGGTACGAGCATCGACGTTGACGCGGGCTCCGCGTCGGGCACGCTCATCTCCGAAGTCCCGCTGTCCGACGCGCCGGGCGGCGAACCCGGCCCGACCGTCGTCATTCGCAGCAACACCGTCAGCGGCCACTTCCACCTTTTCCGCGCCGCCTGACCGGCCTTCTCCGGCCGTCGCATCTCCGGCTGCTCGACGAGCTCTAGCCCCGGCTCACTCGCGCGGCTCAGGGCATCGTGGGCACGAGCAGGCCGCGGCTGGCGAATCCGACCGTTCCGTCGAGCGCGTCTTCGAACGCTTTCGTGAGGCCGTCGTCACCACGTACCACCCACAGCATCTGGGCGTGTGTCCAAGCCGCGTTGCGCGCCTCGCTGACGCTCCAGATGGCGACGACGTCGTCGATCCGCCCCATGACCTCGTCGGCGACGCCGACCAGGCCGGTCAGGTAGTCGGCCTTCACCTGCGCCTCGACCGTGGCCAGGATTGCGTTGACCTTGACGAAGTCGCGATGAGCGGCCGAGTCGGTGTCGAGCGTGATGCCCTCCCCGGCGCAGGTGGACACGAGTGCGAGCGCCAGATCGTGGTTGATGTGAGCGTTCATGCCGGCCAGCGCGAACTGGATCGGCGCGATGTGCAGGTCGGCCCGGGCTTCGAACAGCGGCGCCCAGCAGCGCGGTAATGGCGAACCCGCCGCGGCGGCGTCGAGCGCGTCGAAGTACAAGCCCGCGAAGCTGACGTCGAGCGCTTTCAAGAAGCCGGGGTCCTCGAAAGCCGCGGTCTGGGCACCGGTGTCGACGGCTTGCGTCACCTCGAGATACAGGTGGTTGAAGCGAGACACGCCGTCGGTCACGGCGAGCTCGGTCGCGACGCTCTGCAGTCGGGCGAGGACCGCTGCTATCGGGTCGCTGGCGGCGGACATCGGGGCCCACCCTACGCCCGGTGGCGGCTGAACCGTTTTCGCGTCATGCCGGGTCTATCTCTACGTAAACAGAGAAACCGAAAGGGAAACGTTGTTGAACTTCAAGGGCGATGACTTTCAGGACCTGCAGCGCGCGACGTTCGCTGCCGGGTGCTTCTGGGGTATCGAGGCCTCGTTCCGCGAGACCGAGGGCGTCGTCAAGACGAGCGTCGGCTACACCGGCGGAAACACCGTCGACCCGACCTACGAGCAGGTCTGCTCGGACACCACCGGTCACGCCGAGGCCGTGGAGGTCTGGTTTGACCCTGCGATCGTCAGCTACGACGAGCTGCTGAACGTGTTCTGGGCGATCCATGACCCGACCACCCGGAATCGGCAGGGCTGGGACTTCGGCAGTCAGTACCGGTCGGCGATCTTCTTCCACGACGCCGAGCAGGAGACGCTGGCGACGGCCTCGCGCGACAGGCGCCAGGCAGGCTCCTCGAAGCAGATCGTGACCCAGATCGTCGCCGCAGTGCCGTTCTACGACGCCGAGGACTACCACCAGCGTTACTTCGAGAAGCACGGCGGCGCGGTCTGCGCGACCACGCTCCGCTAGCCGCCAACGAGAAAGGCAACCATGACCAACGTGATCACCCTCACCGAAGCCAATTTTGACGAGCAGGTGCTCCACTCCGACGTCCCGGTGCTCGTCGACTACTGGGCGCCGTGGTGCGGTCCCTGTCGGCTGCTCGGTCCCGTGATCGAGCAGATCGCTGACGAGCGCTCGGGCAACGTGAAGGTCGGCAAGGTCAACGTCGACGAGGAGCCGTCGCTGGCCGACCGGGCCCAGGTTCGCGGCATCCCGTACGTCGTCCTCTATCGCGGCGGCGAGCCTGCCGCTCAGGCGATCGGCGCACAGCCCAAGGCCAAGCTGGAGCAGGCGCTCGGACTCGACTCGCCTGTCGCGGCTTAACCGCGTCGCGTAGCTGTCAGCCCTCCTCGATGCGCAGGTATGGCTCGAGGAGGGCACGCAGTTGCATGCGCCCGCGATGCAGGCGGCTCTTGAACGCCGCCTCGCCGACGCCGACGATCTCGGCCGCGTCGTGCGTCGTCAGGCCTTCGATGTCGCGCAGCACGACGGCCGCGCGCCAATCGGCGGGCAGCTGTTCCAGTGCATGGTCCAATGTGCGCTCGAACTCACGGTCAAGCGTCTGTGCCTCGGGGCCGAGCTGAAGCGACTCCGGCACCGACACGATCGGGTCGTCGCCGTCGGGGGAAGGCTCGGCACGCGTTGGCGGGCGGCGCGACAGCTGCCGCTGGGCCTCGTTGAAGGCGATCCGGTAAAGCCAGGTCGAGAACTGCGCTCGCTCCTCGAACCGCGCCAGCCCGCGCCAGGCGCGAACGAACACCTCCTGTGCCACCTCGTCGGCCTCGCCCGCGTCGAGGCCGAACCGTCGCAACGCCCCGTAGACCCGATCGGCGTGGATCATGACCAGCTCGGCGAACGCGTCCTGGTCGCCGGCGCGCGCCCTGTGGATCAGCTCACGCTCGGAAGCCAAGGCGCGGTTATACCGCCTCGCCGGACGGGCGCCGGCTTACGCCTGACGCCCGCCGGGCTAGGTGGGATGGCTCGCTAGTGCTCCTGAAGCTCGAGCGAGCAGGAGTTGATGCAGTATCGCTCCCCGGTCTGTCCGGGGCCGTCAGGGAAGACATGGCCGAGGTGGCCACCGCAGTTCGCGCAGTTCACCTCGATACGGTGCATGCCGTAGCTGTAGTCGTCCAGCAACTCGACGTTGGCCCGGTCCGCCGGCTCCGTGAAGCTCGGCCAGCCCGTCCCCGAGTCGAACTTGGTGTCGGAGGAGAACAGCTCGGCGCCACACGCGGCGCACCGATACGTTCCGTCTCGCTTCTCGTCGAAGTACTTTCCGGTAAACGGCCGCTCGGTTCCCTTGCGGCGCAGCACGTCGTACTGCTCCGGGGTGAGCTGCTCGCGCCATTCACGGTCGCTCTTCTCGACGCGGGGCGCGCTCTGATTCTGGTTTCGAGTACTTGAGTTCATGCCCTTTTGACCCGCCTACCCCGCCGGACGGTTCAACTACGAGCGCGGTGGCTCGCCAAGCCGCACGCGCACCGCGGCGGCGATCTGGAGCGCGCCGCCGCCTTCCGCGGGTGGCAGCCGACGCAGGCGATCGATCATCAGCCTCAGTTCCGCCAGCACCGTGCGGCAGTCACGGCATTCGCCAACGTGCCGTTCCATACGCTCCCGCCCGCGCGCCGCCAGATCCCCGTCGAGATATTCCGACATGTGGTCGGGCGCCCAACGGTGATCTCGCCAGAACCGCGGTCGCGAGAGGAACTCATGCATTTAACGTCTGACCCGAGTTCGCCGGAAAAGGGTTCCCGAGCCGCCCTGGGTCACTCAAACAGCTCGGAAAGATGATCGTTGAGGAACCTTCCCTCTGGGTCGAGCTCGCGGCGGATCTTGATGAACGAATCGGCCTCCGGATACAGGGCGTGGAGTCGTTCGCGGGTCAGGAAGTGCAGCTTGCCCCAGTGCACCCGGGCTGAGAACTCCGACAGGAGGCGATCGACCGAGCGCAGGTAATCCCAGTAGTCGGTTCCCGGCGTGCCCGACACGGAGATAACCGTCGTGGCCGTCTTGTAGTTCGGAGACAGGTACGCGTCGTCGGGGCCGACCGTGCGTACTTCGAGCGGATAGATCGAGTCGGGGAGGCTTGCAAGCATCAACTCTCGCATCGCCGACAGGGCGTCGGGTCCGCGCTCGAGCGGTACGAAGTATTCGAGCTCGTGGAAATTCGGGTCATAGACCATCGGGTAGATCCGATAGCAGCGGTCGGTCCGACGCCCTGGGGTGTCGCTGTCGGGCTGATCCGGCGCCGGCTCGTCATAGATCTTCACGTAGCACTTGTCCGCCATCGCCTCGCCATGCGATGCGAGGTTGTACAGCGCCGCCGACTCCTCGGCGGGCAGCCAGAAGAAGCCGAAGTGGCGATGGTTGTGCACGAGCTCGTCCCAGCGGTCGAGCACCTCCTGCCAGGGCCACAGGTCGACCTGCTCGGTCAGCCGGTAGGCATCGGTCACCTCGAGCTCGAGTCGGGTTATCACGCCGAGCATCCCGAGCGACACCTGGGCGGCGCGCAGAAGCTCGGGCTCGCTCTCACCGAGGTCGCGGATCTCGCCCGTCGCGGTGACGAGCCGCACGCCTCGCACGACGCCCGAGAAGCAGACGTTGCGGATCCCCGAGCCGTGCGTGGCGGTCGCGACGGCGCCGGCGATCTGCTGGGTGTCGATGTCCCCTTGGTTTCTCAGGGCCAGGCCCTCCCGCCACAGCGGTTCGTAGAACTCCCGGATCGTCGTCCCAGCAAGCGCAGTCGTCCGCTTGCGGTGCCGATCTGCAGTCATCACTCCGGTCAGCGCGGACAGATCCAGGAGCAGGCCGTCGGTGCTCACGACCGGCGTGAACGAGTGACCCGCGCCGGCGACGCGGACCCTCGAGCCAAGCTGCGCCGCGTCGCGCACGAGCGTCGCGACCTCGTCCTCGTCGCGCGGTGTTGCCGAGTAGCCGGGGGTGAACGACTGGTTGCCCACCCAGTTGGTCCAGACCTTCGCCGCCGGAAGATCAGCAAGCACGTGCGGATCCTAGAGCCCAGCGGACTTAGTTGCGGGCCGATTCCAGCACGCCCGCGACCAGTTGATGCGCCTCTCCGTTGGCCGTCGCCGGGATCCACTCAAACACGACGGTGCCGATGCGCATCCGCGTGTCGCCGATGTCGGCTTCGAGCGCCAGCAGGCGCGCGTTGCGGATGTGTCGCTCGCCGTTGACGTGCGCGATCAGCAGCCGTGAGTCCGAGCGAGCAGTTACGCGGTCCAGACCGAGCTCGTGGGCGCGCGTCAGGCCGGCGAGCAGCGCCCGGTACTCCGCCTCGGCCGCGCTGGTGATGCCGATCGCCTCGGCGTGCTCGGCCAGCCGCACTCCCGCCTCGTCATCGAGGAGATAGCCGATCGCCGCCGGTCCCGGCGCTCCCCTGGCCCCGCCGTCGACATGCAGCACGGCGAAACCTGGCATCACCGCCCGCAGCGGCCGCGCGGGTTTGGCATTGGCCTTGGCGATCGCGCGGCGTTCAGCGTCCTTGGTCGCGCGTCCCTTGCGCCGAGGTCGCCGGCGCCCTTGGGGCTTCATCGGGAGATCGCCCACGGCTGTGCATTCTCGCGCTCGGTCGCGCCTTCATGCCGGCAGTACGATCGATCCGGGTTGCTGGAACTTGACCTCAACCTGACCGCCGAGCAGGCGTTGGCCGAGTGTCAGCGACACGGCCTCATCGTCACCAGTCAGCGCGAGCTCGGGGGCCGAGCGGCCGTCAGCGGACGATCTTGAAGCGCAGGACCTTGGGGGCGCTGGGCTTGCCCCCGGTCGTGGCAACGAACGTCGCGACGTAGCTGCCGGGCTTGAGCGCCTTCCGTCCAACTCGGCCGCTGAACGCGACGCGGTTGCCCGCCGGCTTTCCATGCCGCGTGAGCACACCGGCCTTCACGATGAGGGTGCAGCGCTTGTTGTGCGCGACCCGCTTGGTCGGCTTGACGCAGCGCTTGCCTGAGCGCCGGCCGGCCGTCGACCGGCCGATCGTGATCGTCATGAGTCAGCCTCGGTCGCGTCTACCGCAGGCGCCGGGAACACCTGGTCTTGGGCAGCGAATCCGCTCGCGGCGGCGCTCGACGGAATGAGCCAAAGGATCACGGCGACGAGCGTGCTCCCGAGCACGCGAGCACGTCGAAACCCCCGTACGCCTTTGACGACCCCCAGGCGCATCTTGCGAGCATACGCGCAGCCGCCGACCGATCGCAACTGCGTTCACGTTGGCGTTTGCCGACGCGGCGATCAGTCTTCGCCGGCGAGCACGTCGCGAAGCCGGCGCGCGAACGCTTCTGGCTGGCCTGGGTATCCGGATTCGGCGCCCAGGAAGCCGCCGTGGTGGCTGGGAAACACGGTCGCCTGCTGGCCAAGCAGCTCGGCGATGGCCTCCGACGTGCGACCGGTGAACACGCCCTCTGATTCCTCGCCAACGGCGATTACGACGCGCGTCGGTGCCGCAAGCAACGCGTCGACATCTGGGCGATAGCTGGTGATCGCCCAGGAGCGATCAGACAGCAGCGGATCGTCGCGCGACCCATCGTCGTCGGCTGGCATCCCGAACGCGGCGGGATCCGGCGCGGGCTGGGCAAAGTACTCGTCGGTGAACTCGCCTCGCCACGACGTCATCGCGATGAACGCCGCCATGCCGGCAGACCGTCCCTTGGACTCGTACGCGTCGCGGAATGCGGCCTGGGCACGCTTGGCGGCCTCGGCGTCCCGGAGCACCGGGATCAGCGGCGGCTCGTGTGCAACCAGGGTGACGACGTCGTCGGGGTATGCGGCCACCAGCGCGAGCGCGGTCACCGCGCCGCCGCTGCTCGCAAATAGCTCGACGGGACCGGCGCCGAGCGCCTCGATCAGAGCATGCACGTCGGTGGCCTGGACGGTGGGCGAATTGTCGACGCGACCGTCTGTGCGGACGCTGCGGCCCAGGCCGCGTGGGTCGTAGGTAACGACCGTGCGGTCCGGAAAGTGCGACGCCAGCGTGGCGAAGCCGCCGGCGGTCATCGGCTGGCCGATCATAAGCAGCGGTGCGCGTCCGTCCGCAGTGGGCAGCGGGCCATGGACGTCGTAGGCGATGTCGGCTTCGTCGGTCTCGAGCATGCGGGTTGTCGTCATGCCAGTTTGACCTCTGCCGCGATCAAAACTCATCGGCCCGACTGCTGTGTGAGCGGCGCTAACGGAGGATTCGCGGCAGTCCGAAGTGCGGGAAGAAGCCGCTGCCGCCGAACCAGGTGATCGCGGCTATCCGGTCGCCCTCCAGCGTGAGCACGAGCAACGCGTACGGTCGCGCGATGTCGGTCTGGGGGCTCGGGAAATAGCAACCGAACGCCGGCTGCGTGTTGGCGCGCGTCGGCACGAGCAACGGTGCGCCGCGCCGCGCGGTGCGGTCGCTCAGGAACGCGCCGATCGTGGCGCGGCCCTGGTATTCGTAGGGCTCTGGCGGCATCGTCAGCCAGGCGTCCTCGGTCAACAGGGCGACGACGCCGTCGATGTCGCCCGTCTGGATGGCGTCGGCGAAGCGGGAAACGATATCCCGCTCGAGCTTTGAGTTCGGGAGCGGCGCCCGCTCGCGTCCGCGGGCGGGAAGGCGCGCCTCTAACCCCTCGCGCGCGCGGCGCAGCAGGCTGTGGACTGCCGGCTCTGTGGAGTCGAGCATCGCGGCAACCTCGGCCGCGCGGAACCCCAGCACGTCGCGCAGCACCAGTACCGCGCGCTGCTGTGGTGGGAGATGCTGAAGGCCGACGATGAACGCCAGCGCGATCGCTTCCTTGGCCTCGTAGCGAGCGTCCGGTCCGGGCGCCTGGTCCGGGATCCCCTCGATCAGAACGTCGGGAAAGGGCTCGAGCCAGATCGCCTCGCCGTAGCGAGTTGGCTCTGGCATCTCGGTCATCCGCTGCATGTCCTCCGGGCGGCGCCGGCTGGCGCGCAAAGCATCGAGCGACCGGTTGGTAGCAATTCGATACAGCCATGCCCGGAGCGATGCGCGGCCCTCGAACCGTTCGAGGCCCCGCCAGGCGGCGAGCAGCGTCTCTTGGAGCAGGTCCTCGGCATCCTGAGGCGAGCCGACGATCCGGTAGATGTGAAGCTGGAGCTCACGCCGGTACGGATCGGTCAGGTCGCGGAACGCCCCTTCGTCGCCGGCACGCGCACGGCTCAGGGTCTGCTCGGTCACGCTCGCATCCTCGCACCAACTCCTCCGTTCGCTCGCATCGGAGGTAATGACGTCCAGCGGACCCGAAATTCGTCGCCCAATTTCGGCCACGGCATACGCCTCAACCAACGCAGCTGAACAACCCGATGAAAGGAGAGCTGCGATGGGAAAGATCGTGGTTAGCACGAATGCCTCGCTCGACGGAGTGGTCCAGGACCCGGACGGCAAGGAGGGCTTCAGGCTGGGCGGCTGGTTCGCCCAGTTCGGGGGCAAAGACCTCGAACCCTGGGCCAAGGTGTTCTTCGAGGAGGCGCTCTCCACCGACGCCCTCCTGCTCGGGCGCCACAGCGATGAGTGGTTCGCCGAACGGTGGCTATCCCGCGATGACGAGTGGGCGGTCAGGTTGAACGGCCTGCCCAAGTACGTGGTGTCATCGACGATCGAGCATCCGCGCTGGGGCAACGGGACGGTCCTGAAGGGCGACGTGGTGGCCGAGGTCTCACAGCTCAAGCAGGACCTCGACGGCGAAATCGTCGTCTACGCGAGCTACGAGCTCGCGCGAACGCTGCTCGACAACGACCTCGTCGACGAGCTGCGGCTCGTCGTCTTCCCGGTCGTGCTCGGCGCCGGAAAGCGCCTGTTCGGCGAGACGAGCGATCAGAAGCCGATGCGCCTCGTCGGCACGACGACCATCGGCGTCGGTCTCGCTCGCCTGACCTACGAGCTCGCCCCAGCCGCCTGACGGACGGCGGGCGACCGCACCGGATCGGGGCCGAGGGCTGGGGTGTAAATCAGCGCCTCGGCTCCGACGACGCGGTCAATGCACCCCTTCGAGAACGGGTCCACGTGCATGCCGAACACCAGGTGATGACGAACCGCCACGAACGACGTGCTCTGCGACGAGTCGCTTCGCGCCTTTTAGAGGCGACGCGGTGGGGCCGGGGTTGGCGCTCATCTCAAACGGTCGTGGGCCGGATCAAGCGGCCGACCGGAGCTGGCCCCTCAGCGCACCGGCGATGTGCTGACGGCCGCGGTGGAGGCGCGAGGTGATCGTCGCTTCGCGCGTGCGAAGCACAACGGCAGCCTCTCGATATGAGAGGCCGATCAGATCGACGGCGATCACCGCATCGCGGTAAGCGACCGGTGCGCTCGCGATCGCCTCCATGATCTCGCGCGCCTCCAACCCGTCGTCGGCCCGGGGCACGCTGTCCTCTTCGGTCAGCTCTCGGTCATGCCGCCGGCGGGCGCCGCTGCGGTAACTGGTCACATAGGTGTTCTTGAGGGCGCGAAGGAGGTAGCCGATCTCGTTGTCGTCGCGGAGCAGACGTGGGCGCTTCAACACGTTTGCGAACGTCTCCTGAACCAGATCCTCCGCGTCGTGGGCCGATCCGCATAACCCCCACGCCGCTCGATAGAGCTGGTCCATGTGTCTGTGCAGAGAGTCTGGATGCAGGAAACGAGGCGAAAGGCGGCGAGCCCCCGAACGGGACCTCGGACTCGTCGGTACTCGAGTGGCCTGCATGCAGATGCAGCCGCTCATGGACGCGACACCTTCCCAGTGTCCGCGTTCGCGGCCGGTGTGTCCTCTGGTTCTGCGGCGGCTTGTGCAATCCGATCGAAGGCAAGCCCGCCGCGCTCAGCGCCGAGTCGCACGCTCTCGAGCGAGTCGGCCACGTAGATGAAGATGCATGTTTCGTCCTCGGGAACGAAGATCGATCGCACAAGCTCGATCGCCATTCCATCGCGAGCGAGTTCGTCGGCCGCATGCTGCGCGGCGCCGCCCGCGCGACGTGCACCGGCGATGTCGGTTCGCGAGAAGTACTGCTCGGCGACGAATTCGTGCATGCGCACAAACGTACGCCCGCGTCGCCGCGAGCGAAATAACGGAAACCCTCAATCTTTAGAAGGCCTCAATCCGTAGATGACGGGGGCGAGGCAACCCCTGCCGGCTTCCCGGGGCCGGCCAGGCGAGCGGCCAGTTGTGCGCGAGACCGCACGCCGAGCTTGGCGTACGCGCGCGCGAGATGCACCTCGACCGTGTGCACGGTGACAAACAACGTGCTTGCGATCTGCTTGTTCGCCAGCCCGTCGGCGGCAAGCTCGACGACGCGCCGCTCTGTCGGCGTGAGTTCACCGCTGTTCCCGGGGCGGCGTCCGCCGACGCGCTCGCGTTCCGCACGCGCCAACTCGGCCCAACCCGGCGATCCCACGCGATCGAACGCCTCTTCCGCGCCCGCCAGCGCATCGCGCGCGGCGCGCCACTGCTTCGCGCGTCGCTGAGTTCGGCCGAGGGCCAAGAGTGAACGGGCTGCTTCGAAGCGCAGCCCGAGCCGCTCGAGATCGTCGGCGGCAGCCCGCAGTGTCGCCGCACGTTGCTCGGCACGAGTTGCAAGCACGCCTCGACACCGTTTGATGTTTGCCAGCGCCCAGGGATGCTCCTGTCGCTTGGCTAGCCGGGCCAGTCTGTCTGTCACCGCCCGAGCCTGTTCGGACTCACCGACCTCGACCAGCGCCTCAACCAGGTCGGGCGCAACCGGGAACGCGCCCGGCTCCAACACGCCCTCGGTCTGAGCATGCTTCCACACGAGGCCGAGATCGTCGGCCGCTTGCTCGGGCGAGCCCGCCCGGAGCGCGGCAATCCCGCGCGCTCGGCGCGCCTCCAGCTCGTCCCAGCGACAGCCTGTTTGCTGGGCCCGGCCGATCGCGTTACCCGCCCGCCGCTGGGCATCTTCCACCGCCCCGCGGCCGGCTGCGAGCAGGGCCCTGCAGCGCTCGTACTGCGGCCGGAAGGTCAGCTCGCGGTCCCACGACTCCGCCCATTCATCGAGCAGCGACGACGCAGCGTTCCATTCTCCAGCCCGCAACTCCAGTTCACAGAGGTGCAAGTGCATCAGCACATACGACGCTTCCTCCCCCCGCTCGTCGGCCAGCGCGAGCAGGCGATCGAGCGCTCTCCTCGCCTGTGGGAGCTCCCCTCGCCAGACCAGCCGCTGTGCGGCCACTCGCTCAGGACAGGCGGCGAGGTATGCGCCGGCGTTGGCATCGACCCGGGAACGCGCGCACAGTTCGTCCACGGGACGACCCGTGAGGGAATGAGCCCATGCCACCGCGTATAGAGCGACCCGCTCCACCTCCCGGTGAGCTGCAGCGCGTAGCGCCTCGAGCGCCCAGGCCTCCGCGTCGCTCATCTGCGCGACGCGGCCGGCGACCGCGTTGGCGGCTCGCTTTGCGAGCACGTATGCGCGCAATCCCGCATCGTCGCCGCACTCGGCGAGCGCGAGCTCGAGCTGACCATCGAGCTCGTCCAGGCTTCGCGATCCGGCGCCCTCCGCCAACAGCAGCCGCGCCCGAGCGCGGGGCGCCCCGGCGGACAACGACTCGAGCTCCTGCGACAGCAGTTCCGTCAGCCGCCGCAGCTCGCCTGCTTCGTAGAGGCAGGCGGCTAGGGCGAGCACTCGGTCATCGCGCGCTGAGTCGGCCACGGGCGTCATGCGAAGAGCATGGTCAGCCAGCTGCACCGCCTGCAGGCGGCTGCCACGCGCCGACGCCTCCCGCGCCGCGGCAGCAAGCCTCGCGGCGAGCTGCGCGTTCGCTCCCGTGCTCCCCAGTGCAAGATGCACCGCACGCAACGGCCCCTCGTCCACTGCCTCAGCCAAGAGACGATGGAGTTCGCGGCGCTCCCGAATCTGCGACTGCTTTCTCGCGACCGCCGCCAGAAGCGGATGCGCGGCGCGCACACGGTCGTCATCGACCACCAACACGGAGGCGCGAAGCGCATCGTCGACGGCTTCCGAGCCGGCGACTGCTGTCAACGCCTCGACTCGTAGATCCTCCGATAGCGCTGTCGCCAGCAGTGCGGTCCGGGCGCCAGCAGGAAGGTCCGCAATGCGACCACCGAGCATCTCTTCGACGCTGTCCGGCAGCGGAACCGGATGATCGCCCGCTGGGCCCGTCTGCGCCAGCAGCGAGCGTCCGATCTCCAACGCGAACAGGGGATTGCCCTGCGTCACGTCGACCACGCGGCGCAACAGAGGCCGTGGGAGCGTCAAGCCGAGACGCTCGCCCAGCATCCGGCGAACCGCGCCCAGCGTCAGCGCACCCACCTCGAGCCTGACGATCGAGCCCCGTTCCAGCGCCCGCTCGAGTTCCGTCGCGCGGCCGGGACGCCGCGCGAGCAAGAACCCGACTTTGCGCTCTGCCAGCCGACGACCGGCGAAGGCGAGCACGTCTGCGGACGGTCCGTCGAGCCAATGCAGGTCGTCAATCGCGATCACTACCGGCGTCTGCGCCGCCAAGGCGCGGATTGCCGTGACAAACCCGAACTCGACCGCCCCGGGGTGTGGCGATTCGTCCGATGGGTCGACCCGCAGCAAAGCTGCCTCCAGTGCCCGCCGTTGCGGCGTGGGGAGCGCAGCAAGCTCGGCAGCCCCGAGTCCCTCGCAGAGATCGATCAGACCGGAGAACGGGAGCCTCGCCTCGCTCTCGCTGGGCCGTGCTGACAACACGCGCGCGCCACGGGCTCGCGCATCAGCTGTGCCCGCCTCCCAGAGCGTCGTCTTACCAATCCCCGCCTCGCCGACGAGCACAAGCCCGCCGATGCCGCTTGCTCCCAGCAGTGGCTCGCGCAGCGACGCCAGCTCGGGTTCTCGCCCGACAATCGACACCACCGGAACGCTCGCTTCCCGGCTCACGCGACTGACCCCGGCAAAATCAGACCCCCTTGGGTCAAATCGTAGCGGCGCGCAGCTAGCCGGGTTCGCTTGTGCCCTACGCGATATCTATGGCGAGGCCGATTACCGGTTGGTCAGGTCTGTACGAAAGCAAGCAGGTCAGCGTTGATCGTCTCTGCCTGCGTGGTCGGCATTCCATGCGGGAAGCCGTCGTATGTCTTCAGGGTCCCGTTTCGCAAGAGCTTCGCAGACAGCGGCCCGGAATCGTCGTAGGGGACGATCTGGTCGTCGTTGCCGTGCATCACCAGCGCCGACACCGTGATCTTCTTGAGGTCCTCGGTGAAGTCGGTCTGGGAGAAGGCCACGATGCCGTCGTAGTGGGCCTTTGCTCCGCCCATCATTCCCTGACGCCACCAGTTCTCGATGATCGCCTCCGAGGACTCCACCCCGGGCCGGTTGTAGCCGTAGAACGGCCCCGACGCGAGGTTCCGGTAGAAGACAGACCGGTTAGCGGCGAGCTGGGCTTGGAGGTCGTCGAACACGCTCTTGGGCAGGCCGCCGGGGTTCGACTCTGTCTGCAGCATGAGCGGCGGTACCGAACTGATCAGCACCGCTTTCGCCACACGATCCTGGCCGTGCCGGGCGATGTAGTGGACGACCTCCCCGCCACCTGTGGAGTGTCCGACGTGGATCGCGTCGCGCAGGTCCAGATGGGCGGTCACCGCCGCGAGGTCGTCGGCGTAGTGGTCCATGTCGTGCCCGCCGCTGGTCTGAGTGGATCGTCCGTGGCCGCGGCGGTCGTGGGCGATAACGCGGAAGCCGTGCTGCAGGAAGAACAGCATCTGCGTGTCCCAATCGTCAGCCGACAGCGGCCAGCCGTGGCTGAAGACGATCGGTTGGCCCGAGCCCCAGTCCTTGTAGAAGATCTCCGTCCCATCGTCTGTCGTGATCATGCCCATGTGCTGCCGCCTCCGGTTGGTCGCGGTTTGCGCCCAAACGCGTCCGTGCTGCTTGGTCCTTGAGAGGGCCAAGTTTCGGCGGTTCGGCCGCTCGTCGCGCCCGTCGAAGCCCTGGTCGTGCTACTGGTCTCGACGCGCCTGCGTCGTGATCAGTCGGTCGGCGTGCAGATAACCGGCGGCTGGTCGAGCACCCCGTCGCTGCCGATGCGGCACCAGACAACGTGAGGCTGACCCCGTCTGATCGCCTCCCCGAACGTATAGATCGCGCGGGTGTCCGTGGCGAACCGCAGCTCGTAATAGCCCGGATGTTCCTTCAGCTCCCGAATGTGCGGCTGCCCGAACTCACCGGGTGGGGTCGTGCTGAACGGCGCCACAAACTTCTTGACTGCAGCGCGGAATAGATCGCGTTGCGGCGGCGTGAGCTTTGCGTAGTCCCGCTTGAACTGCGCCAGGCGATCGAAGGTCGGTGCCGGATTGCTCGGCGCGTTGGTGAACTCGTCGAGGAACTCTCCTAGCGAATAGGTGACGCGGCCCAAACCGCCCTCCTGTTCGTGCTTGAGCTGATCCTCTATCTCGGCAGGACGCAGCCGCCAGCCGGCTTGCGCCGGGTCGATCACCACGTATTCGACGTCGCGGAGGTCGCACCGGGCGATCGCCTCTGCGCTCAGCTTGCTCACATGTACGACCGTGGGCGCCGCCAGCACCGGGAACGGGACCATCGTCCCGGCCTGTGCCTCCGAGGCCGGGGGGAGCTCGTCTTCATCCCTCGAGACGGTGATCGGCCGGTCACTCGGGATATCGACGGCGCCGCTTGTCTCGTCTGATGTCGGCATCAATCGGACCCCGCGAGAACACCTTCAGATAGCCCCTTAAAAGCGAACATAACACCTTTGGTAGAGGGTGGGCAACGACTTGCACTCGTCAGCGCTCGAAGTCGCGGCGGTCTATTGGCCGGGCAGTGGGCGATCCAGGTCGAGTGTCGGCTGCTGACCGTCGCGCGCTCCGATCCAGAACATCAGCGAGCGCTCGTGGTACCAGCGATGCGTCGTGCCGAGTAGTTGCATCCCCCAGCTTCTTGCAGACGCGCACCGATCGTTGGTTGTCCGGGGCCGTCACGGCCGAGATCTCCGCGAGGCCAAGTGCAAAGCCCCGTGCCAGCAGTGCGCGAGCGGCCTCGGTCGCCAAGCCGCGTCCCCAGCTATCCGGATGTAGGTGCCATCCGATCTCGATCTCGCCGGCGCCGTCGGGCAGCGGCTTGAGCAGGACCGTCCCTGCGGGGACGTCGGTTGGGCGTTCGATGACCGCCCAACCGCGCGACCTCCATGCGCCGATGTATGTCAAAGAAGCGATCGGCCGCATCCAGACGCCAAGGCCGGAGAATCAGGCGATCGGTTTCAGCGATGGCGTCGCACGCAGGCACTACGAGTGAGGTCGCAGCATGAGCCACAGCGGTGCGCCGCGTGGGAGCTTCTCGCGGCCGGTTTCGACGAAGCCGAAGCTCCGGTAGTAAGGGACGTTGTCGGGCTTGGCGGTTTCCAGATAGATCGGGACGGCTGCGTCGGCGGCGTCTGCGACCACGCGCGCGATCAGCGCCCGCCCGACTCCCGACCGCTGCGCCGCCGGATCGACTGCGAGTTGCCAGAGGTAGAGGTGCGGCTCGTGCAGGTGAGCGCGCTTCATGGTCGCGTCCGCACGGACGCCGCGCAGCGCTGCCCACGGGCCCGCCAGCACGAACGTCGGAGCGTCGAGCAGCGTCGAGATCGGCTCCGGCGGTGGCCAGGCCTCCCAGTCAAACGTCACGGCGACACCCACGAGCCGCCCACCGCGGACGGCGGCGTAGCCCGGACGGCCCCACCGCAGCGCCTTGCGATGCAGCGCACGGTGGTATCCCCACATGACCAACCACCGGTGGCGTGCGTGCTCTGGACCGACGTCCCGCCAGCCGGGATCGTCCAGGAACGCGTCGGTCAGAACCCGCGCCACATCTCGGCCGGACGCTTGGTCAAGCGATGTGATTGTGGTCATCGATGCGAACCGTAACCGCTGCGTTCTCCGAGCTGTACGCGCGCCACGTCTTCGCGGTGACCAGGCCGGTGCCCGCCTTGCGATGATGGCTTGATGCATTCTGGGGTTGCTCGCACGCGTGAGGGTGCCGAGGAGCGACTGGCTGAACTTGTTGGTCTGTACTCCCGGCGGGTCGCCCCCGCGGTTCTCTCGCAGCATCAGGGCGCATCTGTGTCGTCGGCCTTGGGCGTGTGGCTGCTGCTAGCGGCGTGCGCGAGCGCGTCGGAGGGAGAGGATCGCTCGGCCTTGGAAGCGGCGTTGGGCTGCGCGGCCGATGACGCGAATGAGTTGCTGGCCACGTTCATGGCGTCGCCGCCGCCCGCGCTGGTGTCGGCGATCGCGGTGTGGGTCGGTGTGTCCGACGCGACGAACGAGTTGGCGGCGTGGGTACGTGGCCTTCCAGGCGAGGTGGAGTCTGGATACATGCCCACCCAGAATGAGGCTGACGAGTGGGCCCGTAGGCGCACGTTGGGGCTGATCGAGTCATTCCCACTCGATCTGAACGCGGCGGTGAGGGTCGTGCTTGCTTCTGCGCTTGCGACAAAGGTGTCTTGGCGGGTGCCGTTCGAGCTTGTCCCGGCCGACCAGCATTTGACGGAGGCCAGTCCATGGCGAGAGACCGTCAACCAACTTCTGTGGGACGCCGCTCCGGGCGGGGTAGCGATGCTTACTCACACCACCGTGGCTGGGCTCGTCGCCGTTCATCAGGCCCGAGCCGAGGAAGACCTCACGGTTATATCGGTGTCCGCCGACCCAGACGTTGCGCCTGAGGCCGTGCTCGACGCCGCGTACGAAGTCGCCGACTTTGCCCGTCGCGACGACGCGCCGGATCCCGTCTCGCTGTTTGACCTGCCGGTGGGCGCTGGTCATTCCTGGGAGATCGAGGAGCGCGAAGCCAAGACGCTCAGGCCGGGCCAACGGGTGGAGCGGATCGTCGGCGCGAGCCTTCCGGCGTGGCACATCGATGGTGAACTTGACCTGCTGGCCTCGGATCGGTTTGGATCGCAGGCGGCGCTCGAGACGGTGCGCAAGCTCATCGGTCCCCATCCTGATGACCGATTCGACGCCAAACAGGCCGCTACTGCATCGTTTACCCGCTACGGGTTTGAGGCCGCGGCCGTCACGGCGTTCGGGATCGCACAGAGCGCTCGCCGTCCCCCAGACCAGCCGGGCGTTGAGCGCACGGCGGTCCTGCGGTTTGACCATCCCTACGCAGCGGTGGCGATCGCCGGGCCACCCCTGCGACGCCCGCTCCCGGGAGAAATGCGGCGCGCTCGCCTGGAGTTCAGCGGCCTACCGCTGTTCAGCGCGTGGGTCCACGAGCCCACCGAGGTTACGGCTGGCTGATCTGGCCGCGCTCGGTCGCGGCCCGCTCGGACTGCTGGGCTGTCACAACCGTGACCGGTAACCCGAACTCCTGGACGCGGTGCGGCAGGTCCCGGTGGAGCCATCGCGACACCCGCGCCGGCAGCGTCGAGATGATTACCTCGTCAAAGCCACCGTTCGTAACGGTCTCGCGTATCGCGACAAAGGGGTCGCTGTCACCGATGATCCCGTCGACGTGGCCTCCCGCCGCCTCTTCGAGCAATGGGATCGCGAGCTCCAGCGTCATCTCCGCCTCCTCCGTGTCCGGGTCCCAATACGGACGCGGTACCAGCAGCGTGAACGAGCACGAAGACCGACCCGAACGGGCGCGGACGGCGTTCAGCAACAGCGGAGTCGCCGCCGTGCGATGCGCCACGATGAGCACGCGTGCGGAGGCGTCGGGAGACATCGATACCAGCAACGATTATCGCATCGCCGGGCAGCGCTAGTTCGGGAACTGCACCGACACCATCAGCCCCGAGGCTGCGTTCAGTTCAGGTGATTCGTAGCGTGATTACAGCGACGTCGTCTCCGGGGCCGTCGGGTGATCCGCCGGCGATGACGTCGAGGATCTGGCGGACGGTCGCAGCCGCGGATGCATGTCGGGTAGCCATGATCGCCCCGCTGATGTCGGTGAGTCCCGTGTCGTCATGTCGGGCGTTTGGTGTGATCGAGGCGCCGTCGGAGCACAGAATCAGCCGTTGCCCGGGGTGCAGGCGTCGCTCCTGGCGTCGGCGCTCTGCTGTGCGCTCCGAGGATCCCAGCGGGCCCTGGGTTTGGTTCTCGAGCTGCTGGGTGGTTCCGTCGGCCGAGGCGATGATGAGCGGCGGTCCGCTGCAGCTGATCCAGGCTAGGCGGGAGGTTGGTGCGTTCCAGCGGGCAATCAGCGCGTTGACGGTGAAATCCGGGCCCCCGACTTCGCGCACGATCTGGTCCATGCCGAGCGCCGCCTCCTCGAGGCTCGCATCGCTGCGCCGAGCGCTACGCAGCGCCGAGAGGGCGAGCGCGCCGAGCGCGGTTGCAACGGGGCCGGTTCCCTTGGGGTCCGCGATCGCGAGCCACGCGCCGTCGTGGTTATCGGCGAAGTCAAACCAGTCACCGCCGCTCTCATAGGCAGGGACTAGGCTTCCCGCGAGCTCGGCGCCGGTGACGTTCATGATCCGTGGGGGTAGCAATCCAAGTTGCAGCTCGGCGGCTGGGGACGGCTGTCGGGTGCGCCGGCCGCCCTCAAAGACGTCGGTGTAGTCACTGGTCAGCTCAATGGCCGCAGCGCCTTGGCGGGCGAGTTCTCTTAGCGAAGCCCCGGGTTGGCGGACGGCGACGAGCACGCCAATCGCACGCCCGCGGACCATCATCGGGTACGGCGCCGACCCCGGAAACTGCTCCGCCAGTCTGGCCTCGAGCGCGGCAAAGCCGTCAGGAGGGATCTCGCCGCCGAGCGCGACGACATCATCGAGATGCGCCGGGAACTCTCGCGAGCCGGCGAGGCGCGCCAGACGACGGCCATCGATGTCGACCAGGTACAACGCGACCGGCATCCCGGCGATGCGTTGGGCTTCAGCCACCAGCTGTTCGGCGACCAGATGTGGTGGGACCGAGTCGAGCACCTGGATCGCATCCAGGGACACTGGTCCCTCCCGCCCGAGCTGTCCGGGAGGGCGTATGCGGTCAAGCTGGGGCGTCTCGGCACCCGCCGCCCCACCGAACGGCGTCGTCGCGGAGCTTCCATAGACGGGCATCAGCGCTGGGCTTGCGTCGCTGCCGCTGGCGCCGCTCGTAGCCGGCTGCTGGGCGCGCTCGGATAGAGCCTGCTCGAGGTCTCTGCGCGTTGGGAAATAACGATAAATCGTCGTGCGGCCCACTCCGGCCGCCTCCGCTATCTCCTGCATCGTGGTGCGGCGATTACGCAAGAGCGAAGCGTGGGCCGCGTCAAGGATCGCTTCCCGGCTGCGCCAGCCATCGCTTCTCAGCCGCGGGGCGCTATCGGGGCCAGCCTCGGAAGTCATGAGCGGGTCCGGGGATCGCTGGATGTGGCAGGTGCCCTCATCGCAACGTGTCTCAACACCGGAGAGCCTCGTGAAACGCCAAGTCGATCAGCGCGGAACATAAATGTCCAACCTAGCATACTAAGTCGTACATTCGTCCCCGTTTCGGCGACTTTTCGTAGACCTAGCCGCTGATGGCCGCCGCCGCACACTCTGTGGAGATGAACCTATGTGGCACAATTGTGGACAGAAGGTGGCCGGACCAGGGGCTTAGCGGTACATTCTCTGGCCGCACGAAGCCCAGAAGATGGAGCAGGCAGAATAAATGTTCCATCTATGGTATGATCCGGAACACCAAGAGTCCCAGATGGATCATGACCGAGGCGATTGTCCCCAACGAGCGGCAACAACCTCAAAGGAGAGCAGCGATGACGACCCAAGAAATGACCGAGGCTGAGGCATACGAATCGCACAGCCGCACGATCGTCGGTAGCGATGGTAAGACGCTCGGCAAGGTCGAGGAAATCTATCTCGACGATCGGACCCAGAAGCCGGAGTGGGCCACCGTTTCAAGCGGCTTGCTTGGAGGCAAGGCTCAGTTCGTGCCGCTGGCCGGCGCCTCCTCAGACGGAGACAACATCCACGCGCGCGTAACCATGACGCAGGTCAAGAACGCGCCGTCGGTGCAGCATGACGGCCACCTCTCAAGGGAAGAGGAGACCCGGCTCTTCGCGCACTACGGGATTCCGTACACCGACGCCGGCCCGACGACCGCCGATGTCGATTCCCATGGTGGGCAGGCGGCTGCCGGCGGGAGATTGCGCAGGTACGTCGCCGCCGAGAACCAACACGACATCGTCGGGAGCGTCCGCACCAACAGAAGGACGAGCGCGGGCTGACCCTGCCGGCGTGATGAGCGCCCGCGATCACGCGGGCGCTGACGCGTCGACGTGCACGTCGGATGCCCCGCATCGCCGCACCGTTACCAACCGGAAGCAGAGAAACGAATGACCGCTAGACACAAGAACACGAAGGGAACGTCACTGGCAAAGGGCCCCATCGGATTCATCGGGCTCGCGCTGGTGGCCTATGGCATCACGGCACTGATCTTCGGTGGCCACGGCTTTACACAACATGCGCCTACCGGGGCGGTCGACGGCAAGACGTGGCTCGGTTTGGAGGTCAACGGCTGGAGCAGCCTGCTGTTCGTCGCCGCGGGGCTGCTGCTCCTGCTCGGTGCTCCGATGCACTGGGGCGCTAAGACCATGTCCTTGATCGTCGGCAGCTCGCTCACGGCCCTCTGCCTGATCGCACTCGCCAATGGTCACGGAGCGCTCGGCATCTTCGCCGCCAACGGCCTGACTGAACTCGTCTGGGGCGCCGCCGGTGTGCTCCTGATCGTCCTCTCGCTGCTACCGCGGGTCGGCCGCAAGTCCCAGCATGCTGACTTCCGTCCGGCTCCCACGGTCAGTAGGCAGCGCGTCGAACCCGAGCCGCGGACAGTTCAACGCAGCCCCGTCGAAACTCACTAAGCACAGACATCGACTCAACCAGGGAGCAGAGAACGAGGGCAAGGTTGACCGCTTAGTGCCCAACCCGAACGAAAGGCCAGGGAGGTGACATGCTCACAATTCTCATCATCCTTCTCCTAGTCCTGCTGATTACAGGCGGATTCGGCTTCAGCCGTAGCCGGCGTCGCACCTAAGCAAGACCGAATCATGTGCCGCCGTTCGCCGCGCGCCTGCTGACCTAATGGGTAACGGGCGCGCGAGCGACCCGCGGCACGACACGACCCCCAACGAAGAAGGCATTCACATGGCTGACAAAGCGATCGACGTGTACTTGAATGACCATTTAGCAGGCGCGGTACTGGGCGTCGATCTCGCCGGCCAGATCCAAGCGCAGAACCACGGAACAGCACTCGGCGAACTGATGGAATCAGTCGCGCCGCAGATCGAGCAGGATCGCCAGACCCTCATCGAGCTAATGCGCAAGATGGATAGCTCGAAGAATCCGGTAAAGCAGGCCACGGCCTGGATAGCCGAGAAGGCGAGCAGAGCGAAGTTCCACGGCATGACTTCGGGCGAGCACCAGCTCGGCACGTTCATGGCGCTCGAAACCCTCGTGCTCGGAGTACGAGGCAAGGCATGCATGTGGCGGGCGCTCAAGCAAGTCGCGGATCAGTGCCCATCACTCGCGTCACTGGATCTCGACGAACTCATCGAGCGCGCTGACACTCAGTACGAGATGCTCGAGCGCGAGCGCCTCGCAGCAGGCACGCGGGCGCTGGCGAACCAGGTCCCCGCCAGCGCGTGACAGGGAGCCCGCCGAGGTCGCTCCCCCAACCATTTTCGAAGGAGAACATCGACTTGACTGATCAAGAGAATTCTGAACGGACCGCTGGTGGTCTGGTTGGCAAGATCGCCGGCAAGGCGAAGGAGGCCGCCGGCTCACTCGTCGGCAACGGCGACCTGGCACGTGAAGGTCGCCTGCAGCAGGCCCAGGTCGACGCTGAGTCCGACGCGCAGCGCCGTGACGCCGAGGCACAGCAACTAGACGCCGAGGCGAAGCTGCAGTCGGACAAGACCGAGACGGAGATCGAGCGCCAGCGCCTCAAGAACGAAGTGGCGGCCCAGGAGCGCGAGCAACAGATCGAGCGAGACCGCCACGACGCCGAGCGCGACGCGCAAACCACGGCACAGCAACAGAAGACCGCGGCCGAGAGGCAGCGCGAAGCGCAGGAGTCGGCCGCGTTGAGCGCGGAGCAGCGCGCAGAGCGCCAACGGGTCGAAGTGGCCGAGGAAGCCATCCGGCTCGAGCAGCAAGCACGTCGCGCCGAGACGACGGCCGCGAGTGTCGACCCCGAGGAGAACCGATGAACGTCCGAAGCATTCCGCGAACCGCGCTCGAGAACTCCCTGAGACTCGTGCGCCTGCCGCTTGACACCGCGATCGGGTGGCTGCCCGGAAACGGAACCGGAGCTCAGCCCACCGCGAGGCTCGCTCTCGATCGCACCGACGCGACCCTGCGCGCGTTCGCGGGCACGATCCTTGGCGATTCAGTGCTCCGCGAAGACGCTCAGCAGCGGCGGGCGGCCCTGAAGGAACGCGAGCATGCGCAGGAGCTGCGGGGCGAAGCTCAGCAAAAAAGCGCACAGGCCGATGCGCGGCTGGATGAACGTCACGATCAGGTTGCGCGACAGCGCGCACAGGCCGAGCTGCGCGCGAAAGGTCGGCGCGAACATGCTGATCGAGAGCGTGAGCAGAAAACACACCGCGCCGACCAAACCGAGCGCAAGCGCCGGGCAGTCAGCAACAAGGCGGCCGCTCGAGCTGATGAGACAGTCGACAAGCGTGCGCCCAAGGCAAGGTTGGCGACACTCGACGCCAAGACCGACGCGCTTCGCAAGAAGGAAGAAGCACTATCCGCTCAAGACGAGGCTCGCCGTCTACGCGAAGCCGCGAGTCGCACAAAGGCCGAACGCAAGAGCGTTTGATCTGCTGCGCGGCAGCGGCGGCGAGGTGAAGGTGCTCGCACGCGCGATGCGAGAGATCCCGAAGCTGACCGCCGCGGTCGTAGGCGCCGACGTGCAGGGTGACCCGTCCTATGACGTGAGCAAGACCGGCGCTGCGGACGCGGTGCGTGACGCCGGCCAACAGGCAAAGAAGACAGCCCGTCGGGCCAACACACGTGTGCGAGGTACCGCCCGGCGGGCGCGCAAGGTTCCCGGTATCGCCCGGGCGGAGGGCCAGATCAAGGGCGCGGCGGCCCTCCGAGCAGGACCTGCCGATCGCGCGCTATGACACGCTCACGGCCGCTGACCTGATCGAGAAGCTGAGCCGGTGCTCG
>DASSGR010000144.1:0-51805 GCA_035693425.1 Solirubrobacteraceae bacterium
AGTGATCAGGGGGGACTGACGCGCGTCTTCAGCGGCTCGTGCAGCGGTTCACCGGCGAGCCACGCCGCGCCGCGCTGGTAGAGCAGCTCGACCTCGAGTCCCACCAGCCCGGGCATGTCGCGCTTGACATCGAAGCCCGCCGCCGTCTGCACGTACGCGAGATGGCGGTAGCCGTCGGGGAACTGCGACAGCAGCTCGTGGTCGAGCTTGACCTTGGCGGACGGGTCGATCGGATCGAGCCGGTCCTTCTCGTAGATCGGCTGGCGCAGCACGATCCCCCAGCGGCCGTCGCGCCGCTCCAGGAAGTCGTAGAAGCGCCCAGTGCAAACCACGTCGACGCCGACGCCGTCGAGCTCGGCGCGCTGAGAGATCGTCATCTTCGTCTGGGCGATGGCCCGGTCGCCGGCGACGTCCGCGGTGGTGCCGCCGAGGAAGTGCAGGATGCTCACGCCGCGCTCGAAACCCTCACGGCTCACGCGGATGAAGTCGCGCGCCGGCCCCTGAAACCAGGTCGCCATCATGAAGCCGTCGTCGTGCCAGACGGTCGCGAACCGCTCCCAGTCGCCCGCGTCGCGCCACAGCGCCCAGTTCTCGACCAGCTCGCGGATCAGGAGGCGGTCCTCGCTCATACGACGGTCGACTCCGGGGGCGAGGGGATCTGGCTGGTCGGCGGGATCGGCGGCCCCGTGGCCTTGCCGCTGATGTCGGGAGTGCCGTAGGTGTGAAACGTCTCGATCGTCTTGACGCCCCACGCCTGGCCGCGCGCACGCTCGGCCTGGGTCCAGGCGACCGGCTCGTACTCGGGGTCGTAGATGAAATGCGTGCCGGTGGTCACCTCGACGCGGTTGCCGCCGGGCTCGTACACGTACAGGAACATCCCCTGAGCGACCGCGTGCTTGGACGGCGCGGCCTCGATCGGCACGTCGGCGTCGAGGAAGATGTCCGCGGCGCGCAAGCATTCCTCGCGGGTGTCGACGAAGAACGCGAGGTGGTGCAGCCGGCCGCTCGCTCCCGCGTTGTCGGCCACGTAGATCAGCTCGTGAGCGGCGATCGTCAGGCTCATCCAGGCCCCGGACTCGGTGCCGTTGTCGAGGATGACCTGCTCGTACAGGCGATAGCCCAGTTGCTCCTGGGCGAAGCGGCGGTTGGTCGCAACATCGGCGGCCAGGACGTTGATGTGGTCCAGGCGTTTGACGCATGCCCCGCGACCCGTGTACCGCCCCGGCACGTTGCGCAGCGCCGGGCGCAGGTGCGGCGGCGGCCGGTAGCGCTCGGCCTCGTAGTAGAGCTCCATCGGATGGCCGTCCGGGTCGGTGAACTGGTAGGCGGGCCCGTGCCCCACGTCGCCCTCGATCCAGCCGTTGCCCAGGCCGGTCTGCTCGATTGCCTCGACGCGCCGGTACAGGGCCTGCTCGCTCCACGCGCGGATCGCCATGTGGCCAAGGCCGGGTAGCTTGGACTCGGTCAGCTTGAGGCTGTAGCGCTGGTAGTCGCCCCAGCCGCGCAGGTACACCGACTGTCCCTCGCGCTCCTCAATCTCCATCCCGAACAGGTCCACGAAGAACCGCAGGCTCTCCTCGGGAAACGGGGTCAGCAATTCGGCGTGGCCGATGTGCGCGAGGTCGTTGATCGGCTCGCTCATCGCCCCGCCTCCACGCGCTCGCGCAGCCCGTCGAGGTCGTAGGACAGGGCGCCGCCCTCGAGCTTCTCGCGCTTTACGCGCTCCTTCTCGGCGCGCTTGCGGGCGGCCTGGAGCACCTCCTCGGCACGCTCGCTCTCCACGACCGCGACGCCGTCGACGTCGAGCACGACCGCGTCGCCCTGCCGGATCTCAGCGCCGCCCACGATCACGGGCTCGCCGATCGCTCCCGGGGCATCCTTCGTGGCGCCGCGGACCCTGATCCATCGCGCCCAGATCGGCAGGCCGAGCTCGACCAGGTCGTGGAGGTCGCGCACGGATGCATCGACCAGCAACGCTGCGGCGCCGTGCGCCTTGGCCTGCGTCGCCAGCAGCTCGCCGATCAGCGCGACCGGCCGCGGCTCAGGCATCGTCAGCACCAGCACCTCCCCTGGCTCCACCTCCGCCATCGCCGCGTGGACCATCAGGTTGTCGTCCTGGCCGCAGCGCACCGTCCGCGCGGGACCGGCGGCCCGGGAGCCCGGCACCACCTGGATCAGGTCCGCCTCCACATAGCCGCGTCGCCCGCCGGCCTCGTATACGGTCGCCGAGCCGAGGCTCGCGAGCTCCTCGAAAACGTCGGTCATAGGGCGCTCACCACCTGGGGGATCATTCGCTGAAACGCCTCGGCCTGCCTGATGTCGGCATTGCCCGACGCTCGCCGGGCGTGGTTGCCGCGGTGGTCGGCGCGTTCTCTGTAGTAGGTCTGGAGGTACTTCTGGGCCTTCATCTCATCCATCGCCGCGACCTTCTTATCCATCACCGCGGTGATGTCCACGAACGTCGTCGGCGTGAAGTTGCAGAGCTCCGGCTGGTGGGGCTCGAACAAGAACAGCGCCGGCGGCGTTACAGTCGCGAACGCGCTCGCCACGCCGGCGCCGGCGGCCAGGCCGCGGGCCCTGGACACCGCCGCGAACGCGACCGGGTGATCGGGATTGAAGGGGTCGGTGTCGGTGTGCGTGATCAGCACGTCGGGCGCGAACTCGCGGATCTTGTCGGCGATCAGGTTGAGCGCGTCGGTGTCGATCTCGAGCGGATAGTCGCCGAGGTCGAGGCACTCAAACTCCGCGCCGAGCGCCGCGGCTGCTCGCTCGGCCTCACCGTGGCGGACCTTCTTGACGTTCTCGACCGTCTGCCCCTCCTCCGTCCAAAGCTCCCCGGACTCGCCCCGCTCTCCGTAGGACAGAGCGATCACTTTCGCTGCGCCGCCGCTGGCGGCATTGACCGCGACGGCGCCACCGGAGCGCCACACGAAGTCCGCCGAATGCGCTCCGATCACGAGCATGCGCGTCATTTGCCGGCCACCCTGCGCGTGTTGTCAACCGCCATCACGTGCACCTCCTCCTCGTCTAGACCGGCGGCGAGCAGCCGATCCACCATCAGCGCCATCCCGTCCTCCACCTCCGGGTTGAAGATCTGGCCGAGGTCGGTCGACAGGACCGAGTGCTCCGGTCCCGTGGCCCGGATGTTGTCGATCCACTCCTCCCAGGCGATCTTGCCAGTGTGGGGGGTGGTGAAGCAGCGCTCCAGCAAGGCTCCTCGCTCCACGAGCGCCTTCTGATCGTCCACCGACAGGTTTTGTGACGGGAACTCGGGATGCGTGATCACGATTCCCTGCACGCCCTCGTCGCGCGCCGCGTCGACGACCGCGAAGATCTCGTCGCGGCCCAGGTGACCGGTGGCCAGAAGCATCCCGTGGCGCGC
The DNA here is from genome assembly GCA_035693425.1 of Solirubrobacteraceae bacterium. GTDB lineage: Bacteria > Actinomycetota > Thermoleophilia > Solirubrobacterales > Solirubrobacteraceae > Palsa-465. The sequence goes on from DASSGR010000144.1 coordinate 3,383, forward strand.
GACCATCGCCAGCACCTCGCGTGTCTCGGGCAGGACCGCGCCGGCGTCGTCGACCACGGGCACGGGCTCGATCTCGATGCCCTGTTCGCGCAGGTCGAGCTGGAGTCGCACCCACACAGGGACCTTCGCGCCGGGCGCCGCCTCGCGCTCGTGCGACTCGTTGACGGAGTCGACCGTCGGCAGCCAGACGGTCCGAGCGCCTTCACGCGCAGCGATCTCGACGGCTAGCGGGTTCATCCCGCCGACCGCGCGGTTGAGCGCGATCGCGCCCAGTGCCTCGATGCCGGGCACGGCCTTGCGCACGACGGCGGCGCGCTCGGCGGTCGACGTGTAGTGCGACTTGAGGATGAAGCCAGCCATCCCGAGCTCCTGAAAGCGCCGCGCGAGCGACACGTCGTCGATCTTGCGCTCCACGACGTCGGGTCCGACATGGATGTGCGTGTCGTACGCGCCCTGCAGGAGCTTCCGTGCGCGCTCGGATGGCTGGTCGCTCATGCTGCGGCGCTCCGCAGCGCGTCCGCCACGTGCGAGAGATGCGTGCGCATCGCCTGCTCGGCGGCGTCGCCGTCGCCGGCGGCGATCGCCTCCACCACCGCCGTGTGCTCGGCAAACGACCGCTCGCTGCGGCCGGGGAGCAGGATCGTCCGGTACTGGAAGCGCACAAGCTGGGACTTGAGCGCCGAGATCAGCCGCGACGCGGTGTCGTGTCCGGCGATCTCGAGCAGCTTGCCGTGCAGCACCGCGTTCTGGTCCGACGCGCCGAGCAGGTCGCCGGTGTTCAACAGCGCGCTCATGTGGGCGAGGATCGCGCGCAGGTCGCGGATGTCCTCCGGGGTCGCCTTGTGCGCGGCCTGGCGCGCCGCGAGTCCCTCGAGCACCGCCCGCGCCTCGAGGATCTCAACAGCCTCGTCCTTGCCGATCAGCCTGACCCTGGCCCCCCGGTTGCGCTCGTGCTCGACCAGGCCCTCCTGCTCGAGCCGCACCAGCGCGGTTCGTACGGCGGAGCGTCCGACCCCGAGCGCCCGCGCGAGGTCGGTCTCGATCAGCCGCTCATTGGGCTGCAGGCGGCCGCTGACGATCGCATCGCGCAGCTCGTCCTCGGGCTTGGGAGGACTCTGCACCAAATTGTCGACAATTTTGTCGACCATGATGGTCCTATGGTATGCGGCCGGTCAAATCGCCCCGGCGCGCGGCCCCGCGAACCGCCCAAGCACCTGGGAAACGCCACAGCCGATGGTTTCACGAAGCACGTTGTGGCGTTCCCCATCTGTCAGCTGGTTAACGCCACGCGCGACCTGAGATGGGGCTCCGTTGTGGTGTTTCCCAGGCGTCGTAGCCCCACTCACTCCCCCACCACCACCTCCAGCAGCAGCGGCTCGCCGCGCTCCGCCAAGCCGGGCAGCACCTCGTCGAACGTGGCGATCAGCTCATCGTGGCGCGAGATCCGCGTGGCCGGGCAGCCCAGCCGCTCGGCGATCCCCGTGATGTCGACGCCATCGAACGCGGGCCACGCGCCCTCGCCGCCCGCGTCGCGCGCGAGGCGGTCCATGATGGCGTAGCGGCCATTGGACATCACGATCAGCAGCGCGCCGACGTGGTACTGCGCGGCGCTCCACAGCGACTGGATCGCATACATCGACGAGCCGTCCCCGACGATGCCGATCACGGGACGGCGGGGTGCACCCATGCGCAGACCGATCGTGCCGGCGAGGCCGAAGCCCAGGCCACCGTTGGCGGCGGCGTAGTAGCCGCCCGGGGCCGTGATCGGCAGGCGCTGGTAGAGCTCGGGCTGGCTGGACGGGGTCTCCTCGACGACGATCGCGTCGCGCGGCATCCGCTGTGCGAGCGCGTCGAACACGTGCCCGGCTCGCAACGGCGCATCGGGCCCGGGTGGCTCGAGCGTCGCGGGGCGCCGCATCGGCTCGGGCGCGGCGCCCTCGCGTACGGGGACCGCCTCTGCCAGCGCGCGGCACGCATCGGCCACCGGTGCGACCAGAGCCAGCTCACAGGGGCTGCGGAGCGCTTCGGCCGGGTTGTCGGTGACGACCGCAACCAGCGTGCCTGGCTCGACGAACGGACCCGGCTCGTCGAGGATGTACAGCCGGAAGGCGGCCGCGCCGACCGCGACCACGAGATCGTGCGGGGCGAGCGTCTGGCGCATGGCCTGCCGCCGCCAGGGCAGGATCCCCGCGAACAGCGGATGGTCCTGAGGAAACCCGGCGCGCCGCACGAACGACTCCTGCCAGACCGGACAGCGCAGCCGCTGCGCCAGCGCGGTGACCGCGAGCCAGCCCTCAACGCTGTCGGAGCCCGCGCCCACGACCAGCGCCGGCGACCGGGCCTCGGCGATCATCGAGGCGAGCTCGGCCACGTCGTCGGGCGACACCGAGCACGGCCACAGCATCTGGGCCGGCGATCCGGCCGAGGCGTACTCGTCGGCAGGCTCGAGCCAGTCGCCCATCGGCACGACCACGAGCGCCGGGCCGGACGCGAGCATCGCCTCGTTGTAGGCGCGGGCGATCGCTCCGGGCACATCCTGGGCGCGGGCCGGCAGGTTGCTCCAGACCGGGTACTCACCGGCCAGCCGCTCGAGCTGGCGGCCGGTGAGGAACGGCTCGAACGCGAGCTGGCGGCGGTCCTGCTGCCCGACCACGACCACCAACGGTGCGCGGACGTCGCGCGCGTTGACGATCGCGTTGATCGCGTTGCCCAGCCCGGGCGCGGTGTGGAGGTTGACGAACGCCGGCTCGCCTTGCGCGAGCGCGTAGCCGGTGGCGATGCCCACGACCGACCCCTCGTGTAGGCCGAGCACGAAGCGGATGTCACCCGGCAGGTCGGTCAGGAACGGGATCTCGGTCGACCCCGGGTTGCCGAAGATCGTGGTGAGACCGAACCGGCGCATGGTCTCGAAGGCCGCGTCACGGACGGTCCCCATTGGTCGCAAACCTACTAGAGGCTTCGGGGTGACCGATTGGCCGCTCCGTCTACATCTGCACCAGCTTGGACGTCTCCATGTACCGACCTTGGCCGAGGGGCTTCCCAAAGTGGTTCAGTGTCGGCAAGATCAACCGTAGAGGGGCGACCACCAGACAAGTAGAGGTTGGTAGATGACTGTTCCGCAGGTGCTTCACCCGTTTGCCACGCCGAGCCGCCAGGCCGGCGACTACCTCGAGATCGTGCGAGGCGAAGGCTGCCGGCTGTGGGACTCCGACGGACGCGTCTACCTGGATGGCACCGCCTCGCTCTGGTACTGCGCGGTAGGCCACGGGCGCCGTGAGATCGCGGACGCCGTTGCCGCTCAGATGGAGCAGGTGGCCGCCTACCACACCTTCGCCAGCTTCACGAACCCCGCTCAGCAACGCCTCGCAGAGCTGCTCATGGAGCTCGAGCCGATTCCGGACGCGCGCGTGCTGTTCACCGTCACCGGCTCCGAGGCGGTCGACAGCGCGCTCAAGCTCACGCGCGCCGGTCACCGCGCCGCGGGTGACGCCGGTCGCACGGTGTTCCTCAGCCGCCACTACGCCTACCACGGCGTGATGCTCGGCGGGACGTCGGTTGCCGGCCTGCCCGCGAACCGCAGGCCCTACGGCCCACTGCTGGGCGACTGCTTCCAGGTCGAGCGCGACTCGCTGGAAGCGATGCGGGCGGCGGTCGCCTACCACGGGCCCGAGCGGATCGCGGCGATCATCACCGAGCCGGTGCTCGGCGCCGGCGGGGTGTTCCCGCCGCCGCCAGGCTACCTGCAGGGCCTGCGCGAGCTGTGTGACGAGTGCGGGGCGCTGCTGATCTTCGACGAGGTGATCACGGCGTTCGGCCGGCTCGGATCGTGGTTCGGAGCCCAGCACTTCGGCGTGACGCCCGACGTGATCACGTTCGCCAAGGCGATCACCAGCGGTTACCTGCCACTGGGCGGGGTGATCATCGGCCCGCGCCTGCGAGGCTGGCTAGAAGCCGACGATGACTACCTTCTTACGCACGGCGGGACGTACGCGGGTCACCCGACCTGCTGCGCGGCCGGAATCGCCAACCTCGAGATCATGCGCTCCGAGGGGCTGCCCGAGCGGGCGCGCCACGCCGGCAGCCGCCTGCGCGCCGGCCTGGACCGGCTCGCGGACCGACCCGGAGTCGCCGGGGTCCGCGGCGAGGGCCTGATGCAGGCGGTTGCACTGCAGCCGCCGCTGACCGCGGGTGCGATGGTAGCGGCGCTGCTGACGCGGGGGATCATCTCCCGCGGCCTCCCCTACGCGAACTCGATCGCCTTCTCGCCGCCGCTGGTCATCAGCGACGGCGAGATCGACGAGATCGTGGAGGCGGTCGACGCGGCTCTGGCCGACGTCGCGGCCGTCGTCTGACGGGAGCGCGCTCACGCGGCTTCCTCGAGGACGACGGCTTCGCTGAACGCAGGCTCCTCCTCGGCGACCGCGTCCTCCGCGATCCGCGGGCCCGACCGCAGTCCAAAGATCGCGAGCACGAGGCCGACAGTCACCAGCACCGCTCCGATCGTGAATGCCAGGTGGTAGCCGCTGGTCAGCGATGACGCGATCGAGTCGCCCTGGGCCAGCAGGTTGCTCGAGTGCGTGCTCGACAGCGTCGCCAGGACGGCTAGCCCGAGCGCGCCTCCCACCTGCTGGGTCGTGTTGACCAGACCCGACGCGATGCCGGCGTCCTCGGGCGTCGCCGAGGACATCGCGATCGTCATCAGCGAGGGGAACGCCAGCCCGGCGCCGACGCCGAGCAGCACCATCACCGGGAACAGGTCGGGCAGGTATTGCGCGTGCACCGGCGCGCTGCGGAACAACAGCAGCGCGATCGCTGCCAGCGCCGTGCCGGCGACCAGCGTCGGCTTGGCGCCGAAGCGCATGATCAGCCGCGCCGCAAACCCGAGCGACAGCGCCGCGATGCCCAGCGCGACCGGCAGGAACGCGAGGCCGACCTCGACCGCGTCGTAGTGCAGCACCCGCTGCATCTCCAGCGCGCCCAGGAAGAACATCCCGAACAGGCCGGCCACGAACAACATCTGGATCACGTTGGCGAAAGTCACCTGGCGGTTGCGGAACACGCGCAGCGGCATCAGCGGGTTGGCAGCGGTGGCTTGGCGGGCGATGAAGCCTGCCAGCAGCGCCACGGCCAGGGCGCCGAATCCGAGCGTGTGCGCCGAGCCCCAGCCGAAGTGCCCGGCCTCGACGATCGTGTACACGGCGAGCATCAGCGAGCTGACGAGCAGAACCGCTCCCGGCAGGTCGGCGCCCTTGTCGAGCCCGATACCCGGGTCGTTGGGCAGCAGCCGCGTCGCGAAGACGCCGGTTGCGATCCCGATCGGCAGGTTGACGAAGAAGATCCAGTGCCAGTTGATGGCCTGGGTCAGGACTCCACCCATCAGCAGGCCGACGGCGCCGCCGGCGGCGGCGACGAAGCTGTAGACGCTGATCGCCTTGGCCTGCTCCGACGGCTTGGGGAACATCGTCACGATCATCCCGAGGATGACCGCGGCGGTCATCGCGCCGCCGATCCCCTGCACGAAGCGGGCGCCGATCAGCAGCGCCTGGCTGTCAGCCAGTCCGCACAGCAGCGAAGCGGTCGTGAACAGGGTCAGGCCGGCCAGGAAGATCCGGCGGCGGCCGATCAGGTCGCCGACGCGGCCGACCAGCAGCAGCAGACCACCGAACGCGATCAGGTACGCGTTGACGACCCAGGCCAGGTTCGACTGTGAGAAGTGCAGGTCGCTCTGGATCGACGGCAGCGCGACGTTCACGATGGTCTGGTCGAGGATGATCATCAGGAAGCCCGCGCACAGCACCACCAGCGCCACCCAGCGCCGGCGGTCTTCGCGGGCTTGCGGTTGGATTTGGGTTTCGGGGGTCACAAGCTCTCCTGTCCGCTCGTTCGAGGTGATTGGACGACTCAAGATAGAACCGTAGCAAATCATCTGCTTCAAGACGATCTGCCGGGCTTACAATCGCTTTCAGGCGTCGTCATTCCGTTAGACAGCGTGAACTGCGATTGCTCATCGCACATCGGCAGATGGGTATGGATATGGGGACTGGGAGCCTTAGCTCGGCACAGGCGGGCCTTAGCTCGGTGCGGGCGACTTAACGAGTCGGAGATGCTGAGGGCCGAGCGTCAACGGCCCAATGAAGAGGAGGACACGGCGAGATTAGGGGCCGTTAGGGGTTGCGGGACCCGATGCCCGGGTCGCCGGGGCTAACACGACAATCCGCTCGGTGAACGAGAGGTGTGTCGTGCTGACCGCCGTATGCGGTGGCTCACACGGAGCAGCTCCGCGATCCAGCGCCGCGTGACGCGTTATGCCCCCTCTCGCGACCCGGGGACCCGCCCCATCCGTCCCCTCAATGGGCAGTTAATCCGGGCCGAGGAAAGCTAAGCCGAGAGAGGCTGGGCGGCCGTGCGCGGGCGACGAAGCTCGGCGGAGCCCTCGGGCGGCTGGTCGGCGATCCTCGCCGCCCCCCGGGCTCGACGGCGAGGACGCCACACACGCAGGTACTGCGCCCCGAAGTAGGAGCCGACCACCAGCGCGACCGCCAGGACCTGGCCGGCGAAGGTCTCCCAGTTGTTGAACAGGCTGAACCAGGTGCCCATCCACCCAGGGATGTGCAGCCAGCTGATCTCGGAGGTGCCGATCCAGCCGGCCAGCTGCATCTCGTTGACCTCCTCGCCGACGGCGACGATCAGCACGAACAGGAGCATCACCCCGGTGATGATCAGCAGCCGCTTGTAGGGCAGGCGCTGGTGCAGCGCGAACGTGAGCACGCCCACGGCGGCGGTGAACAGAAGCCCGATCGTGACGCCCTCGAGCACGACGCCGGCGCCGTAGAGCTCGCGGAGGTTCTGCAGGAAGATCACGACCTCGAAGCACTCCCGGTAGACCGACGTGAACCCGAGCAGCGCGAGCCCGAGCAGCAGCCGACGCCGATTGGTGTCCGGGTCGGACCCCAGCAGGCCACGGCGGCGCTTGTTGTGATGCGAGATCCAGCCGGTCCAGTAGACCTTGTGGAAGAACCAGTTCATCACCAGCAGCAGCACCAGCAGCGCGGGCAGCCCGGTCGCCGCCTGGATCGTGAGCTCGGAGCCGTGGAAGCGGCCGATCAGCCAGATGACGCCGAACCACGTCGCCACCCCGGCCGCGATCGCCATCCCGCTGCCTGCAGCGACCGGCTTTCGGAACGAACTGTTGCCGCCGCGGAAGCTGGCCACGATTGCGGCGAGGACCAGCACGGTCTCCAGGCCCTCACGGAAGACCAAGATCGCACTGTTGAGCACGACAGTTGTGTGGCTGAGCTGATGACCGGGTGGCAGGTCGGTGGGATCGGTGGTTCCACCGCGGGCGTGCCAGCTGATGATCACGACGGCGAGCGCCAGAGCGAGCACGACGCCCGTCCACAGGTAAAGTCCAAACCGCTCGCGCGCGGGACGTGATGAAGTGCTGTCGGGGGCGGTTCCGGTCATCCGTCGCCGGGGAACCTAGCACATATTAGGGCCCCCTAATTAGGTGACCCTAATGCGGGTGCGTTCTAGCTGCGGCGGCGAACCGGATGCGCGCACTGCACCGGCTCTGACAGCCGGCCGCAGGCGAGCCGCCCGAGCGCCCGCAGGAACACGTCGCGCTCGTCGTCGGGCAGCGCGGCTAGAACGTCCTCGCGCACCTGGTCGAGCACCTTCTCGGCCGCGCGGACCTTGCGAGCGCCCGCCGGGGTCACGGCGATCACCCTGGCGCGGCGGTCGGTGGTCGACGGCCGGCGCTCAGCGAGCCCAGCAGCCTCGAGGTCGTCGATCGTCACGACCATCGTGGTCTTGTCTAGTCCCACCATCCGCGCCAGATCGGTCTGCGTGTAGGCCCCGGTCATCGCTGTCACCAGCACCGAGTGCTCGCGCGGGGAGATCCCGGACTGCTCCAGCGCGGCGGTCAACTCCGTCATCAGGGCGTGGCTGGTGCGCGCCATCAGCCAGCATAGATCCGACGCCAGAGGCGCGGGCGGTGCGGGACGGGCTACGGGAGTGGCGGTTGTCATGTTGTGAATGATAGTTCGCTCCGCAGAAGATCTGTGGACAGACGATCACCGACGCTATTGTTCTCGTCCGTGGCAATCGGACCCCACAACCTGGCCCGGCTTGCCGAGGCGGCATTTGAGCGGCGAGGCGACTACGAGGCGTTGCTGTTCGAGGATCGCTGGTACCGCTCCGGCGAGCTGTTCGAGCGCTCCTGCCGGATCGCCGCGGGCCTCACCGAGCTGGGCGTCGCACCGGGCGAGCGCGTCGTCGTGACGATGGCCAACAGCCCCGACGTCGGCGTCCTCTACCAGGCGCTGTGGCGGGCCGGAGCGGTGGTGACCCCGGGCACGTTCCTGTTGCCGCCCGAGGACCTCCGCCACGTGATCGCGAATGCCGAGGCGTCCGCGGTGGTCACCAGCCCCGAGTTCGTCGACAAGGTGCGCGAGGCGGTTGCGGGGCTGGACTGCGTGCGCAGCGTGATCTCGAGCGGCGACGTCGATGGCGACGTGCTCCCGCTCTCGTCGCTCGAGCAGGCCGACACCGCGTCAATCGTGGACCGCGCAGACAGCGATCTGGCGGCGCTGCTGTACACCGGAGGCACGACGGGCCGCGCCAAGGGCGTGATGCTCACGCACGACAACCTGTACTTCAGCGGTCACGCCGGCTATGGGGCGGGGCACGTGCCGGGGATCAACCGGTCGCTTGCGACGCTGCCGCTGTCGCACGCCTACGGGCTGCTGGTCACGATCGTGGGCATGCACTCCGAGGAGCAGGGGGTTGCGGCGCTGCTGCGCTGGTTTGATCCGCAGGCGTTCTTGTCGCTGATCCAGGAGCAGCGGCTGCAGCAGAGCGCGGTCGTCCCCTCGATGCTGCAGATCCTCCTGTCCCAACCGCTCGAGGACTTCGACCTGTCGTCGCTCCAGTTCCTGTCGTGCGGAGCGGCGCCGCTCGCGCACGAGGTCGAGGAGGAGGTTCGCCGCCGCATCCCGTCGGTCTCGATCCGACAGGGCTACGGGCTTACCGAGACGGCCGCGCTCGTGGCGACCAACCCGGCGGGACGCGAGAAGACGGGTTCGGTCGGGCTCCCCGTCCCCGGGACCACGGTGCGGATCGTCGACGACGGGGGACGCGAGCTTCCGGCCGGCGAGGCGGGCGAGATCTGCGCTCGCTCGCCGGGCGTGATGGGCGGGTACTGGAGGTCTCCCGAGGTCACCGCGGAGGCACTGCGCGACGGCTGGTTGCACACCGGCGACGTCGGCTACCTCGACGAGGACGGATACCTGTTCATCGTCGACCGCAAGAAGGACCTCATCATCCGCGGCGGCTTCAACGTCTATCCCCGCGACGTCGAGGACGGGCTGCTCGAGCACCCCGCGGTGGAGCTGGCCGGCGTAGTCGGCAAGCCCGATGCGGTCCACGGCGAAGAGGTTGTGGCGTTCGTGTCGCTGCGCAACGGCCAGGACATCACCGGCGAGGAGCTGGTCGACTGGGCGCGGTCGCGGATCGGCGGCTACAAGTATCCGCGCGAGGTGCGAATCGTCGACTCGATCCCGCTGACGCCGGTGGGCAAGATCGACCGCAAGGTGCTGCGGTCGAGCGTCACCGCCCCGCCCGCTACGACCCCCGTGCCCGCCCCGACCACTTGAGCGGAGAAGGAGTTCGAGCGACCGACCAGTGTCGCCCGAACCACCCTCTCACACGGGCGCAATTCTAGACACAGCCGGGCGACGTATCAAATACCGAGCAGGGCCGCCTGAACGTCTCGCAGGCGGTCGACGTCGCCGCGGATGTCGCTCGAGGCGTCGTTGTAAAGGAACGACTCTGCGAGCCGGACGATCGCGAATGCGAGCGTGCCCGGATCGATCGCGCCGAGCAAATCGTCGTCGTCGCCGAGCTCGGCCCTGATCACCCGTTCGATGCTCGCGACCATCCGTGGGTGCACGACGCCGTCGGAGGCGGTGAGCACGCGCAGGGCCGGGAGGCCCTCGCGGCGAAGGTACGCGCGCAGCGCGTCCGACGAGGCGATGTCCCGGTTGACGCGGCCGAACAGCTCCAGCAGCCCACGGCGCCCCCGCTCGCTCGTGTGGGCGGCGGCGTCGTCCACCAGCCCCTCCCCGAGCTGAGCGAGCACCTCGCCCATCAACCCGTCGCGTGACCCGAACCACCGGTACACGGTCATCCGCGCGAGCCCGAGCCGCTGCGCGACGTCTTGCAGCTCGACGCGCTCACCGCGAAGGAAGCGGCGGCGCGCTTCGGCCAACAGCTCCTCCCTGGTTGCGGCCGCTGGTCGCCCGACCGGCCTTCGCGCGACTGCCTTCATGCTCTGGACGATAACCGCGCGCCGGCGGGTGCGGCGTCGGATCTCCACCGGGGCAGGAACTCCTCCTCGATCCACCGCGTGTGCATCCGGCCCGCGACGACGTCCGGATGCCTGAGAACTTCGCGCGCAAACGGCGCGGTCGTGGTGATCCCCTCGACACGCAGGTGCCCAAGGGCGTGGATCAGCCTCCCGATCGCCTGCGGACGATCGTCGCCCAGGGCGATCACCTTGGCGACGATCGAGTCGTAGTGCGGCGGGATCGCGGCTCCCGCGAAGCACGCCGTGTCGACGCGGATGTAGCTGCCTACCGGCGCCACCCATCGTGAGACACGACCGGGCGACGGCGCAAAGGCACGCTCCGGGCTCTCGGCGTTGACGCGCGCCTCGATCGCGTGGCCGTTGACGCGCACATCCTCCTGCGCGACCGACAGCCGCTCACCGGCGGCGATCCGCAGCTGCTCTCGCACGATGTCGATCCCCGTGACCATCTCCGAGACCCCATGCTCGACCTGAAGCCGCGCGTTCACCTCGAGGAACCCGTAGCGCTGACGCTCCTCGTCGACGAGGAACTCGCAGGTCGCCGCCCCTCGGTAGGAGAGCGAGCCGATCAGGGCGGTTGCGGCGAACAGCAGCTCCGATTCGAGATCGGGCGAGAGCCCCGGGGCGGGCGCTTCCTCGATCAGCTTCTGGTAGCGGCGCTGCAGCGTGCAGTCGCGGTGACCGAGGTGGATCACGTTGTCGTGCGCGTCGGCGAGCACCTGGACCTCGACGTGCCTCGCGCGCTCCACGAACCGCTCGGCGAACAGGCGTCCGTCGCCGAACGCCTGCCTCGCCTCGGCGGCCGCGGCCGAGAACGCCGCGCCGAGGTCTTCACCAGACTGCACCAGGCGCATGCCGCGGCCGCCGCCGCCGGCCGCGGCCTTGAGCAGGATCGGGTATCCGATCGCGTCGGCCAGCGCCCGGGCCTCGGTCTCGGAGGCGACCGCGTCGGAGCCGTCGCCGATCGAGATCCCGAGCTTTCTGGCGGCCTCGCGGGCGACGAGCTTGTCGCCACTGCGGCGCATCGCCTCGGGCGACGGGCCGACAAACACGATGCCGGCGTCCGCGCAGGCCTGCGACAGCTCGGGCCGCTCGGACACGAACCCGTAGCCTGGGTGCAGGGCGTCACACCCCGTCAACGTGGCCGCCGCGACCAGCCGGGGGATGTCGAGGTAGCTCTCCCCCGCGCTCGCCGGGCCGACGCAGATCGCCCGGTCCGCGAGCTGGGCTCCGAGGCTGTCGCGATCGGCCTCGGACACCGCAAGGACCGCCTCGAGGCCCTCGTCGTAGCAGGCGCGGATTATCCGGACGGCGATCTCGCCTCGGTTTGCGACCAGCACGCGCTTGAGCCCCACACCGGGATGGTCGCACGCCCGGCGACGGTGAGGCCGCGCGTCAGATCAGGCCGTCGCCGTCGCTGGGGCCGCCGTTGTTGTCGCCATCGGCGTCGCCTCCGTTGCCCTGGGGGATGCCGCTCGTCGGCGGCGGCGAGGTCTTGGTCGTGGTCGGCGGCGGAGCGCTCTTGGTCGTCGTCGGCGGGGGCGCCGGTGCGGGTGCCGGCATCGGCGCCGACGTCGTGGTCGGCGGCGGGGCCTGGCTCGTCGTTGCGGGGGTTGCCACGGGCGGCGGCTTCGGCGGTCGGACGGTCACAACCACGCTCGCACGCACGTGCGGGTTGGAGGCGAGCGTCACGTTGAGATCGTGGCGACCCGCCGCGACACCATGGAACGTGATCTTGGCTCCGGCCGTGCGCTTAACCGAGCCGAGCACGTAGCGGAACCGCGCGTGCGCGGTGGAGCCTCCCGCCAACCTGACCCGCACGGTCAGGGTCTGGCCGGTGTGGGCGCCCGGCTTGGGCGAGACGATCCTCAGGTGGATCGCATGCGCCGGCTCGGTCTTGGTCTTCGCGGTGCTGGTGTTCGCGGCCGGCGCGACCTGAGCGGCCGTGGTGCTGCTGCTCGAGGAGCTCGAGCCCCCACAACCGGCGGCGAGCGTCGCAAGCGCTACCGCCGAAGGTGCCAGCCAGCTCAGTCGTCGTGGCCATCCCGTTCTCATCGTTAGTGAGAAGGACGCCACGATCCGCGGCTTCCTTCCCCGGTGAAAGCGTCAGGCGCCCATCGCCTCGCGCGCGTCGTGCAACCGCTGCGCCAGCAGATCGCCGCGGCTGTCGGCGTAGGCCGGCCCGGTTCCTTCGGTCAGCAGCCTGCTGAGCATCGCGATCCCGCGCGCATACAGCGGACCGGGCTCGCGCAAACGCGCGGCCAGCGCATGCAGCTCCGGCGCATTCGCCGCCGCCGCCCGTTTGAACGGCCGCACCTGCCAGCGCTTCGGTGCCTCGCGCCCGTCGCGGGCAAGGCGGTCGAGCCCGCGTGCGACCTCCCTTCGCATCGACGTCGAGGTAAGCCTCGCCGCCCGCGCGGCGAGCTGCTCGGTGGCCGCTGGGTCAGCGCCTTCGATCAGCGCCCGGTCAAGCGCGTGGCCCCTGAGTCGGGCCGCGAGCCTCGCCGTCAAGCCCGGTTCGAACCTACAGGCGGCGAATCGATCGAAATCGGCCACGAATCCGGCGCGTCCGCCGTGCATCAGCATCACAACACCTCCATAAGCCAATAGCTGGTTACGTAACCTACTACATCACTTAGGCGGTTTCAAGAGCTGCGGTCTGAATCTCGACATGCACAGGCGGCGGTTCGGGGCTCTCGAACAGGCGTTGCGTCAGCACGATCACCGCGAGGTCTCCGACCGGAGCTACCAGCCATGACGTTCCGAAGCCGCCGTTCCATCCAAACGCGCGATTCGGGTACACGGCTTGGCAGAAGCCCCAGGACAGCTTCTCGAAGAAGCCAGGACCGAGGCCACCGCGCGCCTTCTGGTCGCCGGTCAGCTGGTCGGTGGTCATCGCGCGCACGGAATCGGCTGACAGGACCGGCGCCCCTGAGCGCAGCAGCATCCGCGAGAACGCGAGCAGATCGTCAGCGGTCGAGACGAGGCCGCCGGCACCGTCGGCGAACTCGGGACGGCGGCTCCACCGGCCGTCGGGCTCGTCCCACACCTTCAGGCCCGCCTCCGTCGGCAGGTAAGCGGTGGCGAGTCGCTCGGTCTGCGATGTCCAGAACGCGGTGTCGCGCATGCCGAGCGGCTCGAACAAGCGCGTTCGCAGCACGTCCTCGAACGCCTGGCCGGCGGCGCGCGAGACGAGCACGCCGAGCACCGACGCGCCGGTGTTGTACAGCCACCGCTCGCCCGGCTGCGCGATCAGCGGCAGCGATCCCAGGCCGGCGATCCAGGTGTCGGGATCGGGCTGCACGTCGGGGTTCACCGGGCCGATTGTCGCGAGTCCGAGGTCGTCGGACGCGGTGACAACCGGCCAGCCCGAGCCGAACATCCCGTCGCCCATCCCGAAGCCGAACGTGAACGTCAGGAGGTCGCGGGTGGTTATCGCGCGGTGCGCGGCCACGGTGTCCGCGAGCGGCCCATCCGGCCGCCGCAGAACGCGTCGGTCTGACAACTCGGGCAGCAGCCGATCGACGGGCTCATCGAGTTCGATCAGCCCCTCGTCGACCAGCGCCATCGTCGCCGCCGCGGTGATCGGCTTCGTGATCGAGGCAATTCGAAACAGCGAATCCCGCTGAATCGGCGCGCGCCCGATCCCGAGCCGACCGTGCGCCTCGACGTGGACGTCGTCGCCCCTGGCGACGAGCGCCACGAGGCCGGGCACGGTGGTGTCGCCGACGTGCCGCTCGGCGGCCTCCCGCACCCGGTCGATTGGCATCGTCCTACAGGTTGACCGCGGCCATCCCGGCCTCGTCGTAGCGATTACCCGACACCGCGGGCAGCTCGGCCTCGATCCGCCGGAGATCCTCCTCGGTCAGCTGCACGTCGACGGCGCCAGCGTTCTGCTCGAGATACGTGCGCCGCTTGGTGCCCGGGATCGGGACGATGTCCTCGCCCTGGGCCAGCACCCAGGCCAGCGCGAGCTGCGCGGGCGTGATCCCCTTCTCCTCGGCGATCTCAGCGACCTTCGCCGCGAGCTCGAGGTTGGCCTTCAGGTTGTCGCCGGTGAAGCGCGGCCCGTTTCGCCGGAAGTCGCCCTCGTCCAGGTCATCGGGCGACTTGAACCGCCCAGACAGAAAGCCGCGGCCGAGTGGCGAGTACGGCACGAAGCCGATCCCCAGCTCGCGGCAAGTCGGGAGCACCTCGCTCTCGACGTCGCGCGTCCACAGCGAGTACTCGGTCTGGAGCGCAGTGATCGGATGGACCGCGTGCGCGCGCCTGATCGTCTCAGGTGCCGCCTCGCTGAGGCCGATGTGTCGGATCTTGCCCTCCTGGACGAGCTCGGCCATCGCGCCGACCGTCTCTTCGATTGGCACGTTGGGGTCCACGCGGTGCTGGTAGAAGAGGTCGACGTGATCGGTGCCGAGGCGATTCAGCGACCCCTCGATCGAGCGCCGGACGTGGTCCGGAGAGCCGTCCAGCGGACCCACCGTCGACATGTCGCCCGCCTTCGCGCTGTCCATGTTGCGCGCGAATTTCGTCGCGATCACGTACTCGTCACGCCGGCCCTTGATTGCGCGACCGACGAGCTCCTCGTTTGTCAACGGGCCGTACAGCTGCGCGGTGTCGAGAAAGTTGATGCCGAGTTCCAGCGCCCGCTGGATCGTCGCGATCGCCTCGTCCTCGTCGGCGGAACCGTAGAAGGCCGACATGCCCATGCATCCAAGCCCGAGGGCCGATACCTCGAGCGATCCGAGCTTGCGGGTTTCCATGGGGTGCTCCAATCCTCGATATTGGTTGAGCACTCCACGATACGCCGTCGTGGTCAGCTCACGTGACGAGGCCCCCTCGGCCGGTGGACGTGCGCGTCGACGCTCTCCATCCGAGGCTGCAGGTGGCGAGGCCGCGAGGCGTACCACTTGGCATACGCACGAGCGAGTGGGGCGGCCGTGAGCCCGTGCGCGAGCACCGACAGGCCGATCGTGAAGTACGTCGTCAGCAGGATCGTGGTCGCGCCGGGGAGGTTGGCCTCCTGTACGACGATCACCGCGAACACGATCGATGCGAGGCCTCGCGGGCCAAACCAGCCCAGGAACGCGACCGTGCGCCAGTTCGCCGAGGTCCCGAGCATGGCGATCGCGACCGGCAGCATCCGCACGACGGTCAGGCTGAGCACGGCGTACAGCACGATCTCCCAAGTGACGTGCTTGAGTGCCGGTCCCAGCAGAACCGCGCCGAACACCAGGAAGGTGACGCCGCCCAACAGCGCTCCCACCTCCTCGCTGAACCGGGACGCCTCGTCGGACTCACGCGAGGCGATCGCGCCGAACACCGCTCCGCCCACGAACGCCGCGATGAAGCCCGAGCCTCCCAAGGCCACTGCGATCCCATACGCGAGCGCCGCCCCCGCGACGGGGATCACCTGAAGCCAGGACCCGGTAACCAGCCGGCGTCGGTAGCCGACAGCGACGACGGCCGCCGCACACGCACCCGCCGCCACGCCGCCGACGATTCCGTACCCGATCTCCTCAGCGACGATGCTGACCGCGTGGTGGCCCGTGCTGGCGTGGTCCTCGACCTCCGCCGCCGCCAGCACGATCAGCAGCAGAGGCACACAGATCCCATCGTTGAGTCCACTCTCGACGTTCAGGCCCTGGCGAACTCGCGACGGGAGTCCCTCCTCGGTCACCACCGCCTGCCCCAGCGCGGCATCGGTCGGCGCGAGCAAGACCGCCAAGACGAGCGCCTCTGCGGTAGTCAGCTCACCGAAGATCGCCGCCGCCAGGATGGCGCCGGCAACGATCGTCAGCGGCAGCCCGACGGCCAGCAGGCGCAGCGGCACGGCGTACTCCTCGCGCAGCAAGCGCAGCTTGATCCGCGACGCGTCGGCGAACAGCACGACGCTCAACGTCGCCTCCGCCAGCGTGCGGACACCGGTGCCCGCCGGGCTCTCGGTGACCTCGCCGATCACCAGCGGCCCAAGCAGGACGCCGATGACGGCGAACGCCATCGCCGGGGTGATCGGTGTGGACGTCAGGCGGCTCGAGACAGCGGCCACCGCCAGCACCGATGCAGCGACGGTGGCGAGCTCCCATTTCACGGCTGTGGCGACGTGGGCCGTGCGGCCGCGGCCCAGTCGGCGCCCGTCTCCCCGCGATAGCTGTCGATGGCGCTTTCGAGCGTCGGAAAGAAGTGGTAGGGGTCCAGCGGCCCGATCAGCTCGTAGCGCTCGAGCTTGGCCCGAACGGGGTCCTTGAGCTCGGCGAATACCAGCGAGATCCCCTTGGCGTTGAGCTCTTCGTCAAGGTCGTGGAGCATGTCCGCCGCAGTCGTGTCCACGTCGGTGATCGGCTCCGCGGCGATCAGGATCCAGCGCGGCGCGGGCTGGGAAGCAGCAAGCTGTCGGATCCGGTCGCGGAACGTCCTCGAGTTCGCGAAGAACAACGGTGCATCGAAGCGAAGGATCTCGAGACCCGGGAGCTGCTCGCCTTCGGGGTGCAGGCGGTGATCGTGGTATCCGGCAACGCCGGGCACCTTGCCGAGGGTCGTCTGGTACGGGCGCCAGGCGCGGCGGAACACGTTGAGGATCGAGAGCGCAACCGCGACGGCAATCCCCTCCAGCACGCCCAGGAGCGCCACCCCCAGAAATGCGGTGACCATCAGCAGGAACTCGGTGCGCCGCTGGCGCCAGAGGCGGACGGTGCCGCGGATGTCGGCCAGCGACAGCGACGCGGCGATCACGACGGCTCCGAGCGTGGGCTGCGGGAGGTTTCGCAGGAGTCCGGGCACGAGCACGAGCATCAGCACGATCGCCACCGCCCCGACCACGCCGGTGAGCTGTGTCTTGGCGCCCGCCTGCTCGGCCACAGCCGTCCGCGAGCCGCTGGTGCTCACCGGGAAACCCTGGAAAAACCCGGCGGCGACGTTAGCCGCCCCAATGCCGATCATCTCCCCGTTGCCGTCGACCTCCTGTCCCGTACGCGCAGCGAATGCCGATGCCGTCGAGATCGTGTCGGTCAGCGCGACCAGCACGATGCCGAGCGCGCCCGCCACCAACAGCGGCAGGTCGGACACGGTGTCGGGGACCGTGAACGGAGGAAAGCCCGTGGGCAATGTCCCCACGACGGAGACGCCGTGCTCAGAGAGGTTGAACACGACTGTCGCCGCGATCGCGACGACCACGGCCGCGAGCACCCCCGGAACGCGCGGCACCCACCGACCGAGTGCCAGGATCAGCGCCAGGCTGAGCAGCCCGACAACCACGGCGGCGCCTACGGTCTTCCCGGAGGTCAGCCCATCGACGAACGCGTCGATCTCGTGGAGCAGGCCGTTTGCGTCAGTCGAGAACCCAAACAGTTTCGGCAGCTGCCCGATCAGGATCGTGAGCGCGAGCCCGTTCATGTAGCCGATCTGCGTGGGCTTGGAGAGCAGATCCGCGACGAACCCGAGCTTCGCGACCCCCGCCGCGACCATAAACACGCCGACGAGCAACGCCAGCATCGACGCCAGTTCCACGGCGCGTTCGGGGCTCCCGCCCGAGCCAATGATCGGAATCAGCGTGGCGGCGATCATCGGGCCCAGCGACGAGTCGGGGCCCAGCACCAAGATCCGCGAAGGTCCGAACACGGCGTAGCCGAGCAGGCACAGGATCGTCGTGTACAGGCCCGTGATCACGGGCAGCCCCGCGAGCTCGGCGTACGCCATCCCCTGCGGCACCAACAACGTGGTCAGGACGACCCCGGCGACGATGTCCTGCCGCAGCCACGAGGCGCGATAGGTCGCGAACTGGCGCAGCCCGGGAAGCGCAGTCGGGATTTTCACCACTCGCTTCCGCCGCATCGTGAGATGCTTACCGAATGGGCGCTCCCTCGGTGTGGAGTTCGGCAGCGCGCAGAGGCGGGACCGCGTTGGCGTTCATTACCTTGCTGACGCTGCTCGGCGCGTGCGGCTCTAATCAAGTGACGGGCAAGCTCGCGGCGGACACGACGACGACCGAGACAAGGACCGTCACCGAGCCGGCCAGGACCGTGACCGGCCCGGCGCGGACGGAGACCAAGACGGTCACCGAACCGGGCAGGACGACGACTGTTGAGAGCCACACCACAACTGTTGCGGTCAAGCCGACGACGTCTACTAACAGCACGTCGAGCGGCGGCATCCCGTCGTGGGGCTGGGTGCTGATAGGCGCCGGAGCAGTGCTGCTCGCGGTCGCAATCTTCATGATCGGGCGTACGCACGGGCAACGCCGTCGCGACGTACAGCCCAGCCCGGGCTCGGCTTGGGATCAGCCCCCGACGCCTCCTCGGGGCCCACCGGAAGACCCCATCTGAGCGGGCGCGCGCATCGGGCGAGGCTCGTCGGTCAGAGCCCGGTCTCTGCGACGACCCGGCCGGCCTTGACCGCCTTGGCCAGCTCTTTGTAGTCACGCTCGTTCTGCGCTGCGTAGGCCTTGGAGAACTCGAGTATCGCGCGGTCAAAGGCGTCGCCGCTGCCAAGATATGAGGCGATCGCGATGCGGTCACCGCTTCGCGAGTGTGCGCGCGCCAGCGTCCAGCCGCACAGCCGGCCATAGACGGTCATGCCCTCGGGAACCATCTGCTCGATCTCGGCCGAGGCCTTCCAGTCCTTCAGCTGGCGTACGTAGAAGTCGCGGGCCTTGCCGTCCAGGCCGTCTGGGTTGTGGACCCAGCCCAGGAAGATGTCGCTGACGGCCTGCATCAACCGCTGACCAGTTACGACCCGCTGGCCGTGATTTGCGAACTCGCTGGCGCCGAGGAAGGGCTCGAGCACCGACACCTCGGCTTCCTTGATCTGCAAGAACAGCGGATCGTTGCCGTCGCGTCCCATCATCAACCCGATCCACGCACGCGTCCCAACGCTGCCCACGCCGACCACCTTGCGCGCGAAGTCCTGCAGATGGAACTCCTCGATCAGGACCCGCCGGTCGAACTCCAGCGACTCGCGATAAACGCGGATCAGCATCCGCAGCTCGTCGAAGATCGCGTCGATGTCCTCGCCTTTCGCAAGCTTCTCGATCGGCACGATCAATGGCGACTGGTCGACGATCTGCACCTTGCCGTCGACCACCTCGGTGAGCTTCTTGAATGCCGACATGCTGTCGCGCGTGCGGGCCTTCGCGACGGCCTTCTCGGCGCGCGAGACGAGCTTGGTCTTGAACTGCGGCGCGTACTGCTTGAGCACGGTCTCGAAGTCCAGATGCGAGTACCACACCGCGAGGTTGTCCATGCCCGCGAACTCTCGAACCGCGTTGCGGTAGGCGCCGACCGTCTCGAGCACGATCTTGTCCCGGTCCTTGGCCCCGAAGCCGTTGTCGGTCGCGGCGATCAGCATGCTCGCCGCAAGCCGTTTGACGTCCCATTCCCATGGGCCGGGCAGCGTCTCGTCGAAGTCGTTGATGTCGAACACCAGTCGCCGCTCGGGCGAGGCGAACGCACCGAAGTTCGACAGGTGCGCGTCCCCGCAGCACTGGACCATGAGACCGGAGCGAGGCGTGGCGGCGAGGTCGTGCGCCATGATCATCGCCGCTCCGCGGTAGAACGTGAATGGCGACACGAGCATGCGGCCGTAGCGGATCGGCACGAGCTCGGGCACCCGCGTCTCCGCTTGTCGCTCGAGCAGTTCGACAGGATCCGCGCGCACCTCCGAGGGCTCGAAATGTGCGTGCAGGGAACGTGGCACTTCCTGGCGCGCTGCCTTGCCGCGAGCGATGCGCTCGTTCACCGACAGGTGCGGGACCGCCTGCGGCTGGTGAGCGGCTGCGGCGCGTCGACGCCGCTGCGGGGCGTCGGATGGTTGTGAAGATTTAGTTGCCATTTGGGCGATCGTCGCAGGCCGGATCGACCGCTCCATCACCCGGACCGGATGACGGCTGCGGCGCGTCGTGAGACTACCCGTTCGGGAAGCGCGCATCCGGGAGACACACAGGCGCACCCCATTGCCGCACACCACCTCAGGTGAGACAGTCGCGGCGTGTCTCACTGGCTTGCGTGGCACGGCCAGCCGTTGCCGATCGAGCGGCTGCTGTTCAACCCGCGCGGAGGTCTGATCGATCGCGCCCGGCAGTCCGGCAACCAGGGCACGGGCTTTGCGGTGGGCTGGTACGGCACCGGCGATGGCCCCGGCGTGTACCAGAGCGCCCTGGCGCCCTGGGACGACGGCGGCCTGCGCAACCTGGCACGGCACGTCAGCTCTCCGTTGTTCCTTGCGCATCTGGGGTCCACCCCGGCGCCCGCGGTCATGCAGTACGGCCGGTGGCTGTTCGTCCACGATGGCGAGATCAACCGGTTTGAGGACATCAAGCCCGAGCTGCTGGCGGCCGTCAACCCATCGCTGATCAACGCCGTCGGAGGCTCCAGCGATTCCGAGGTGCTGCTGGCGCTGGCGATCACGTTCGGACTGTCCGACGACCCGGTGGCGGGGCTGGAACGTGCGGTCGGGTTCGTAGAGGCAATCGCCGAGCGCCACGGCGTCTCGTCCGCCGTGCGGGCGAGCATCGGCGTCAGCGACGGCGAGTCGCTGTGGGCTGTGCGCTACTGCACCCGCGGTCCCGCGCCTCCATTGTTTGCCTCCGCCGACGTGCAGGCGGCGCGGATGCTGCATCCCGATCGGCCCCTGATTCAGCTGCTCAAGGACGACGACCATCTCATCGTTTCCGAGCCGCTCGCCGATATCCCGGGGGCCTGGGACAAGCTCTCGGAGGCGAGCGCCGCGGTGATACGCGCAGGGCGGTCCGAGCGCCTGATGTTCAGGCCGGGCCGTGGCAGCGTGGCTGGAGAACCGGTTGGAAGCTGAGGGCTCCGGCTGGGCCTCGTTGTTCTGGCAAGCCTTCAAGCAGTCCCGCAACCCGATGATGCTGCTCGACGAGCGCCGATGCATCATCGATGTAAACGGTGCCTGCGTGCGCCTCGTCCAGCACCAGCGGGCGGAGCTGGTCGGACATCCGGCCTACACGTTCATCCGCGACGGACCGCTGTTCACCGTGGCGCAATGGCGCCAGCTGATGGCACAACCGCAGTTCACGGGCTCCGCCGAGCTGATACACGCCGACGGAAGCCGCGTGACCGTCGACTTCGCGGGTCACCCAGAGGTCGTGACGGGACACCGGCTGATCCTCGTCGTCGCGCTGCGGGTCGGCCGCGGCGGCCGCCGTCCGGCGGACCCGGATGAGTCGCCCAGGCGGTCGGGGTCACTGTCGCGGCGGGAGCTCGATGTAGTGAGGCTGCTGTCCCTCGGCTCGACCGGGCCCGAGATCGCCGACGAGCTGCAGGTGGCCCACAACACCGTTCGCACACACGTCCGCAACGCCATGACCAAGCTGGGGGCGCGGTCGCGGGCACAGCTCGTGGCGATGTCGCTCGGCGACGGCCACGCGCTGGAGTGAGCTCTCCAGCAACTCCCGCAGCTGCGGGATGACGGCCGGGCGGGGCTGCGTCAACCTCAGTGCGTGCCCCAGGTGACAGTCCCGATCGTCGATGACGCTGCCGTGATGCGGCGGCTCGCCCGCGAGCTGCTCGAACGCCGTGGCTACACGGTGGTCGCCGAGGCCGACTGCGCGGCCACCGCGCTCAGCCTGGCCGACGCACTGTTGCCCGATGCGGTGCTGCTCGATGTCCGCCTGCCGGACGCCGACGGCTTCGACGTGGCGGCGGCGATGACCTCGGCTTCGGCAAACGGCTCGCCGGCGGTGCTGATGATGACCGCCGATCCTCAGCTCGCTCATTACGCGATGCTCGATCGGAGCGGCGCGCGCGGCCTCGTCTCCAAGGCCGACCTGGCCGGCACTGATCTGGGCGCTTTCTGGCCTGTTCCCTGAGTGCGGGCATCACCCACCTTGGGCGATGCGCTCAACGTCTGCGGCGTTAGGGTCGCGACCGATGGTGCACGAAGCTGAGCAGCTTCTTCGTCGCCTCAGCGCAAGCGAAGAGGAGTCGCTCCAGAGGGTCCTGGCGCTCAGGCCCGATGCGGCCGATGGCGGCGAGTGCGACGTAGCGCTGACGCCGCGGGTCCGGACGCTCGTGCGTCTGGCCGCATTGGTCGCGGGAGACGCGTCAACCACGTCGCTGCGGTGGGCGGTGGAGCTGGCCTGGAGCACCGGTGTGGTCGACGAGGAGATCGTCGGAGTCCTGCTGTCGATCGGTCGCGAGGTCGGGCTGCCGCGGATCGTCGACGGCGCGCCTCGGCTCGCTGCCGCTATCGGTTACGACGTTTAATCGCCCAGGAGACCGGCACGCGACGCGCGCGCGACGGCCTCTGAGCGGCTCGCCGCGTCGAGCTTGCGATAGATCGCGTGCGCCTGCGTCTTGACGGTGTTGACCGAGACGTCGAGCCGCTCGGCGATCTCCCGGAACGAGCGATGGCTCGGCAGGAACCTGAGGATGCGCAGCTCCGCGATCGTCAGCGAGGAGGGGCCCGCGAGCGTCGCCTCGGCGAGCGTGTCGATCTGGGCCCAGGCCTGCTCGAAGCAATGCTGGAAGATGACCGCGCCGCAGGTGCGGCGCGCGAGCCTCGAGGCCTCGGCGAGCAACGTGCGCGCTCGGACGGTGTCCGCCAGCCCGACCGCCGCCCGCGCGAGCATGATCCGGGTCTCCGCGCCGTACCAGGGGATGAAGTCGCCGAGCGCGGCGAGCAGCTCGGTGCCGTGCCGGAGATCGCGCTTGGCGGCATCCACGTGACCTCTATGCGCCTCCGTGGCGGCGGCTGCGGCGAACACCAGTGCCGAGATCGGGGATGCCACCAGCCCCGGTGAACCGGCGACCACGAGCGCCCGATCCGCCACCTCGGCAGCGGTATCCCAGTCGTCCTGCTCGATTGACAGCAGCGCGAGCTGCGCCAGACAGAGCGATGCGATTCCGGGGACGGTCGCGGACGCAATCGCCGCCCCTTCCTCGAGCTTGCTCGCCGCCAACGCGCGGTCGCCCGCGAGGTGCCCGGCCACACCCGCGACCAGACGGCAGTAGGGGCGCCAGGGACTGTCCTCGGGCTCGAGCTCGTATGCGGAGTCGCCCGCCCGCGCCATCTGGCCGACGTCCCAACCGACCGCCAGCGCGTCGAACACGGCCTCACCGGCCGCCAGCGAGCCCGGTTCGGGGGACGTACCGGCGGCACGGCGGGCGGCACCCGCCGCCAAGCGGTAGTGCCGCGCGTGATCGATCGCCCCATTCACCAGGCAGCTGTGCGCAGCGGCCAGCGCGAGCGCCGCCGAAGCGGTGATCTGGTCGGGGCGAAGGGAGCCAAGCCATTCCTGTACGACCTCGTTGCGTCCGCCGGCGACGTATCCGAGGATGTTGCCCCACAGCAGATCGCCTGCGCGCGACGCGTCGCCGGCCGCGATCGCATGGCCGATGGCGCCATCGACGTTGCCGTGGCGCTCGAGCCAGTCGCTGGCGCGCGTATGAAGCCGCGGCTCCAGCTCCGGCTCGGTGCGCCGCAGCTCGGACCTGAGCATCGCCCTGAACAACCCGTGCCACCGGAACCGCTCATCCATCGGGTCGATCGGTATGAGCATCTGATTGGACCGCGCGAGCTCGGCAAGCTCGCCGGCAGTGGCGGTCTGCTCAAGCACCGCGTCGCAAAGCGAGCCGGACAGCTCGTCGAGGACCGACGCACGGGTCAGAAACCGCGCGCGCTTTCGCGACAGCGGAGCGAGCACCTCGTCGCGGAAGTACTCCGCCACGAAGTGATCGTCGCCGGCGAAGCGCTTCAGACCGCCGCGCACGTCATCTTGGGCGCGAAGCGACAACGCCGCCAGATAGAGCCCGGCCGGCCATCCTTCGGTCTCCCGGGAAAGCGCCTGCACGGACGCGAAGTCGAGCTCGAGCCCGGCGAGGCGAAGCAGGTTGGCGGCCTCCGCCGGACTCATCGCGAGGTCCTCGGTCCGGATCTCGAGAAGCTCACGCTGTGCTCGCAGACGCCCGACCGGCAGCGATGGTTGCGTCCGCGACGCCAGCGCGACCTGCGAACCCGATCGAAGCTGCGCCAGCAGCGCGGTCGCGACCTGCCTGAGCGCCCGGGCCGGCACCGACTGCGCGTCGTCGATCAGGAACACCGACGGTAGGTCTGCCGCGTCCTGGAGCGCGCGCTGCACGACTCCGTCCACGCCCTCTCCGCCAGCCGGTGCGATCGCGACGAACCGCCTCGGGTCGCAGTGCGCCCATTCGGCGAGCAGCGTGGACTTGCCGTAGCCGGCGGGCGCGACGATCAGAACCAGCTTGGCGCTGCGCCCCTCCAGCAATCTGGCCATGAGGTCGGCGCGTCCGACGTAGCCGTCGGCGAACGGCCGCGCGTCGCGTGTGCGACGGCGCGCAACAGAGCCATGTGGCGCGGTGATCGGCGTCAATTCTGCGGGAGCTGCTCGGACCTTGACCTGCTTCGGTGCAGGTTCTCGCGCACCCGACGACCGGTGGCAAGGTGGCACGCCTCTGTGTTGGCGGGTGTGGACACCACCTCTGCAGTGCGTGTGCAATCCGCGGCGCACAACGGCGGGTCATCCGATTTGGATGATGTGGCCGCCTCGCCGCCGCGGCAGGGTTGCAAAGCGCGATGAAGGGGTTCCGCAGAAGATTGCCCTGGCCGGTCCGCAGCGTCATCGCTGGCACGTCCGGGACTGCCGCCCTGTCGCTTGCCTACGCGACCGAGCGTCGACTGCGCCCTCATCACCCCGGCCCGCTCGACTACGACGACAGCCTGGTGCCGGGACAGATCGTCGCGAGCATCATGCACCTGCCGTACGTGACCGCGCGCGAGGAGAACGAGCTCGGTCTTGCACTGCGGTGGGGCTATGGCTCGGCGTTCGGCCTGTGGCATGGCCTGCTGAGGCACAGGTTCCGTGAACCGTGGGCGAGCCTGGCGTTCGGCGCGACCCTGATGACCGCGACACTGACCTTGTTTCCGCTGCTGGGGCGCACCCCACCCCCCTCGAAGTGGCCTCCGAGCGTGATGGCCACGGCGTGGTTCACGCACGCCGCGTACGTGGGAACTCTTGCCGCGGTGGACGACGCGTTGTAGTGCCCGCACCCATCCGGGATGAGGGGTGAGCTCCATTGTCGGCCCGGGCCGTGAATGGGATCCTCGGGCGGATGCGATGCATAAGTGGCGTGCTGGCGGCTGTCGCGGTAGCCGCGGTCCTCTCCGCTTGCGGCGGCAGCAGCAAGCCCAGCTATTGCGACCAGACGGCAAATCTCAAGAAGTCCGTTCAGGAGCTCGGCAGCGTGAACGTCGTGCAGGGCGGAACCAACGCACTGACCTCGGCGCTCTCGAAGGTGCAGACCGACGCCACGGCGGTGGTCAACTCGGCCAAGAGCGACTTCCCGAACCAGACCGCCGCGATCACCAGCTCAATCGACGCGTTGAAGAAGAGCGCCCAGTCCCTCGCGAGCTCGCCCACCCAGCCCGCGGTGATTGCACAGGTCCCCGGCCAGATCAGCGCGGTCGTCAAGTCGATCCAGGACTTCTCGAGCGCTAGTTCGTCGAAGTGCAGCTGACCGGGTTGGTCACGACGCGATCAGCGTGACGACACCCTGAATCACGAGCAGCGCGCCGATCGTGGTCACGGCGATGAACGCCGCGGTGTGTCCGTGCCTTCCGAACCACGCCTTCGTTCGCTCGAGCGCCGCGGGCGTCCAGGTCGGAGCGATGGTGAAGCTCAGCAGCGGGACCTCGATCAGCATGAGCATGATCAGGTTGACCAGCACCACGAGCAGCACTTCTTCGACCGTGCCGTAGTTCAGCTTGTGGATGGAATCCAGGGCCGCCAGGTATGAGGCTCCCGGAAGCGTCAGCAACGCCCCGACGACGAATGTGACCCTCGGGTTGCCCTTGCCCAGCGCTTCCTGCCACCGCGGTGGTTTCTTCGGATCCTTTCGCGCTCGTTTTTGCGCACGGCGTTCCCGGTAGCGCCGATCACGGCCGGTGCCGAGCACGAACCCGATCACCAGGAACAGGCCGCCGATCACTAGGTCCACCCCCGGGTTCACGGTGTTTTGTGTCGTGCTCACAGCGCCCGACTCGCCAAGGGACAGGACGATCACGCACCCGATCGTGATGCTGGTCATGTATGCCCCGAGCAGGTAGCCGAACATCAGCTTCTTGGGGCTGGGGAGCAGCAGCATCACCGTGGTCGCGGCGACCAGCGTCGGGTTGATGCTCGCGGTGAGCGCGAAGAGGAGGACGCGGCTCACGACTTGGCCTGTTCGATGCGGCGTCCGATCAGGATGCTGATGACAGTCACGAGGTAGATCTGGCCGAAGAGCATTTCGATCACGGCGATTGCCCGACCCACGCCGTGCGCGGCGGTGAAGTCGCCGAATCCGGTCGTGGTCAGCACGGTGAAGCTGTAGTAGACGCGCTGGCTCGTGGTGTCCTGCGCGGTCTGCGCGAAGAAGTGCGCCGACCCAAGACCCGCGACGAAGCCGATGACCGACGCGAACAGGAGCCCCAGCAGCAAGTAGATCGCGAGTCCTCCAGCGACGGCCTGTGGCGTTGCGCCCCGTTCTCGGACCAGCCGCAGGAGCCCGCCGCCCAGAGTGAGCGGCACGGCCAGCGTCATCACCACACTGATGCCCTGAGTGGCCGCGCGCGGAATTGCCCCCGCCGCGGTGAGGACGGTGACGACAACGATCGTCACGGTCGCTCCCACCACCCGACGCCGCCTCACAACGTTTCGTTCGCGCGAGGTCACGATGGCAACGAGGAGGGCGGCGCCTGCAATCGCAAACCCGATCGCTCGCGAGGCGTCGCCCTCGGGCGCGACGATCAAGAACACCACCGTGATCAGGATGAGGATGAACACCACGCCGTAGCGGTATTGCGCAACGTCCGGCTCGTCGGCCCGACCGTGATGGCGTCGAAGCGAGCCAAGACCCGGATGCGAGGAGGCGCTCATCAGCCGGCCGGTGCCGCGGCTTTGGGCCGGTCTGACAGCACCAACGTCACGACATAGGCCACCACCACAGCGACGATCACGAGCGGCTCCGCTCCGACCCCGGAATGCGCGGTAAGCACGGTCGCCGTCACCACGGCGGTCAGCGGCAGCCTCAGGACGGACGCGACGCCGGCCCCCATGCCGACGGCCACAGCGGCCGTCAGCTCGAAACCGGGCAGGTGCGAGGCCATGATCCCCGCGGCGGCACCGATGAACAGGATCGGGAACGTCGGCCCGCCGCGAAAGCTTCCCAGCGACAGCGAGTACGCGATCCCCTTGAGCCCGACCACAAGCGCAAGCGCGCCGACCGAGTACGTGCCGGCGGCGGACACCAGGCCTGGGAGCTGGTCCTGGCCGGAGAACAGGATCTCGTCGGTGCCCTTGCCGGTGATCTCCGAGAACGCGATCGCCAGCCCGGCTATCACCAGCCCGACGATGGGGAGCAGCACGAACGGCTTTGGCGACACGATGGTGTAGGTCCTCTTGCCGCCGCGCATGATGACGTGCGCCCCGGCGGCGATCGCGATCGCAAGCGCGATGGACCACGCGAAGTTGCCCGGATCGGGATGGGTGAAGTTCGGCAGCGGCAACGCGCTGAGCGCATAGGCCTTGGTGCTGAGCCCGGTGAACGACCCCATGCCCAGCGACACCAGCGAGCCGATACCGGCCGCCAGCAGTCCGGGTACGAGCAGGAGCGGAAGCCTCGCGCCGCCGATCCCGGATGCTTCGATCAGGATCACTGCGGCGATCAGCGGCGAACTGAACACGAACGACACCGCCGCGAAGCTGCCGGCCGCGGCCACCAGGGTGACGACCTGAGGCTGGGCCTCCTTGCGCGCCCGGCGGATGAAGAACGCCCCGAGCCCGGAGCCCAGCGCGATCAGCGGCGCCTCCGGGCCGAGCACCAAGCCCAACCCGATCGTGGCAAACGCCGCCAGCAGGACGCTGGACAGGTCAGCGATAGTGGGAGGAGGGCCTCCCGTCGCCAGTCCGTCGGCAGGGATATGCCCACCCCGCCCGGGCAGCCTCGCGATCGCAAACGCCGTGATGAAGGCGGCGATCGGCAGCACCGGCAGCGGCCACCAGCGCGGCTGATTCGAATACCCGAAGGCGTGCGGGAGATGGACGAATACCTCCTGCTGGATCTGGTGGATCAGCTCCAGAAAGCACCAAGACGCCAGGGAGACGACCACCCCGACGACCGCCACGAGCACGAGCAGCACGACGAACGGCCTGCTGCTCATCATCGCGCTCGCCTGCTGCTGAGTAAGCGGCGCCGGAGCGGCGTCAGCGGGCGAGGCCGTACTCGACACGCGTGCAAGCTAGGGGCCGCCTGAGGGCCGGTCATCACCCCGTTCGGATGACCCGCCCGCGCCTCCGAGCGCCTACGCTCCGCCGGCGGCGCACGAATTCGCAATGGACATCGCAAATCGGCAGGTCGTGTTGATCGGGATGATGGGCTCGGGCAAGACGACGTGCGGCCGTTTGCTCGCCAAGCGTCTCGACTGGGGCTTCTGGGACTGCGACGAGGCGCTGCTGGAGGCGACCGGATCCACGGCCGCCGAGGTGCAGCGGTCGCGCGGCCAGGGGGCCCTGCACGCCATCGAGCACCGTCTACTTCGTACCGCGTTGCGCTCACACGTCGACACGGTGTTCGCAGCGCCCGGGAGCGTGGTGCTCAGGCCCAGCGTGCTGCAGGGCGCATTGACGGTCTGGCTGCGCGCAAGCGCAGTCCAGGAGGAGCAGAACATCGCGCACAGCGGCCAGCAGCACCGGCCGCTCCCCGAGGACCCGATCGCGGTGCTGCAGCAGATGAGCGCCGACCGCCTCCCGGCGTACGAGCGCCTCGCCGACATCACCGTGGACGTGGCGAGCGATCCGGAGGTCACGTGCGACCGAGTGATGCGGGCGCTCGCTGCGGGAGCGAAGTAGCGGCACCGTGGATCCGCGACTCCTGCGTCACGCGCACGCCGCACGGGCGTTCATCGGCACCTCCGTGGTGCTCGGCGTCATCAATGCGATGCTGGTCATTGCCCAGGCCTGGCTGATTGCGGTCGTCATCTCCGAAGCGTTCGATGGCCGCGGCCTGGCTCAGCTGCGCGGTGCGCTGGCGGCGCTCCTGGCCGTCGTGATCGGGCGGGCCGTGATCGCCTGGGGCGCCGAGCTCGTGTCCGGACGCTCGGCGCCGCGGGTCAAGAGCGAGTTGCGGTCGGCGCTGCTGGCGCGGCTGACGCTGGATCCCGGTGCTGCGTCGGGCCCGGGCACCGGGGCGGTCGCGACGCTCGCGGGCCGCGGCATCGACGCGCTGGACGCGTACTACTCGCTGTATCTCCCCCAGCTTCTGCTGGCCGTGATCGTTCCGCTCGCAGTGGTCGTGGCGCTGCTCGCCGCCGACTGGATCTCCGGCGTCATCGTCGCGGTGACGCTGCCGCTGATCCCGGTGTTCATGGCGCTGGTGGGCGCGACCACGCGCGATCGGACCGAGGCGCAAACTCGCATCCTCGAGCGCCTCGCAGGACACTTCCTGGACGTCACCTCGGGGCTGCCGACGCTCAAGGTGTTCGGAGCGGCCAAGCGCCAGACGCAGGTGATCGCCGAGGTCGCCGATCGCCATCGGGTGGCCACGCTCGCGACCTTGCGCATCACGTTCCTGTCCTCGCTGACGCTCGAGCTGCTGTCGACGATCTCCGTGGCGATGGTCGCCGTCGCCGTGGGGCTGCGGCTGCTCGCGGGCGATCTCGATCTCCGGAACGCGCTGTTCGTACTCGTGATCGCACCGGAGGCATATCTGCCGCTGCGGACCCTGGCCGCCAACTACCACGCGAGCGCCGACGGCGTCAGCGCGGCGGAGCGGATCTTCGCGATGCTGGAGGCCCCCGCCCCGGCGCGCGGGCGGCGCGTCAACGTCCCCGATCCGTCGGCCGCCGAACTCGCGGTGCGCGAGCTCACGGTGTCCTACGCGGGCAGGCCCGCTCCGGCGCTCGACGGCGTGTCGCTGACGGTGGCGCCCGGCGAGATCGTGGCGGTGACGGGAGCCAGCGGCTGTGGGAAGTCGACGCTGCTGAGCGTGATCCTGGGATTCACGCCGCCGACGGCCGGGTCGGTTCGCATCGGTGACGTTGACTTGGCAGAGCTGGATCCCGACGCCTGGCGCGAGCAGCTCGGCTGGCTTGCCCAGCGACCGCATCTGTTCGCGGGATCGATCGCGGACAACATCCGCCTGGCGCGGCCCGGCTCGAGCGACGACGAGGTGTGGAGGGCCGCAACGGACGCCGGCCTCGCCGAGGTGGTCCGGCAGCGGCGCGGTGGCCTTAACGCTGCGATCGGCGAGCGCGGCTCGCTGCTGTCCGCAGGCGAGCGGCAGCGGGTCGCGCTCGCGCGCCTGTTTCTTCGCGACGCGCCGCTGCTCTTGCTCGATGAGCCGACGGCCAACCTTGACGGTGCGACCGAGGACGAGGTGCTTTACGCCGTGCAGCGGCTGCTGCGCGGACGGACGGCGATCGTGGTGGCGCATCGTCCGGCGCTCGTGGCGCTCGCCGACACGGTTGTCGACCTCACGCCGATCGCGGTGCCCGCATGATGCGCGCGCTGTGGTTCTCGCGGCCGGCGTCGCGGCGGCTGCTTGAGTCTTGCGTGCTTGGCGCGTGCGCGCTGGGCGCGGGGATCGGGCTGCTCGCCACGGCGGGTTGGCTGATCTCTCGCGCCGCCCAGCACCCGCACGAGTCCGCGCTGGCGCTCGGGATCGTCGCCGTGCAGTTCTTTGGACTGTCGAAGGGACTGGCCCGCTACGGGCAGCGGCTGGTCGGGCACGATGCGGCATTGCGCGCGCTCGCCGACCTGCGCGTGCGCATCTACCGCGCGCTGGAGCCGCTGGCGCCGAGCGGCCTGCCCGCGTTTCGCAGCGGCGACCTGATGGCGCGGTTTATCGACGACGTCGATTCGGTCCAGGATCTGCTCGTGCGCGTGATCGCCCCGTTCGCCGTCGCGATCCTCGTTGGCGTGGGTACGGTCGCGCTCGAGTGGGCGGTGCTGCCGGCGGCCGGCGCGATCGTCGCGGCTGCCCTGGTGCTCGCCGCGACCGTCGTGCCGTGGATCACCGGAACCCTCGCTCGCCGCGCCGAGGCCGCGCAAGCCGAGGTCCGAGGCGAGCTGAGCTCGGCCGTCGTCGAGCTCGTGCGCGGCGCGCCCGAGCTGGCCGCCTTCGGAGCAGCGGACCGCAAGCTGCAGGACGCGCTGGCGATCGATGCGCGGCTTGCGCGGATCGCGCGCCGCAGGGCGATGACGGCGGGCATCGGTCAGGGCCTGGCGACGCTGCTGCCCGCCCTGGCCACGTTCGGCTGTCTGCTGGTCGGCGTCTCGGCGGTGCGCGCCGGACGTCTCGACGTCGTGCTGCTGGCGGTGATCGCGGTGGTTCCGCTGGCGGCGTTCGAGCTCGCCTCGCCGCTCCCGGCGGCCACACAGACGCTCGCTCGGGTGCGCGGGTCGCTGGGGCGCGTCGGGGACGTGCTCGAGGCCGAGCCAGTGGTCGCCGAGCCGCCGCAGCCACGCTCACTACCGCAGCGCCCTGGGTCACACGCGATCCGGGTACGGGAGCTGCGGTGCCGCTACGACGACGACGGACCGTGGGTGCTCGACGGCGTCGACCTGGACCTGTCGGCCGGGCGGCGGGTGGCGGTCGTCGGCCGCAGCGGCGCCGGCAAGTCGACGCTCGCTCGCGTGCTGTTGCGCCTGGCGCCCTACCAGGGAGGGTCGGTGACGCTCGACGGGATCGAGCTGTCGGAGCTGGAGGGCGACGCCTGCCGCCGGGTCGTCGGGTTGCTGTCCCAGGATGCGCACGTGTTCGACACGACGATCCGGGCGAACCTCCGGTTGGCGCGCCGCGACGCGTCCGACGAGCAGCTGCGAGGGGCGCTGGGAGCCGCCCGGCTCGGCGCCTGGCTGGACGGCCTGCCCGCCGGGCTCGATACCTACGTGGGCGAGCTCGGCGATCGTATGTCTGGCGGCGAGCGTCAGCGGCTCGCCGCCGCCCGCGTCCTGCTGGCGGACTTCCCGGTGATGGTGCTCGACGAGCCCGGCGAGCACCTGGACACGCCCACGGCCGACGGGATCGTCGCGGACATGCTCGCCGCGGCCGGCGAGCGGGCGGTCCTGCTGATCACGCACAGGCTCACCGGGCTGCACGCCGCCGACGAGGTGATCGTGCTCGACGGCGGTCGGATCGTGCAGCGCGGCACACACGACGAGCTCGCGGTGCGCCCGGGCGCCTATGCGGACATGTGGCGGCGCGAACAGGGGCTGCGATGAGTTGGGAAAGGCGCTTTCGCATCCGGGAATACCTCCGGGGCAGCCTGTGGGTCCTGCCGCTGGCCGGCGGGGTGCTGGGAGTGCTGCTCGGGTCGGGGGTGGTGGCGCTCGACAAGTCCGTGTCGCCCCCCGCCGGGCTCACATACTCACCGTCCACGGCGAGCACGCTGCTGACCGCGATCGTGGGCGCAACAGCCGCGCTGACCGGCTTCGTCGTGACCGTCACCGTGCTGGTCGTGCAGATGGCCACCGGAACGTTCTCGGCGAGGTACATGCGGATCTGGTACCGCGACCGCATGCTCAAGGCCGTGCTGGCGCTGCTGGTCGGCACGCTCGCGTTCTCGTTCACGCTGCTGCGTCGCGTCGAGAGCAACTTCGTGCCCAATCTCGGTACGTCGATCGCCGGCGTGCTGCTGATCGCGTCGCTGCTGGTCTTCCTGATCTTCCTCGATCGCTTCCTGCACCGGCTGCGGCCCGTCGCCGTCGCCGCGCTGGTCAGCCGGTACGTACGTCGCGACTTCGCCCCGACCGAGCGGCGTCTGGCGGCCGCGCCCGACGTCTTCTGCGGAACCGTGCAGGATCGCGCGGAGCCGCCGTCGGTGGTGGCGCACAGCGCCAGAGCGGGGGCGATCCAAGCGATGCACATCGACGGCCTCGTCGCATGGGCGCGCGAATACCGCCGGCTGGTGGTCGTGCGCCACAGGATCGGCGACTTCGTCCCGGCGGGCGCGATTCTGATCGAGGCCTACGGCGGCTCGCAGGCGGAAACGAACGAAGCGGAGGAGCTGCGCGGCATGGTCGCGCTCGGCGACGAGCGGACGATCGAGCAGGATCCGTCGTTCGCGATTCGGATCATGGTCGACATCGCCATCAAGGCCCTGTCGGCCGCGATCAACGACCCGACCACCGCCGTCCAGGTGATGAATCACCTCGGGGAGGTGATGCGGGTGATCGGCAGCGTCGACCTCTCGCAGTCACGCTGGGCCGACGACGCTGAAACCTCGGTCGGGCTGGTGTTCCCGATTCGCACCTGGGAGGACTACGTGACGCTCGCGACCACGGAGATCCGTCTCTATGGGGCGTCGGCGATCCAGGTGATGCGCAGGATGCGCGCGCTGCTCGAGGAGCTGCACGACGAGGTACGCGAAGAGCACCGGCCCGCCATCGACGAGGAGCTCGCGCGTCTCGACGCCACGGTCGCTCGCAGCTTCGGCGAGTCGGTCGACATCGACCGCGCCGGCGTCGCGGATCCACAGGGGATCGGCGGACGCAGCGGCGCCGTCACTCGGGGACCGGTGCCGTGAGCGAGGCGTCCGGACGCGGCGTTTGCGCCTGAAGCAGGCGCCGCCAGCCCGACAGCACGGCGTGGACCTGCGCGGCCCCGACGATCGGCTCGGCGGGCAACGGCAGCTCCGCGGGGTACAGGAGGAACGGCTGCGTCTGCGGGCCGCCCATGCCACCGTGGAACGAGATCAGCTCCTCGAACGCGCAGCCCTGCTGGAGCTCGTGGTCGTAGAAGCTGTTGACCATGATGTCGGCGACGTGGTCGAAGCCGTCCGTGCGCCGCAGATGCGCGCCGGCGTTCGGCGGGAACGGTGCGAGCGGGTCCTCACCCTCCACGCGTCCTTCGTCCAGGTAGTGCATCCCTTTCGACCCCAGCACGACCGGACCGTGTCGGTCTGAGCGGACCAGTAGGAAGCCGATGTGCGGGTGGTCGCGAAGCGCCGGGATCAGCCGGGGGTGGCGCTGCTCGATCTCCTCGAGCGTGAGGCGTCGCTTCTCCTCCATCAGGTAGATGAGGCCGAGGTTCCCGGATGCCAACGCGACCACGTGGCGGTCGGTGAGCTTGTCGGCGCTCTCCTCGTGCGCCGCGTTGGTACCGGTCGCCTCGTTGACGGCGTGGCCGACGGCGGCGTCGTTCTCGTCGCCCTGGGCGATGCGCGCCATGGTCCCCCGTTCGACCGAACGCTCGACGAGCTGACCGAGGTCGTAGCCGTTGCGCTGCTTGAACGTGGCGCCCTGCGTCTGACCGTGGTCTGACAGGACGACCAGCTTGTAGGGGCGCGGCGCGTAGCGGCGGGCGCGGTTGATGCGAGCGAAGTGCTGGTCGAGCTTGCGAAGCGCCTCCATCGTGTCGGCCCGCTCGAGGCCCGAGTGGTGGGCGACCTCGTCATAGCTCGAGAACGTCGCGTACACGGCCGGGCGCCCGCGCATCATGTCGGTGAGGACGCCGAACACGATCAGGTCGCGCACCCCGACGCACAGCGCGGCACGCAGCAGCGCGTACTTGCGGGTTCGCTCGCCGCGGGGTGAGACGTCGCGACGGATCTGCCGTATCGCGGCGATGCGCTCGAGGATCACCTCCCAGCCGAACAGCACCAGCACCCGAGTCACGTTGAAGCCGTTGGCGAAGAACGCCCGGTAGCCGGGGTTGGCGCGTTTCTCGGCCTCCATCTTGCTGACGGTGAGGATCACCGCGTCGGCCTCGCCCGAGAACAGGTTTCCACGGCTGGCCCCATCGTTCGTCAGCAGGCCGTCGCCCGTCGACACGCGCCGTTCGATCTCGGCGCAGTCCTCCGGCGAGGAGCACGACATCACCTTTCCGGACTCCTTCTCGACCCAGCGGAAGGCGGGAATGTTCTCGTTTGAGCCGAGCAGGATCCCCGCCTGGCTGGCTCCGGTCTGCGAGCTCAGATCGGTTTCCCACTCGGCGAGCAGGTGCGTCCCGTCGGCGCGCCACCGGGCCATCTCCGGCACCACCCCGTCGCGCATCGCCCGGGCCAGAACGGGCAGTGCGAGCCCGTCGATCTCCAGGAACACGATCCCTGGCTCGGAGCTGTGCACCTGGCCTCCCTGCCGGCGGGCGACGCGCCTGATCACCCGCAGCATGTACGTGTCCTCGTCGTTGACGCCAAGGAGCACCTGCAGGACCATGCTTGCCGCGGAGATCACCAACGCAGCCGCCAGCGCCCAGCCGAACGAGTCGACCCTGATCGAGTTGGGGTCGATCTTCGAAGCGAGCAGCAGCACCACGGCGTCCAGGACGAGCACCAACACGAAGCTGAGCGCCAGCGTGAACGGGAGCCGCAGCGCGGCTATGACCGGTGACAGAACCGCGTTGAGGATCGCGATCACCGCCGCAGCGATGAACGCCTCGCCCACGCCCTTGACGGCGACGTGCGGAACGATCGCGGCGGCCACGCCGACGGCCGCCGCGGACACGATCCAGTCGAGCGCGAGGATCAGCGGCTTGAACCTCGGCACCTCCGGGCTCCAGACCAGCTCCTCGCCGTAAGTGGTGTCCGGGGTGCGCTCGATCACGACCCCGATTATCTCCGCGGCGGGCGCGGCGATCGTCATTCTGTTCGGACGATGAGCGGCGCTCGGATCAGCTGGCTCGGACACGCGACCGTGCTGCTCGAGCTCGACGGGGTGCGGCTGCTCACCGACCCCGTTCTGGGGCGGCGCGTCGGTCCGTTGGTCCGCGTTTCAGGCGAACCCGTGGAGGCGGCGGAGCTGGGACGGATCGACAGCGTGCTGCTGTCGCACCTGCACGCCGACCACGCCGATCTGGGTTCGCTGCGGCGCCTGCGCGCGCCGGTGATCGGGCCGAGCGGAGCCGGCGAGTGGCTGCGGGGCGCCGGAATCGAGGATGTTCGGGAGCTCTCGCCGGGGGCGGAGGCGACGGCGGGTTGCGTGCAGGTGATCGCGACCCCGGCGGTGCACGATGACCGGCGGCGGCCGCTCGGCAGGCACGCGGAGCCGATCGGGTTCGTCGTCCGGGGGTCGCTCGGGGTGTACTTCGCCGGCGACACCGATCTGTTTGAGGGGATGGGCGAGCTGCGAGGGACGGTCGACGTCGCGCTGCTGCCGGTGTGGGGCTGGGGCCCGAGCGTCGGTGAAGGCCACCTGGACCCGCAGCGGGCGGCTCAGGCCGTCGCGATGATCGGTCCGAAGCTGGCGATCCCGATTCACTGGGGCACGTTCGCGCTGCCGTGGGCGCGGGATGGAGGCTCCGACCGGCACGCGCGGGAGTTCGCCGAGCTGGCGGCGGAGCTTGCGCCGGAGGTCGAGGTGCGAGTCCTGGTGCCGGGAGAGTCAGCCGAGCTCTAGCGTGGCGGGCTTCTCACGGGGGCTGGCTGAGAAACGTGCGATATATCGTCGTTTCTCAGCCAACGTCAGTCCGGAGACCTCGGTCAGACCACCGGGGTGAGCGGCTCGCCTCCGTCGAGCACGGCGATCACGTTGTCGGCGACCAGGCGCGCCATGGCGTCGCGCGTGGCCTCGGTGGCCGATCCGACGTGCGGGAGCAGCACCGTGTTGGGCAGCTCGCGAAGCTCCAACGGCACGTCGGGCTCTCCTTCGAACACGTCAAGCCCCGCCGCCGCCAGCGGCCCGTCCCGGAGCGCACCGATCAGCGCGTCAGTATCGACCACGGCGCCGCGGCTGGTGTTCACGAGGATCGATCCGGGCTTCATCATCGCGAGGGTCCTTGCATTGATCAGGTGCCGGGCGCCCTCCGTGAACGCCACGTGCAGGCTGACGAAATCAGACACCGCGAGCAGCTCACCGAGATCTAGGCGCTGCGCGGGCACGTCGGTCTGCACGTCGGCGACGTCGGCGTAGACGATCCGGACGTCGAACCCCGAAAGCAGCCGCGCGACCGTCTGGCCGATGCGACCGAAGCCCACGAGACCGACGGTCGCGCCCACGAGGTTGCGTCCGAGAAACGTGTCTGAGCCGTGAGCGTCCCATTTCCCGGCCCGGACGATGCCGTCGCCCTCGGCGACCCGGCGCGCGGCGGCGAGCATCAGCGTCACGGCGAGCTCCGCGGTCGCCGAGCTGAGGACACCCGGCGTGTTGGTGACACGCACACCGCGGCGGCGCGCGGCGTCGAGGTCGATGTTGTCGTAGCCCACGCCGAAGTTGGCCACGATCGCAAGCGAATCCCCGGCGGCGTCCAGCACGTCGCCGTCGATCGGCACGCTGGTCCGCGAGACGATCGCCGCGGCGCTCGGCAGCCGGTCCAGGACCACATCCCGCGCTGGCGCGTCACCGAGCACGTCGACCTCGTAGCGCGCGCGCAGCGGCTCGAGGCCGGCGTCGCGCAGCGTTCCCGTCACCACCACCCTGGGCTTGGTCATGCGCAAGGAATTCATACCAACGGGGTGATGCTCGCGGAGTCAAGCGCACTTAGCTTGCCGGGCAGAGCATCAGTTGCCGAGGTGAAGCCCCGGCCACGGACAAGGAGATTTGAGACATGGCAGTGGCCACCGAGCAAAGACCGGGTGAGCCGGTCGGCCCAGCCGACTTCGAGGGACCCGCCGACGCGCTCGTCGTGTTCGGGATCACGGGCGACCTCGCGAAGGTGATGACCTTCCACTCGCTGTACCGACTTGAGGCGCGGGGGCTCCTGAATTGCCCGATCATCGGCGTAGCGGGCAACGACTGGTCGTTGGACGAGCTGCGCAACCACGCTCGGTCGGCGATCGAGAACACCGGGGAACGCGTCGATCCGGACGTATTCGGGAGGTTCGCGGACCGCCTCTCGTACGTCCAAGGCGATTTCACTGATCCCGGGACGTTTAGCCGCGTCGCCGAGGCGATCGCCCAGGCGCGGACCCCGGTGTTCTACCTCGAGATCCCGCCATTCCTGTTCGCGACGGTGATCAAGGGACTGTCCGAGGCCGGCCTCACGCGCAATGCGCGAGTGGTGGTCGAGAAGCCGTTCGGTCACGATCTCGAATCGGCGCGCGAACTCGCCGCCGACATCCATCAGTACATCGAGGAGGCGCAGCTCTATCGCATCGATCACTTCCTCGGGAAGATGGGACTCGACGAGTTCCTGTACCTGCGGTTCGCCAACTCGAACCTCGAGCCGATTTGGAACCGCAATCACATCGCCAGCGTGCAGATCACGATGGCCGAGGCGTTCGGCGTCGAGGATCGCGGCCACTTCTATGACCCGGTGGGCGCGCTCCGCGACGTCGTCGTCAACCACCTAATGCAGCTGCTGGCGGCGGCCGCGATGGAGGCCCCCGCCGGCTCGGATCCACGAACGTTGAAGGACGCGAAGTTCGCTGTGTTCCGCTCGATGCCGGAAGCCGATGCGGCGCACTACGTGCGCGGCCAGTACGACGGCTACCTCAAGATCGACGGCGTCAAGCCCGACTCGACGACGGAGACATACGCGGCGCTGCGGCTTGAGATCGACAACTGGCGGTGGGCCGGCGTGCCGTGGTTCATCCGCACCGGCAAGCTCCTGCCCGTGACCCAGACCGAGGTACGGCTGGTGTTCCGCCGGCCACCGCGCCTGGGATTCCTTCCGACGACCGGGCGGCGGCCGCCCGTCGAGAGCCAGCTCGTGATCAAGCTCGATCCGACGACCGGCATCCGCCTAATCCTCGACGCCCACCGCGCCGACGAAGGGGGTCCGCGCGAGATCACAATGGACATGGAGTTCGCCGAGGAGGGCGGCGAGGGGCCGACCCCGTATGAGGTGCTGCTGCACGCCGCGATGCAGGGCAACAGCGCGCCCTTCACGCGCCAGGACAGCGTCGAGGAGACCTGGCGGATCATGCGACCGCTGATCGAGGACCCCCCACCGGTGCACGCATACGCGCCCGGCACCTGGGGGCCGAAGGAGGCCGACCGCCTGGTGGCGGGCACCGGCCGCTGGCTCGGCCCTTGGGTTGCGTCATGAGCGCGACCGAGAAGGAGAAAGACACCATGCCCACGACCACCAAGAAGAAGTCCCCGCGCACCAACCACGGCGACCAGGCCGCGGCGATGGTGCGGGAGTCCCAGAGCGCGGCTGCTCCGTCACCGTTTCCGCCGATTGCCGACTACGCGTTCTTGTCGGACTGCCATACCGGCGCCCTGGTGGCACCCGACGGCACGATCGACTGGCTGTGCGTTCCGCGGTTTGACTCACCGAGCGTGTTCGGCACGCTGTTGGACCGCGAGTGCGGCATGTTCCGCTTCGCGCCGTTCGGCATCAACGTTCCGTCCGGTCGCCACTACGAACCCGGAACCAACGTCCTGATCACGACGTGGAAGACCCCGCGCGGGTGGGTGGAGGTGCGCGATGCGCTGGTGATGGGACCGACCAAGCGCGAGGACGTGGTGACCCCGCACACCCGTCCGCCGGCGGACGAGGACGCCGAGCACATGATGGTGCGCACGGTCAGGTGCCTGGATGGAGAGGTCGAGGTCGAGTTGGTCTGCGAGCCGGCATTCGACTACGGGCGCACGCCGGGTGAATGGACGCTGGTGGACGGCAACCGGCACGTGGCTGACGCGACGGGCGCCGGCCAGACGCTCCGGTTGCAAACCGATCTCGAGCTCGGGATCGAGGGCACCCGAGTTCGCGCCCGGCACACTCTGTCGGCCGGCGATCGCGCGTATGTCGCGCTTTCCTGGGAGGACGGGCTGGTCACGCCCGTCGATATCGACGACGCGACCGCGCGGCTCGACGACACCGTCCGCTTCTGGCGGCGGTGGCTGGCCCGTGCTGCGAGGTTTGCCGACCATCGCTGGCGCGAGGCGATCCAGCGCTCGGCGCTGGTGATCAAGGGCCTGACCTACATGCCGACGGGCGCGCTCGTGGCGGCGTTGACGACGTCGTTGCCCGAGACTCCGGGTGGCGAGCGCAACTGGGACTACCGCTACTCGTGGATGCGCGACTCGACGTTCACGCTGCAGGCGCTGCACCTGCTCGGGCTCGACTGGGAGGCCGACGAGTTCATGCAATTCGTCGGCGACATCGAGCCCAACAGCGACGGCGGGCTGCAGATTATGTACGGCATCGACGGCCGCCGCGACCTCACCGAGTCGTTCCGCGAGGAGCTCACGGGCTACGCCGGTGCGTACCCGGTGCGGATCGGGAACGGCGCCTTCGATCAGCGTCAGAACGACGTCTACGGCGCGGTGCTCGACTCGATCCTCAAGCACACGATGCACAGTCAGCGCTTGCCCCGCCGGCTGTGGCCGATCGTCGAGGCCCAGGCCGAGTGCGCCACCAAGGTCTGGCGCAAGCCCGATCAGGGCATCTGGGAGGCACGGGGAAAGCCCCAGCACTACGTCTCCTCGAAGCTGATGTGCTGGGTCGCGATGGACCGCGCCGCGAAGCTTGCGGCGATTCGCGGCAATCAGGACCTCCAGGCGAAATGGGCGGCC
The DNA here is from genome assembly GCA_035693425.1 of Solirubrobacteraceae bacterium. Taxonomy (GTDB): domain Bacteria; phylum Actinomycetota; class Thermoleophilia; order Solirubrobacterales; family Solirubrobacteraceae; genus Palsa-465. The sequence continues at coordinate 44,161 of DASSGR010000144.1, forward strand.
GCGGCCGCCGAGATCCACGCCGACATCCTCGAACACGGCATGACGAAGGACGGCGTACTGCGCCAGCACTACAACACCGAAGCGCTCGATGCCTCAACCCTGCTGGCGGCGATGTTCGGCTTCCTGCCGGGGGAGGACGAACGGATGCACGCGAGCGTGCTCGCGATCGCCGACGATCTGACCGAGCACGGCTTCGTGCTGCGCTATCGCACCGACGAGACGGACGACGGGCTCTCCGGTAAGGAGGGCACGTTCCTGATCTGCTCGTTCTGGCTGGTGAGCGCGTTGTCGATAGTCGGCGAGGGTCAGCGCGCCCACGACCTGATGGAGCGTCTGCTGCGGGTTGCGTCCCCGCTCGGGCTGTACGCGGAGGAGTTCGATTCCGACACCGGCCGGCACCTCGGGAACTTCCCGCAGGCGTTCTCGCATCTGGCGCTGATCGAAGCGTCCTCGCGAATCATCCTCGCCGAGCAGTTGGCGCTGGAGGGACTCGGCCCGCCGAGTTCAATGGCGCTGCTGCGGTCGATCCCGACCAAGCGCTAGGGGTTCGCGATGGCCCACTACGACGTGATCATCATCGGCACCGGCGCCGGCGGGGGGACGCTGGCGCGCCACCTCGCGCCTTCGGGCAAGAAGATCCTGCTGATCGAGCGCGGGGGCTGGCTGCCGCGCGAGCCGCAGAACGTCTCGGCCGAAGAGGTGTTCGTCAACGGCCGCTACGTGACGTCCGACATGTGGCGGTATGAGAACGGGGAGGTGTTCCAGCCCCAGGTGCATTACTTCGTCGGTGGCGCCACGAAGCTGTACGGGGCGGCGCTGTACCGGTTGCGAGCGGAGGACTTCGGCGAGCTTCGTCACCACGACGGCCTCTCGCCGGCCTGGCCGATCGGCTACGACGAGATGGAGCCGTATTACACGCTCGCCGAGCGCTACTACCACGTGCACGGCGCCCGCGGCGAGGACCCGACCGAGCCGCCGGCCGGGGCACCGTACCCGTTCCCGGCGGTGTCGCACGAGCCGCGCATCCAGAAGCTCTCAGACGACCTGGAGAAGCTCGGCCACCATCCGTTCCACGCGCCCTGCGGCGTGATGCTCGACGAGAGCAACATGCCGTTCAGCACGTGCATGCGGTGTGACAACTGCGACGGGTTCCCCTGCATCGTCCACGCCAAGGCCGATGCGGAGGTGCTCGGGGTACGCCCGGCGCTGCAGCACCCGAACGTCACGTTGTGGACGGACTCCGAGGTCAAGCGGCTGGACACCAACGGGTCGGGGACCGAGGTCACCGGCGTGATCGTCGACCATCACGGCGCCAGCGAGAGCGTCAGCGGTGACGTCGTGGTCGTGTCGTGCGGCGCCGCCAACTCGGCGCGGCTGCTGCTGATGTCGGCGAGCGAAAGCCACCGCGACGGGTTGGCCAATCGCTCGGGCCAGGTGGGGCGCAATTACATGTTCCACAACAGCCAGGCGGTGCTGGCCCTGTCGCGCGAGGAAAACCCGACGATCTTCCAGAAGACGCTTGGCCTCAACGACTTCTACCTCAGCGGCCCGGACTTCGAGTTCCCGATGGGCAACATCCAGATGGTCGGCAAGTCGCAAGCCCCGATGTTCCGCGGCGAGAAGCCGGGCGAGACGGCGCTGGCTCCGAGCTGGACCCTGCGCGACGTGGCCCGCCACGCGGTCGACTTCTGGCTTTCCACCGAGGACCTGCCGCGGCCCGAGAACCGGGTCACGGTCGGCCGCGACGGCACGATCACGATCGCCTACCAAGCAACCAACGAGGTGCCCAAGAAGCGGCTCTACGAGCAGCTGAAGTCGATGCTCTCGCACCTGGACATGCATCACCACCACCTGCTGCCCCACAACGCGTACCTCAAGAACGAGATCCCGGTGGCGGGCTGCGCCCACCAGGCCGGCACCTGCCGGTTCGGCACGGACCCGGCAACCTCGGTGCTGGACGTCAACTGCAAGGCCCACGAGCTCGACAACCTGTACGTCGTCGACACCAGCTTCTTCCCGAGCATCGGCGCGGTGAACCCGGCGCTGACCGCGATGGCCAACGCCGTGCGGGTCGGCGACCATCTGCTCGATCGAATGTCGGCGTCCGCGTCGATCGCCGCGGAACCGACGGCGCAGTCATGAGTGCCTCCGGGGACCGTCACGTGGTGATCGTGGGCGGGGGCTTCGCTGGCCTGGGCTGCGCGCAGCGGCTTGCCAAGCACGACGACGTCCGGGTCACGCTGATCGACCGCAACAACTACCACCAGTTCCAGCCGCTGCTCTACCAGGTGGCGACCTCGCAGCTCGCGCCCAGCGACATTGCGCACTCCCTGCGATCGGTGTTCGCCGATCAGAAGAACGTCGACGTCAAGCTCGCGGAGGTCTCCGCGGTCGATCCCGCGGCGAGAACGGTCACGTCGGCGGACGGCGAGCGATGGGACGCGGACGTGCTCGTGCTCGCCGCCGGGTCGCAGCCGAACTTCTTCGGCACGCCGGGCGCCCCCGAGAGCTCGTTTCCGTTGTACTCGCTCGACGACGCCACCCGCCTGCGGTCGCGGATCCTCGGGATCTTCGAGCAGGTCGATCGCGATCCAAAGCTGATCGAACGCGGCGCCCTGAACTTCGTGATCGTCGGGGGTGGGCCGACCGGAGTGGAGGTGGCGGGAGCAATCGCCGACATGGTCTCGGTGACGGTGCCCGCGACATACCAGGACCTCGACGCAGGCGCGGCGCAGATCCACCTGCTCGACTTCGGTGACGCGCTGCTCAAGCCGTTCTCGGACAAGGCCCACGGGTATGTCGCCAAGGTGCTCGAGGAAAAGGGCGTGAAGATTCATCTGGGCACGGGCGTCAAGGAGGTCGCGACCGGGCATGCGCTGCTGTCGGACGGCTCCACGATCGCGACGCGTTGTGTGATCTGGGGTGGCGGCATCAAGGCAGCGGCCGTCGCCGCCGATGGCGGCCTCGCCCAGGGACGCGCAGGCCGGGTCGACGTCGAGGGAGACCTGACGCTGGCCGGCCATCCCGGCGTGTACGTGATCGGGGACATCGCCAACATTCCCGAGGCCGGGGGCAGCGCGCTGCCTCAGCTGGGATCAGTCGCGCTGCAGTCCGGGCACTGGGCGGCCGACAACATCCTCGCCGACTTCGAGGGCAAGCCCCGCAAGCCGTTCGACTACCACGACAAGGGCATCATGGCGATGATCGGGCGCGGCGCGGCGATCGCCGAGGTCGGCAAGCGCCACCACGAGATCCACGGGCAGCTCGCGCACATGGCGTGGCTGGGCGTGCACGCCAGCCTGATGACCGGGACGAAGGCCAAGATCGAGGCATTCGTCGACTGGGCCTGGGACGGGTTCTCCAAGACCGGCGGCCCGCACGTGCTGGATCGCGGAGACGCGGCGAAGATCGACTGGGACGAGGACGTAGTCCTCAGCCAGTCGGCTCAGTCGTAGCCGCTGGCGCCGTAGCCGGGGGCAGCGGCTCTGCGGGTGCCTTGCCGCTGCCGACCCGCGCCCGGAACACGTGGTACGACCAGCCCTGGTAGAGCAGGACCAGGGGCAGGAACAAGACCGCGACCACCGTCATCACCGTGAGCGCGTACTTGGCCGACGACGAGTTGGAGACGGTCAGGTTGTAGGCCGCGTTGGTGCTCGAGACCATCACGTTCGGATACAGGGCCACGAAGATCGACACCACGGCCGTCGCCATCCCCGCGGCCGACGTGGCGAACGCCCAGCCTGCGTGTTGAGTGCTGATCAGGTAGGGAGCGGCGAGGACGGCGATCGCTGCCAGGGCGATCAGCGGGCTCGGGAAATGCGGGCCCGCGATCGCCCGGGTCCAGATCACAAACGCGAGCATCGCCACGGCCGCCGGCCATACCAGCACGCGGGCCGCGGCGGCGGATCGCTCACGTAGCTCGCCGGTCGTCTTCATCAGCAGGAAGGTGGCGCCGTGCAGCAGCGAGAGCAGTAGCAACGTCACGCCCGTCCACAGCCCGTATGGCGTCAGCAGATCGAAGAAGTTTCCTGTGAACTCGTGGCTCGAGTTGATCGGCAGGCCGTGGAGCAGGTCGCCGAGGCCGACGCCCAGCAGCAGCGGCACGAGCGCGCTGCCTCCGACAGTCGCCCAGGTCCACGCGCGACGCCAGCGCTGGTCCTCGAGCTTGCTGCGGAACTCCAGCGCGACGCCGCGGGCCATCAGCGCCGCCAGGACGAGCAGCAGCGCCAGGTACAGGCTCGAGAACATCGTCGCGTACCAGCCCGGGAATGCTGCAAACGTGGCCGCCCCCGCGACGATCAGCCAGACCTCGTTTCCGTCCCAGAACGGGCCTATCGATTCGAGCGCCTCCGCCCGCTCCTCGCTGGTCCTGCCGACGACGACGTGGAGCACGCCCACCCCGAAGTCGAATCCCTCCAGGACGAAGAACCCCGTCCAGAAGAACACGATCACGACGAACCAGAGTGTGTGGAGTGCAAGCATCAGTAGGCCATCTCCGGCAGCGCTCCGCCCGGGAGCTCGCCCTCACCCGACGTCGAGACCGCCTGCTCGTCGGGTAGCCCCCGGCGCGCGTAGCGCATCATCAGGACCAGGTCGGCCACGCCGAGCACAACGTAGATCAGGACGAACGTGATCAGGCTGATCCAGATCTCGGTCGTGCTGACCGACGGCGACACCCCCTGCGTGGTCTTCATCAGTCCCTGCACGATCCACGGCTGACGTCCGTTCTCGGTCAGCATCCAGCCCGCGGTGTTCATCAGGAACGGGACGACCACGGCCCACCCGGCGAGCACCAGGAACCAGCGCGACAGCTCGAGCTTTCCCCGCCGCATCAGCCAGCCGCCCCACAGCGCGAACGCGAACAGCGCTGCCGCAAGGTAGGCCATGATCCGCATCGACCAGTACTGGATGAAGACGTTCGGGATGTAGTCCCCGGGTCCGTACTGCTTGGTGTATTGCTGCTGCAGTTGGTTGAGGCCGACGACCTTGCCCTTGAACGAGTTCGTCGCCAGGAACGACAGCAGGTCGGGAATCGCGATCACCTTCGTCGGCGTCATGTCGTGCTTGCCGCCGCCGATCTGGAACGCCGAGAACGAGCACGGCTGGCACGTATTCCATTGCGCCTCGGCGGCGGCGATCTTGACGGGCTGGTACTTGGCCTCCACCACGCCCAGCTCGCTGCCGACGAACAGCGCCAGACCGAGCGAGGGGATCAGCACGATCAGCGCCAGCTGCGCCGAGCGCTTGAACGCCTCGACCTCGATCTTGCGGCGCAGGTACCACGCCGACACCGCCAGCATCACCACGCAGCCGGTGACGAGCGCCGCCAGGATCACGTGGACGTAGCCCCACAGGAAGGTGGGGTTCGTGAACAGGGCGAGGACGTTGTTGAGCTCGGGCTGGTTGGTGGTGTGGTTGATCGAGTAGCCGACCGGATGCTGCATCCACGAGTTGGCGGCGAGGATGAAGGCCGCGCTCAGCATCGATCCTCCGGCGACCAGCCAGATGCAGGCGAGGTGAACCCGCTTGGGCAGGCGGTCCCAGCCGAAGATCCACAGGCCCAGGAACGTCGACTCCAAAAAGAACGCGGCCAGTCCCTCCATCGCCAACGGCGCGCCGAACACGTCGCCGACGAACCGCGAGTACGCCGACCAGTTCATCCCGAACTCGAACTCCTGCACGAGTCCCGTGACCACTCCCACGGCGACGTTGATCACCAGCAGGACACCGAAGAAGCGCGTCAGCCTGCGGTGCTCGGGGTTGCCGGACCGGTGCCAAGTGGTCTGCAGCACCGCCGTCAGGAACGCCAGCCCGATCGTCACCGGGACGAACAGGAAGTGGTAGATGCTCGTCGTCGCGAACTGCCAGCGCGCGAGGTCGGTCATCGACTCCGATGGAAACCGATCGGCTCGTCGTGCTCATCATCCCAATGGGGTGAGGAACAGCGCGCCCGCTGGCGGTTTCATCACTGGTGGCGCGTGAGCGCGGACTTGGCCGCACGAGGAAGGAAGGCAGATGTCGCGAGTTAGCCACCAGACGATCAAGCTCAGCCCCGGCAAGCACTACTCCCCCGACGACGGGGCGTGCGTCATGGAGCTCGCGTCGATGCTCGCGGGTGAGCCGTTCAACGACCATCCCGCGTCGGTCTGCCCGGTGCTGGGGTCGCTGCTGCGGTCCTACAACGACTCCGTCGACGACGACGCGCGTCAGGACCTCTATGCCTACGCTGCCAGGGTCGTGGGCACGCGGGCCGACGCCGACGTCGAGCGCCGTCGAACCGAGTGCGTCACGACATGGACGTACGAGCGCCGCTTTCGCCGGGTGCGGCGGTTCCTCCCCGACTTTGCCGCGCGTCGGTTGTGCCAGCTCAAGACGCTCAGCCTGGAGTCGATCGGGACCCAAGCCGTGCGCCAGATCCCGAGGCACACGGACGACACCCACCGTGCGATGCTCGGTCTGATCGACGACCTGCTGGCGATCAGGCCTCGCAGGCGCGGGTTGCTGCCGCACGCCGAGCGCCCCGAGGTCCCGCTGAGCCCGCGCTGATATGCCGGAGGGCCTCTCGCCGGCCGAGGTCAGCAAGGAGATCGCCGAGCATCGGGAGCGGGCCGCTCACGAGGCCGAGGCCGAGACCGAGCACGAGCAGCCCTCCGGTCACGACCGCCGCTTGTCGATCGCCGAGGCGCTGCTGCTGTCGCTCGTCGCTGTGCTGGCGGCGTACTCGGGGTATGCCGCGGCGAAGTGGGGGACGGAGTCGTCGATCCAGCTCGCCAAGGCGTCGGCTGACCGAACGCGGGCCAACCGGTTCGACAACGACGCGATCGTCACGCGCACCCTGGATTCCGTCTCGTTCAACGCGTGGTTCAGCGCGTTCTCGGTCGACAACAAGAAGGCCGAGGCGCTGGCTGAGAAACGTCTGCGACCCGGCTATCGCCCGGCCTTCAACGCGTGGCTGGCGACCGACCCCGCCCACAATCCCAACGCCCCGCCGGGGCCCTCGTACATGCCCAACTACGTCATTCCGGCAGCGACCGCGTCCCGGTCCGCCGACGCCGCCGCGGACGAGGCGTTTGCCAAGGGCACCGAGGCCGGCGACACCGCCGACAAGTACATCCGCGACACGGTGTTCCTGGCCACCGTGCTGTTCCTGGTGGGAATCAGCGGCCATTTCCGCGTCACGCAGGCGCGGCTGGGCCTGATCGGCATCGGCGCGGCTCTACTGGTGTTTTCAGTGATCCAGCTGCTCGGGCTGCCCGCTCCGCCGTAGGCCATCACCCCCTTTGGGCGATGTGAAGGCTCCGCGTTGCTCATACCTTCGCCGCGAGTGGATCAAGTCGAAGAGCTGCTACGCCGCCTCGCCCTCAACGACGAGAAGTCCGTCGGGATGGTGTTGATGAGCGGATCGGTCCCCGACCCAGACGTTGCGCTGGTACCCAAGGTCGACCTGCTTGTGCGGCTCGGGGCGCTGGTTGCGGTGGGAGCGGCGACGGCCTCGTTGCGGCGCACGGTGCAGCTGGCGCTCGCCGCCGGTGCGACCGAGTCCGAGATCGTCGGGGTGCTGGTCGCGGTGGCCCCGACCGTGGGGCTTGCGCGCGTGGTCGCCACCGCCCCGAAGCTCGCCGACGCCATCGGCTACGACGTGGCG
>DASSGR010000145.1:0-10651 GCA_035693425.1 Solirubrobacteraceae bacterium
GTGCTGCTCGGGACCGGGCTCGTCGCCTTTGCGGTCGCGGCGTGGCGTGCTGTCCGCGCGTTCCGTGCGCCCGACGCGCCGGAGGCCGCCGGCATGCAGTCGGCACTGCACGCGGCGACGTCGACGCTGCCGCACCTGCGCAGGGGCCTCTCCCCCCGCACGGCCGAACGAGCGGTGCCCTATCTGCGTGCGCTCACCGGCGCCGCGGCGATCGCGCTGGCCGACACGCGGGCAGTACTGGCGATCGACGGCGAGGGTCGTGAGCAGGTTCGCCCGGGAGACCTGCTCTCGCGCCTGCTCGAACGCACGCCCGACCATCGCGTCCACGTGGTGCCCAAGCTGGTCTCCTCAGATCCCTCGTGTCCGCTGCGATCGGCGGTGCTGGCCCCGCTGGTGGTGCAGGGCAAGCGCGTCGGGACGCTGATCCTGTTCTACAAGTCGACGGGCCGCCCCAGTCACGCCGAGCTGCGCGTCGTCCAGGAAGCCGCAAGCCTGGTCGCCGCCCAGGTCGAGCTCTCGGTCGTCTCCGAGCAGGAGGAGCGCCTGGCCCAGGCGGAGCTGCGGGCACTGCGCGCGCAGATCTCGCCCCACTTCATCTACAACGCGCTGGCCGCGGTCGCCGGCGACATCCACGCGCGGCCAGACGAGGCGCGCGAACTGCTGACCGACTTCGCGGAGTTCACGCGCTACCTGTTCCGGGACGGCCGCTCGTACGTAACCCTGGGTGAGGAGATCGATCACGTGGAGCGCTACCTGCGCCTCGAGCAGGCGCGGTTCCGCAACCTCAACGTGACCATCGACGTCCCCGCGGAGGCGCGCAGCACGGTGGTCCCGGCGATGTCGCTGCAGCCGCTGGTCGAGAACGCTGTACGGCACGGTGTCGAGCGCCGCGCCGGTCGCGGCCGCGTCGCGATCACGGCAACCGTCAGCGACGGCGACATCGAGCTCCGCGTGTCCGACGACGGGGTTGGAATCGAGCCGGAGCGGGTGCCAGACGTGCTTGCCGGCGCCGGCGGCGGAATCGGGGTGTCCAACGTCGATTCGCGCCTGCGCGCGACGTTCGGCGAGCGCTACGCGCTGCGGATCGAATCGGAGCTCGGCGCGGGGACCACGACGGTGATGACGGTTCCGCACCTGCGCGGGGAGATCGCCAACCGTGACCTGGCCGAGAGTCCCGACCTCGCATGGCTGGTGTGAGCCGATGAGCGCAGACCGGCTGACGATCCTCGCAGTCGACGACGAGCGCACTCAGCTCGAGGACCTCGCGCGGCTGCTTCGCAGCTTCCCGTCGGTAGAGGACGTCGAATGCGCCTCCGATGGCCATGCCGCGCTCATGATGGCCTCGACGGAGCGCTACGACGCGATCTTCCTCGACGTGCGGATGCCCGACATCGACGGGCTCGAGCTCGGCCGGGTGCTCCGCCGGTTCGCCTCGCCCCCGCAGCTGGTGTTCGTTAGCGCTTACGACAATGCCGCGGTCGACGCCTTCGAGCTGAGGGCGCTGGACTACCTGCGCAAGCCTGTCAGCCGCCGGCGCGTCGAGGAGGCGCTCGAGCGAGTCGCGGCGGCTGTTGACGCCGCCGGAGCCGACGGCAACGGCGACCACCGGCAGCCGCAGCGCCACGCCTCGAGCGACAGCGAGATGATCGCGGTGGCCGCGGGGACAGGAGGCGCGACCCGGCTGATCAGCCGCGGCTCGGTGCTGTACGTGCAGTCACACGGCGATTTCGTCCGCGTCGTCAGCGAGGACGGCCGATACCTGCTGCGCGCGACGCTCGGCGAGATCGAGCGGCGCTGGGAGCCCCACGGGTTCGTGCGCGTGCACCGCCAGTACGTCGCCAACCTGCACCGCGCGGTCGAGCTGCGCCCGCAGCTGCGGGGGACCGCGGAACTGGTGTTCGGCGACGGCCAGACGATCCCGATCGCCCGGCGGCAGGTCAACGAGCTCAGCCGGCGACTGGGAGTGTGAGGATTCGGCCCGGCGGGCGGAGGCTGGTCAGTCGGCCTTTGACTGCTCCTCTTGGATCTTGCCCTCGAGCTGAGACATCACGTCGGGGTCGCGCAGCGTCGTGACGTCGCCGAGCGCGCGGCCTTCGGCGATATCGCGCAGCAGCCGGCGCATGATCTTTCCCGAGCGGGTTTTCGGCAGGTCGTCGGCCCAGATGATCCGCTTGGGCCGGGCGAACTTGCCGATCCGGTCGGCGACGTGACCGCGGATGTCGTCGACTAGCTGATCGGTTCCCTCGGTGTCGCCCTGCAGCGTGACGAACGCGCAGATCGCCTGTCCGCTGTCCTCGTCTGACTGACCGATCACCGCCGCCTCGGCCACGAGGTTGTAGGAGACGATCGCCGACTCGACCTCGGCCGTTGACAGCCGGTGCCCTGAGACGTTCACGACGTCATCGATCCGGCCGATGATCCAGATGTAGCCGTCGTCGTCCTTGCGGGCCGCGTCGCCCACCAGGTAGGTCTCCTTGCCGAACCTCGAGAAGTAGACCTCGACGAAACGGTCGTCCTCCTTGTACAGCGTGCGCAGCATCGCCGGCCACGGACGCTTGATGATCAGCAGCCCCTGGCCCTTGTCGACCGGCTTTCCTTCCTTCTCGTCGACGACCTCGGCTGAGATCCCCGGGAACGGCCGTGTGGCCGAGCCGGGCTTCGTCGAGACGATCCCCGGAAGCGGTGTGATCATGATCGCGCCGGTCTCGGTCTGCCACCACGTGTCGACGATCGGGCAGCGCTCGCCGCCGATGACCTTGTGGTACCAGAGCCATGCCTTGGGGTTGATCGGCTCGCCGACGGTGCCGAGCAGTCGCAGCTTCGACAGGTCGTGCTTTTCGGGGTACTCGGCGCCCCACTTGATGCACGCGCGGATCGCCGTCGGCGCCGTGTAGAAGATCGTCACGCCGTAGCGCTCGGCGATCTCCCACCAGATGTCCTTTGCCGGATAGTCGGGCGCGCCTTCCCACATCACGGTCGTGGCACCGTTGGCCAGCGGTCCGTAGACGATGTAGGAGTGACCGGTGACCCAGCCCACGTCAGCTGCACACCAGTACACGTCCTCCTCGGGCTTGAGGTCGAAGATGTACTTGTGCGTGGCCGTGACGCCGGTCATGTAGCCGCCGGTCGTGTGCAGCACGCCCTTGGGCTTGGCGGTCGAGCCGCTGGTATAGAGCACGTACAGGGGATGCTCGGCGTCGAGTTCCTCTGCCGGACACTCGGCGTCGGCCTTCTCCATGACCTCGTGGAACCAGACGTCACGCCCGTCCTGCATCTCGCAGTCGGTGTCGGTGTGCTTGACCACGACGATGTGCTTGAGCGTGTCAAGGCCCTTCATGACCTTGTCCACCTGCTCCTTGATCGGGGCGATCTTGCCCTTGCGCCGCGCGCCGTCGACGGTAACCAGCGCCTTGGCCTCGGAGAATTCCATGCGCTCCTTGACCGCATCCGCCGAGAAGCCACCGAACACGACGTTGTGCGGTGCGCCGATCCTCGCGCACGCGAGCATCGCTACGACCACCTCGGGGATCATCGGCAAGTAAATCCCCACGATGTCGCCCTTCTCGACGCCGAGGTCCTTCAGCGCGTTGGCGAACTTCTGCACTTCGGCGTGTAGGTCGGCGTAGGTGAGGTCGCGCTCCTCGCCCTCCTCGCCGCGCCAGTGGAACGCGACCCGGTCACCGTTGCCCGCCTCAACGTGACGGTCCAGGCAGTTGTACGACGCGTTGAGCTTGCCGTCGGTGAACCACTTGTAGAACGGTGGGTTGGACTCGTCGACGGTCTCGGTGGGCTCCCTGAACCAGTGGAGCTCTTTGGCCTGCTTCAGCCACCACCCTTTCCAGTCCTTCTCGGCCTCTTCATAGATCGAAGGATCGTTCAGCAGCGCGTTCTTCGCGAATTCCTCAGGCGGATCGAACTTCTCGATCTCCAGCATCTCCTCGAGCTGGGCCTCGAGCGTCTTGTCACCTGTGGTTGTTGCTGCGTCAGCCATCGATGGGGCCCTCCTTCATGTAGCGCTCGAGCTTTCGAGAGTGGATAGCTCCCTATTTCTACTCCACACGGGGATTTGCGTCGAACGACGCGTCATCACATTGTGCTTCTCGTGACCTGTCACGGGGAGCACGGACAGGTCGGGCGCCGGCTCCGCATGCCGGCGCCCGAACCATTAGCCACAGGTCAGGGCTGCCTTGCCGCTACCTGTTCACCCTCTCCGTAGGGTTGGCGTCCTTAGCGATTCAGTGGAAAGACCGGCAGGACCGTCCTTGCAAACGTCGACTCGAGGACCGCGGCGATGGCCGTGTACCACGCCGCAATCGCGGTGGCAATTCCGAGCCACCCTCCGAGCTTGACCGTGCCGTTGATCGTGGCGGTGCCGCCGGCGAGCGCCGAGTTCCCGATCCCGAGCACGATGAACGTGATCGCAAGCAGCAGGAACACGATCGCGACTGCGCCCGTAGTCCGCAGCGAAGCGAAGAACATCAGGCTCGTGAAAATCCCCCACGTCCACAAGTACAGGCCGATGACGCTGTCGAGCTCGCGCACCGGAACGCCCTTAAGGCCGACCGTGACGAGGAAGTAGAACGAGATCCAGAACGCGCCGTAGGAGCAGAACGCCACCGCGCCAAACGTGTTGCCGGTGCGGAACTCCCAGATACCGGCGATCAGCTGGGCGATGCCGCCGTAGGCGAGCGCCAGTCCCAGGACGCCGGCTAGCGCGGTGTGGCTGACGAGGTCGGCGTTGATCATGCTGAGCATGAACGTGGTCGCGGCGAACCCTGCGAGCCCGAGCGGCGCCGGGTTCGCCGGGGTCCACCCGGCGGTCCGGCCGGCGTAGGGATCGGCTACGGGGGCGGGGGCGACGTCCGCTTCGCGTGCACCGATGTTTGCGGCTTCCATCTATCTCCTCCTGCTGGGGTAACGGATGTCGCCGCTAACGTTTGCGCTGCCGCGGGGCGCGGAGCAACGGGAGATCGTTGAACGGTCGTCAGGGCACGACGAGCGGTGCGGATGCAGCGACGAACGGAGACCGTTCGGGGAGGCCCCGCAGTCCCGGCCCCCCGCGTGGTAAGGGGACCGGGACAGTCTCGGCCGGGGCCGTCTATCGCCGCCGCGCGATTGGTGCCCTTGCGAGCCGCGCCGGGTGGAGTGGCGCTGCCGGCGGCGAAATAACGAGCACGAAGCGCAAGAGCCTCGTGCCCATCAGATCGGCAATCCGCGGCTCGGCCGATAGCAGGGGCGGACAGATGTCTGAGGGCGGCCCCACCCACGGGCCCCGGCCCTCCCGATCGCGCCTAGTGGCGCCGCTTGCGCTTGCGCTTGGGCGTGTTGGCGCGGGTGGTCCGCGCGGCCACGGGCTCGGGCTCTGACTCCGGCTCTGGGACGGGGGCGGGCTTGCGCCCCGGCTTCGGGCGGCCGCCCTGCCGCCTGATCCCCTCGGCCCGCTGCTCGCGCATCTCCGCGGCCGACGGCCATGGCTCAGCGCGGCCGGTGTTCCACGCCTTCGGTACGCCGCTCGGCCAGCGACCCGTGAGCAGGTACGCCAGTGCCGCCAGCCAGTAAGCCTGTACGACCGGCAGCTGCACCACCGGGATGATCACCATCACGCCGGCGAAGATGCCCAGATACCCCAGGAACCGGGTCAGCAGGCCCACCCGCATCGCCTGCAGGCAGATCATCACAAACGCGATCGCCACGAGCAGCGCTGCGGCCTGAACGAGGATCTGCGGCGCCACGAACGCCGCCGAGCTGGTGAGGTGATGGGCTTGCTCGTAGGTCTGGTCGCCGTGCGTGACGAACTGGCCGGATTTGATCGCGATCAGCACCGCGGAGACGATGCCCGCGATCGCAGCGGTGACCCCGCCGATGATCGCGAGGATCTTCAAGAAGCCCGGAAGCTTGGGGTTACGCGCGCGAGTCGCGTTGAACAGGAACACGAGCGTGGAGGCCAGTGCCAGCGAGCCGATTGCCTGAACTCCCGCGCCGATGAGGTCGAGGCCCATCCGGTTGTGCTCGGTAATCAGGCCGATCGTCAGCTCGTTGACCTTGCTGTGAGGGCCGACCAGCTGGGTTATCGAGGCACCGATCAGCGCCGCGGCCGCCACCCCGGCGATCACGGCCTGGCGTGGGCGGACGCGCGCTTCGTGAAGGAGCTGCTCGTCGGCGGTCATCGGCTCTGGAGGTCCACTGGCCAGCCAGTTTACGTGCGCGACCCGGACCGCGCAGGCGAATCGGAGCCACCTGCCGGCGGCGGCCGGGGGGCTCTCTCAGAGACGGCTACCATTGGCGGTATGGAAGGCAGTGGATTCGGCAATCTCTTCGGCGACCCGGACGACCTTCAGCGCAGGCTGGGCGAGTTCGCCGAGCAGATGCAAGGAGCCCAGCGTCTCGCCTGGGCAGACAACGCGATAAAGCTTGCGGTCGACCTCACGGTCGCGTCGATCAACCGCGTCAACATCCAGGGCACGACCGAGCAGCAGGCTGAGCAGATTCGCTCGGTGATGGCGGTCGTGTTCCCGGAGGCGGTTACGCTCGTGCGCGAAGCGCGCGAAGGCCTGCAGTAAGCAGACGCCGCTACAGGGCCCCGAGCACGAGCTCGTCGTGCTCGGCCGGCTTGACGCTGCGGAATACGTCCTTGACCTTGCCGTCGGGGTCGATCACGAACGTGCTGCGCTCGTTGCCCATGTACGTGCGCCCGTAGCGATTCTTCTCCACCCAGACGCCGTAGGCCTCGGCGACCGCGTGGTCCTCGTCCGACAGCAGCGGGAAGCCCAGGCCGTACTTCTCGTCGAACTTGGCGATTGGCCTAACGGCGTCGGGCGACACGCCGAGCACAACGGCATCGGCGCGCTGGTAGTCAGCCTGGTGGTCGCGCACGCCGCACGCTTGCGTTGTACAGCCAGGGGTGTCCGCCTTGGGGTAGAAGTACAGGACCACGGTCTTGCCGCGCAGCCCCGACAGCGACACGTCGTTGCCGTGCTGGTCGGGGAGGGTGAAGTCGGGAGCCTGATCGCCCGGGTTCAGAGCCATCGCGAGGCGAGATCCTACTTGAGCAGCCTCGACAGCCGCCGGTCCTTGAGGAGCTTGCCCTCCGTCTGGCAGGTCGGGCAGTAGCACATGACGTAGTCCTCGTAGAACACCGCCTCCAGTCGGTCGCCGCAGCGCGGGCACGGCTCCCCGTTGCGACGGTGGATGGTGAGCGGCATCGGCAGCTTGTCTGGAATTGGCAGCGACAGTGTCTGCTCGTAGTGGGCGATTGAATCCGACAGGCGGCGGACCGTCGCCTCGCGGAGCGCATGGGCCTCCTCAGGGCCGAGGTCCGAGCCGCGCTTGAACGGCGAGATCATCGCTGCGTGCAGGATCTCGTCCACCCAGGACCGGCCGATCCCGGCGATCACGTGCTGGTCGCGCAGCAACGCGTAGAGCGGGCGAGGCTCGACCAGCAGCTCCTCGAACGGCGGCGGATCCGGCCACGCCTCGGGTCCCAGCGCCGCGATCGTCTCCTCCTCGTCGACCTCCCCGGAGCGAAGCAGCTTCACCCAGGCGCGCTGCTTGGTGCCGAACTCGCGCAGCCGCAACTCGCGTCCGTCGTCGAGGCGAACCAGCAGCCTCGAGGTCCGGTCGCGCAGCGATGCGCGCGCGTCGAACAGCTGCAGCCGTCCTGCGGACATCAAGTGCACCATCATCGTCAGATCGCCCTCGATCTCGACCAGGAACAGCTTGCCGCGCCGGCGGATCCCAGCGACCTTGAGGCCGTCGATCGCGCTCAACGGCGGGTCGTAGGTCTTGAGCGCGTTGATGCCGGGAGCGAGCGCGGACTCCACGCGGGCACCGGCGACCGCGTCGCCGATCAGCCTGGCCGTGATCTCAACTTCCGGTAACTCGGGCATCGCTCTGTAATCGAGGGTAGTGCACGATCGCGCCCGCGCCGGAGAGGACAAAAGGTCGCCATTTGCGAGAACTGTTCGGGGCCGTTGAATGAGTCTTTACAAAGGCGCAGAACACTCGGATCCATGAGCGATCTACTTGCTGTCGTCGGGGACGAGATCAACGACGAGGATCTGTTGACCGAGATCGCGCGCCGGCGGCCCGATCGAGTGACGGTGCTGTCCGAGGAGGAGCGCGACGAGGATCGAGTCGCCTCGCTCGTCGACGCAATCGAGGAGCGAACGGGGGCAGACGTCGTGGGCCTGGCGGACAGCCGCAGCCAGCTACGCGGATGGCGGTTTGACCGGGTGGTCGGCGACAACGCGCCGGCCGCGGTCAAGGTGGAGCTGACGTCGCGGTCTACGTGGAGCTGACAACCCGCCTTCAGCGCCGCGACGCTACACGGTGGTCTTCGTCGCCACCGGAAGGCTGAAGCGCACCCGGGTGCCCACCGTCGCGTCGGCGAGCCAGATGCGTCCGCCGTGGGCCTCGACGATCGCGCGTGACACCGCGAGCCCGAGCCCGGCTCCAGACCCCGTGCGGGAGGCGTTGGCGCCGCGGTAGAACGCCGTGAAAACGTGGGGCGCCTGATCGGGTCCGATGCCCTCGCCGGTGTCGGCGATCTCGATCTCGATCCGGCCGGCGACCGGCTCTGCGCGCACGACCACGCTCCCGTCCGCCGGGGTGTGGCGGATCGCGTTCTGGATCAGGTTGAACAGGACCCGCTGGAGCTTCTCGGGGTTGGCGCGCGCCGGCTGCAGAGCCTCGGGCACCTCGGTCACCACAGCTACGCCCTTGGCATCGGCCTGCACCCGCATGGCGGCCACGGTCTCGCCGACGAGGTCACCGAGCGGGACCTGCTCCAGTGACCAGCGGATGTCGCCGGCCTCGAGCCTGGACAGCTCGAATAGGTCGTCGATCAGGGCGCTCAGCGCGTCGATGTGCACGCGCATCCGATCCAGGTATCCGCGGCGGACTTCGCCGTCGACGATGTCGTCGCCGACCGCCTCCGCCAGCAGTCGCAGCGACGTGATCGGCGTGCGTAGGTCGTGAGAAACAGCTGCGACGAGATCGCGATGGGCGGCCTCGGCCTGGTCTCGCGCCGCCTCCTCGTAGCGCAGGCGTCCCATCATCGCGTTGGCCGCGGCAGCGAGCTCGCCCAACTCGTCGGGCACCGCGGTGACGATCTCGACGTCATGCTCGCCGCGGCGAACGGCGGTCAGACCGTCTCTGATCGCATGGACGTCACGGAGGATGCCGCGGGCCAGCAGCCGCGCCACGATCGCTGCCACCAGACCGGCAACGACCACGATCGCTGCCACGATCGCCACGTCGTGACCGGAGACGACCATCAGCAGAGCGATCACGATTAGCCCGAGAAGGACAGGCGCCACGACGATCGCCACGGCCAGCGCGAACTGGCGCGACAGCGAACCGAGGCGAGCACGGACGGTGCTCACGAATCCGAGCTCGCGTCCGTCGTGGGTGGTCTTGAAGCTCGGCAGCGGAAGCGTCGAGCCGCGCTCCTTGCCGCTCGGGACGGGCCGCACACTGCTCATGGCTGGAAGCGATAGCCGACGCCCCACACCGTCTGGATGTGGCGCGGCTGCGACGGATCGGTCTCGATCTTCGCGCGCAGGCGGCGTATGTGGACCGTGACGGTCGAGGTGTCGGTGTAGAACGAGTACTGCCAGATCGCGTCCATCAGCTGGTTGCGCGAGAACACCTGGCCGGGGTGGCGCGCGAGAAACAGCAGCACATCGAACTCGCGCTGCGTCAGCTGAGCCTCCTCGTCGTTGACGAACACCTGACGCGCCGCCGGATCGATCTTCAGATCTCCGATCTCCATCGGCTCCTCGTGCGCCGGCGAGTTGTCAAACCGCCGCAGCACCGCATCGACGCGCGCGACCAGCTCGGCCGGCGAGAACGGCTTGACGACGTAGTCGTCGGCGCCGAGCCGCAGGCCGACCACCCGGTCGGACTCTTCGCCCTTTGCCGTCAGCAGGATCACCGCGATCCGATCGCGGTCCTGTTCGCGAAGCCGCCGCATCACCTCGAGCCCGTCCAGCCCGGGAAGCATCAGGTCGAGCACGACGAGATCGGGGCGCTGCTCGGCGGCGGCGGCGATCGCCTCGACGCCGTCCCCGGCGACCCTCGTCCGGTATCCCGCCCGCTCGAGGTAACGCGCGACGACCTCGGCAATCGTCGGCTCGTCGTCGACAACGAGCACGGAGCCCCTCGAGTGATCGTCCATTGCGCGATTGTCGCAGCCGGGACGCCGCGCGCGGGAATCGTGATGCCGTGTTCACGAGTTGTTCAGGAGCCCGGCGCCGGTAGATTGCCCGCTGCATGACCGTTGCGCTGGCACCCGATGACATCGTCCGCACGCACGCCGAGGCGGAGCGCAACTCGCGCCAGCCCCTGCTCGTGCTCGAGCCGCTGCTCGAGTTCCTGCACGCACACGGCCTCGACGCACCTGACGACCTGACCGCCGTCCCGATCGGAGACGGGCACTCGAACGTCACGTTCGGCCTGTCGACGGGCGTGGTGCTGAGGCGCCCGCCCCGCGGGCCGCTGCCGCCTAGCGCCCACGACGTGCTGCGTGAGGCGAGGCTCCTCGGCGCCCTCGACCCGACGCCGGTGCGGGTGCCCGCGGTGCTGGCCGTCTGCGATGACGAGTCGGTGATCGGCGCCCCCTTCTACGTGATGCAAGAGGTCGAGGGAGAGG
>DASSGR010000146.1:0-11602 GCA_035693425.1 Solirubrobacteraceae bacterium
TTTGACCTCGACGCCGACCGCGATGTGTACTGGTGCTCGGCGGACGTCGGCTGGATCACTGGACACTCCTATATCGTGTACGGCCCGCTCGCCAACGGCGCCACCAGCGTGATGTACGAAGGCGCGCCCGACTATCCGCACCAGGGCATCTGGTGGGAGCTGATCGAGCGCTACGGCGTGAGCATCTTCTACACCGCCCCCACCGCCATCCGGGCGTGCATGAAATGGGGCGCGGAGCACCCCAACGCGCACGATCTCTCTTCCTTGCGACTCCTCGGGACGGTTGGCGAGCCGATCAACCCGAAGGCGTGGCTCTGGTATCACGTCGTGATCGGCCGTGAGCGCTGCCCGATCGTCGACACCTGGTGGCAGACGGAAACGGGCCAGATCATGATCAGCCCGCTCCCCGGCGTCACGGTCACCAAGCCGGGGTCGGCAACCCACGCGCTGCCGGCCGTCGCTGCCGATGTGCTCGACGAGACGACCGGCAAGCCCGTCGAGCACGGACAGGGACTGCTCGTGCTCAAGCGGCCATGGCCGGCGATGCTCCGCACCCTGTACGGCGACGACGAGCGCTACGTGCAAACCTACTGGTCGCGGTTCGGTCCGCGGACGTATCTCGTCGGTGACGCCGCAATCCGCGATAAGGACGGATACCTGTGGATCGTCGGGCGGATCGACGACGTGATCAACGTCTCCGGTCACCGGCTGTCCACCGCCGAGGTTGAGTCGGCAATCGTCGCTCACGACAAGGTCGCCGAGGCCGCCGTCGTCGCGCAGTCCGACGAGCTCACCGGACAGGCGATCGTCGCGTTCGTGACACTGCAGGGCGAGCTCGAGGGCACGGACGAGATCGAGTATCAGATCCGCGAACACGTCGCCGTGCAGATCGGCAAACTCGCCCGACCCAAGCGAACCCTGTGGGTCGACGATCTGCCCAAGACCCGCTCAGGAAAGATCATGCGTCGCCTCCTCCGGGACATCGCCGAAGGCCGCGCGCTCGGCGATGTCACGACCTTGCGCGATCCCGCCGTGACGGCCGAGCTGGAAGCCAAGATCGCCGCCGAGCAGGCGAAGGAGCAGTAGAACGACGGCGAGAGCGGCGAGGCGTCGGCCAGGCCTCAATCCCGGTTCGATTCGGGCCCGACGCAGGTAAGCGCGGGCTGACGCCCGGCGCCGGTGGGGAGACGCCGCGGAGGACTCGTGGTCCGGCCTCGCCTCGCGCGTACGTGCCACTCGGCCGATGCGGATGTGAGGCCTACCGCGAGGGAGCGGACAGGATCTGCCACACGCGCGGCCACAAGCTCTCGGAACGGGCCGTGGGCGTGCTCGCGGGCGTGGCGAGGCCCCGCGAGCGCCCTCCCCATGCTCGCGATGCAACGCACATGCAACCCCCCGTCTCGTAGAACTGCATCCGCATTTCTCACCAGGTCAAGAGGAGAGCCACATGGCCGTCACAACCGCCAAGCGTACCTCGTCCGCCACGACGCCAAGCAGTTACCGGGCAGCTGTGGTGCACGACTTCCACTCGCCGCTTACCGTCCAGGAGGTGTCGGCCCCGGCGCTCGAGCCCGGCCAGATTCGCGTTCGGGTAGAAGCGTCGGGTCTCTGCCACACCGACATCCACGCGGCTCACGGCGATTGGCCCGTCAAGCCCTCGCCCCCGTTCATTCCCGGTCATGAGGGGGTCGGGAAGGTCGTCGAGCTAGGCCCCGGCGTCACTGAGGTCGGCCTGGGTGACCGGGTGGCGATGCCTTGGCTCGGTTACGCGTGCGGAACCTGTGACCACTGCGTGTCCGGCTGGGAGACCCTCTGCCTAGAGCAGAAGAACATGGGCTACTCGATCGACGGCGGCTTCGGCGAATACGCGACCGCGTTCGGCCGCTACGTGGTCAAGGTGCCTGACGGGATCGACCCGTTGGACGCGGCGCCACTGACGTGCGCAGGCGTCACCACATACAAAGCGGTGAAGGTCGCCGGGACGCGCTCCTCGGACCTGGTTGCGGTGTTCGGCGTGGGCGGGCTGGGGCATCTCGCGATTCAGTACGCGTCGATCGCCGGCGCACGTGTGATCGCGGTTGACTTGATCGACGAGAAGCTCGAGCTGGCGCGCGAGCTGGGCGCCGAGTTCACGATCAACGCCTCCAAGCAGGACCCGGTCACGGCGATCCAGGCGTTGGGCGGCGCCGACCAGGCGATCTCGCTCGCGGTCTCCCCGAAGGCGTTCGAGCAGGCCTACGGCACGCTGCGCCGCGGCGGCAAGCTCGTGTTCGTCGCGCTGCCGGCCGACAACCACATCACCCTGCCGATCTTCGAGACCGTGCTGAACGGGATCACGGTCGTTGGCTCGATCGTTGGTACGCGGACGGATCTGCGCGAGGTGTTCGAGCTGCATTCGGCCGGCAAGACGCGCGTGATTCGCGAGGTCCGCCCGCTCGATGCCGTCAACGAGTCGATCGCCGACGTCGAGGCGGGCCGCGTCGCCGCCAGGATCGTGTTAACGCCGTAGCAGCCTTTCGAGGTGGTCGCCCAACTCAACGGCGGACACCCGCGCTGCCGCTCGGTCGCCACGGCCCAGCGTCGATCGGTTGTCCGCCGGGCAGAGCACACGCTCGTATCCGGAGCGGCGCCGATACACGTCAGGGGACAGCGGAGTAGTGAGCGTGGCTGATCCCGGCCGAAGCTCTGCGTCCGGCATGCTCGGTGTGCTGGATCTAGCGTGCGGGGTACTGTCTGACTTGGACGTCGAGGCGGTGCTCGAGCGCGTGCTCGAGGCGGCGCGCAGGCTGACCGGGGCCCGATACGCGGCGTTGGGGATCCTTGACCGATCACGGTGCGAGCTCGAGCGGTTCATCACCGTAGGCCTGGATGACGTCACGCGCGGGGAAATCGGTGGGTCACCCCGCGGCCGAGGGGTACTCGGCGAGTTGATCGCGGATCCGAGCCCGTTGCGGCTGGCTGATGTCCACGCGCACCCGCACTCGTACGGCTTCCCGCCCGGGCATCCGCCGATGAAGGCGTTCCTCGGCGTCCCAGTGGTTGTCGCCGGGGACGTATTCGGCAATCTATATCTGACCGAGAAGTGCGACGAGGGAGAGTTCACGGCGGAGGACGAGTGGGCGCTGGTGCGTTTGGCCGAGTTCGCCGGCGTGGCGATTGACCACGCCCGGCGCTACAGCGGGGTCGACAATCAGCGCACGGAGCTGGGACGCACGGTGCAGGCCCTCGATGCCACGGTCCAGATCGCCCGAGCAATCGGCGGTGAGACCGACCTCGCGAGGATCCTGGAGCTGGTGGCCAAGCGCGGGCGGGCGCTCGTCTCGGCGCGCAGCCTTGTGATCGAGCATGAGCGCGGCGGCGAGATGGTCGTGGCGGCCGGCGCCGGTGAACTGGCGCCGGGGTTTATCGGGAAACGCGTCGACGCGTGCGACAGTCTCGCCGGCGCAGCCCTGCGGACCTCAAAGGCGCTGCGCTTGGAAGAAGGGCCGAACCGTGCGCGGTTCGAGCGCTACGGCCTGGGCCGATTCGGCTTTCCGGCCAACGCAGGCCTGGTGGTGCCGCTGACCTTTCGCGGCCAGGACTACGGGGTACTGATCGCGGTGGACCGACTCAAAGACGGACCGGCGTTCACGGCCGACGATCAGCGGCTGCTAGAGGCGTTCGCGGCCAGCGCGGCGACCGCGATCGCCACGGCCCGATCGGTCGAGCTCGAGCGGGCCAGCGAGCGCCTTGCCGCCGCCGAGCAAGAACGTGCCCGGTGGGCTCGAGAGCTCCACGACGAAACGCTGCAGAATCTCGCCGCGCTGCGGATCGGGCTCGCCCGAGAGCTGCGCAAAGGAAGTGTCGACACGCTGACCGAAGTCGTACGCGACGCGGTCGCCCAGCTCGAGTCCGAGATCGCCAACCTCCGCTCGCTGATCACCGAGCTCCCGCCCATCACGCTCGATGACCCCGGCGTCCAGGCCGCGAATGAGGCCCTCGCCGAGCGCGCTCGTCGAGAAAGGCGCCAGGTGTAGCTCCCGGGTGACCGGTCAGCGCGGAGGGTAAGATGAGAGCGGCTCGTATGGGGCGCGACCAGGTAAGGCCGGACAAGCCGCGACTGCGGGGCGTTTCGCATCAGTGGGCGGCGATCTGCGCGGTGCCGTTGGGCGCGGCGCTGGTGGTCAGCGCTGGCGGCTCGCGCGCACGTGTTGCTGTGGCGGTGTACGCGATTAGCCTGGTGGCGCTGTTCGCGTTGAGCGCGGTCTACCACCGCGTCAATTGGCGGTCGCTCGTCGCGCGTGACTGGATGCGGCGACTTGACCACTCGATGATCTTCGTGCTGATTGCGGCCACATACACGCCGGTCGCGGTGGTCGCCCTCCGTGGTCCAGCCGGTCTGACAATTCTCATCGCAGCGTGGGCTGGAGCGCTGAGCGGAGTGGTCCTCAAGCTCGTGTGGATCAGCGCGCCGAGATGGCTGGTGGTTGCGGCATACGTTGCCCTGGGCTGGATCGCACTCGTGGCCATTCCGCAGCTGGTGGCGGCGATCGGTGCGGTCGGGCTGGCGCTGCTGGCGCTCGGTGGCCTGCTGTACACAGCGGGTGCGGTCGTCTATGCCCTGATGCGGCCGGACCCGGCCCCGGCGGTGTTCGGATATCACGAGGTGTTCCACGCCATGGTGATCGTCGCGGCGCTGCTGCAGTACGCCGTGATTGCGTTCTGGGTCGTGCCGCGCTGACGACCCTTGTGCGACTTCCCTCGGGTCTGCGCGTCCGCTCATGCGCCTCCCGCGCCGCTTCCATCGAGGGGGAGGCCTCGCTCGGCGAAGACCTCGCGAAGGACACGGAGGCGGTCACTCATAATCCCGTCCACGCCGAGGTCGAGGACATCGTTCATCGTCGCTTCGTCGTTGATCGTCCAGACGTGTACGGGGATACGCGCCCGGTGCGCGGCCTCGACGAAGCGCTTGGTGAGGATCCGAACTGCTCCTCGACGGAGGGGCACCTGGAGGCAATCGGCGCCGAGACGCGGCATCACCCCGGAGGAGCCCACCAGGCGCGCAAGCGCAACTGCCCTTGGGCCCATCGATGTGCAGGCCCGTCCCCGGCCGAGCGCACGAACATGCTGCAGGCGCCGGTCAGAGAACGATCCAATGCACACCCGCTCCCAAGCGCCGAGACGGTCGAGAAGGACCGCGAGAGGCCCCACGCAAGCATCTGACTTGGGGTCGATGTTGACCCTGATCGCGGGCCACCGCGCGAGGATGTCCACAAGCCGCGGGATGCGCAGGCCGCCGCCCCGCAAGGGGAACGTCTGCCCACCGTCGCTGGAGAACGCGTAACCGGCGTCGGCGGCCTCCACCTCGGCGATGCCTAGCCGCGCGATCGCGCCCGTGCGATCGGTAACCCTGTCCAGATGCTCGTCATGAAACGCCACGAGCACGCCATCCGCTGTGAGGTGGGCGTCCGTCTCCAGGTACTCGTACCCAAGCGCCACCGCCACCTCGAAAGCTGCGAGCGTATTCTCGGGCGCCTCGCCGGCCCCACCCCGGTGGGCAAACGCGATCGGACCAGGCTGGTCAACGAACGGATGCATCTCGTTCTGACGAGGATCGCAACTTCGCCTCGCTCTTCGATTTTGATTGGAGAGCCGTCCCGCGCCGGGCCGTGCACGGCTCTGCCAAACGTCGGTGGGACCTTGCAGGATGAACCGCTAGTGATTGCTCGCGCCGGTTTCTCCGTCGCCACTGTGATGGCGAGCGCCTGTAGCAAGCTCGCCGGGCGTTTGGAAGAGGCTCTCCAGCCGCTCGAGCGCGGTCGGCGTGCCCATCGCGTTGATGATGTCGCCGGGGAGCAGCACAGTGTCGGCCGGCGGCTGAGGATGAAACGCGGAGCCGCGACGCAGGCCGACGATCATCGCACTGCCACGGATGTCGTCGATCATCTGATGTGCTCCCTCGCAGTCCTCGCCGACGACGAGCTTGTCGAGCCGGTATTCGGTGTCGACGTCGACGACTCCACGCAGCTGCGGGTGCAGAGCGAGCCGGGCCATCTCAGTACCGCTCGCCTTGTAGGGTGAGATCACACGATCAGCACCGGCGCGTTTGAGCTTCTTCTCGGAGTCCTCAAGCGCGGCTCGAGCCACGATCGGGATGTCAGCGCGCAGCTCGCGTGCGGTGAGTGTGATGAAGATGTTCTGCGGATCGGAGTCTGCGCACGCGATGATCGAGCGCGCGCGCTCGATCCCCGCCTGAATCAGCACAGCGTCGTTGGCGGGGTCGCCCTCGATGAAGGGCACGCCGAGGCCCTGGGCCAGTTCGCGGTTCTCGGGTAGCGGGTCCACCACCAGATACTCAGCGCGAGCGCCGCGGAGGTCACGCGCCACTTGGCGCCCCACGCGGCCGAAGCTGCAGATGATGTGGTGATCGGTGAGCGAGTCGATCATCCTGCGGGTGCGTTGGGCGGCGAGCACGTCAGCGAGCTGTCCGCCGACGATCAACTCGGTCAGGGTCGCTAGCCCGTAAAACAGCGTACCAACGCCCAAGACGATCAGCAGGACGTGGAGGATCTGCCCTGCGAGAGTATGTGGCTGGGGGAAGCCACCGACCGTCGCCGCAGTGTCGAGCGCCCACCGGAACGCGTACCAGGCCCCTACCCCCTCCGCCAGGGCCAGTCCGGCCGCACCGAGACCCAGAAATCCTGCAACGATCGCGCCGAGCATCACAACACGTCGTGCTAAGACCAGCAGCTGCCGGTGCGTCGCCGTGCTGGACCTGGCCAACCCGCGGCGCGGCAAGCGGTGAACGTCAGGCCATATCACCGTGCGGCGACACGAACGATCCCGCGGCTGCGGCGATTCGCCCGTGGGCTCCTAATCCGGGGCGGCAGACTCCTGATCGGGGTGCAAGCGTCGCCCAGTGACGTGGGGCTACGCACGGCGACACGTGATTGCATGGATGGGCGGCGTTGCGCGCATTGTGGC
The DNA here is from genome assembly GCA_035693425.1 of Solirubrobacteraceae bacterium. GTDB lineage: Bacteria > Actinomycetota > Thermoleophilia > Solirubrobacterales > Solirubrobacteraceae > Palsa-465. The sequence continues at coordinate 6,964 of DASSGR010000146.1, forward strand.
GAAGTCACCGGGATGTAGGAGCTTCCAGCCCGACATTCAGCTGAACGTTCACGTCCACCAAGGCATGGCTGTCGCTGCTGACCGACCTGCTGCTGTAGAGCAACCTGTTCCTATCACGCTCCTGAGTTTGAGGCAGTCTGGTCGTCCAGCTGGCGTCGAGATCGTTGTGCCGCTCGATCAGCGGCTATTCCCCCGGGACTATCGGGCTTGGCAGTGACCGCATAAATGTGTTGTCAGGCGGGGTGTCGGAGAGCTACGCTCTTCGGGGTCGATCCCGTTGCGTCCGATGACAGAGCAGTACCTCATCGGGCAGTTCTCGCTCTTGCTCGAGGACATCGCGCCTTCTCAAGGCGACCGGTTCGCGTGGGCCGTCCATGATCTGCGCGCGGAGGTCGAGCGCTCCCCGGTGCAGATGCTCCCGATGCTCGCGCGCGAGGCAATGGATCTGAGCGACATGATCTGCTGGGGCGCCCTGGAGCGCGGGGACGCGATCGGCTTCTGTCGCTATGCGAAGGCCGCCGTCGCCCTCGGCGAGTTCACCGCTGCCGCCGGTCTCTTACCCGAGTAGCCGACGCGATTACTCCGCCTGGCCGTATGCCGCGATCTCCTGCTTCTCTTTCTCTGAGAGCTCGCGCGGCGTTTCGCCGTGCGCGAGCTTCTCGCTCTGGACGTGATGACGGATCTCGTCGACGATTTCGGGGTTGGCGAGGGTCGTGACGTCGCCGACGTCAGCGAAGTTGGAGACCGCGGCGATCACCCGGCGCATGATTTTTCCTGAGCGGGTTTTGGGCATGTCCGCCACGATCCACACGTTCTTCGGGCGTGCGATCGGTCCGATGGACTTGTTGATCTGTGCGGAGACCTTCTGCTCGATCTCCTCGCTGGGCGCGTGGCCGGGTTTGAGCGCCACGTACACCTCGACAATCTTGCCTCGCACTTCGTCGATCACCGGGACCGCAGCCGCCTCGGCGACCTCCTCCACCTCGATTGCCGCGGACTCGATCTCCTTGGTCCCGAGCCGGTGCCCGGCGACATTGATGACATCGTCGACGCGACCCAGGATCCGGAAATAGCCATCGGCAGCCTGAACCGCGCCATCGCCCGCGAAGTACGGCCAGTCGCGCCAGTCCTTGCTGTCCTTGTCCTTGTTGTACTTGGCGTAGTAGGTGTCGACGAACCGGTCGGGCTGACCCCAGATCGTCTGGAAGATCCCCGGCCACGGATTGCGTATGCAGATGTTGCCCGCCTTGCCCGAGCCCGCCGGGACGTCCTCGCCGTTCTCGTCGAAGATCACCGGAAAGATCCCCAGCACCCCCGGTCCGCAGCTTCCCGGCTTCATCGGTTGCAACCCGGGTAGGGTGCTCCCGAGGAAGCCACCGTTCTCTGTCTGCCACCAGGTGTCGGTGATCGCCGCCTGACCCTTGCCGACGAAGTCGTAGTACCACCGCCACACGTCCGGCTCGATCGGCTCGCCGACAGTCGTCATCGTCTTGAAGTGGTAGTTGTACTTCTCCGGCTCGTTCGGCCCGAGCTTGCGCAGCATCCGGATCGTCGTCGGTGCGGTATGGAAGATGCCAACGCCGAGCTTCTCGGCGATCCGCCACGGCCGACCGGCGTCCGGATAAGTAGGAACCCCCTCGTACATCACGCTCGTCGTGCCGAGCGAGAGCGGACCGTAGACGATGTATGAGTGGCCTGTGATCCAACCGATGTCGGCAAAACACCAGTACACGTCGTCGGGATGAATGTCCTGGTAGTACTTCGCGGTGCCGGTGACATAGCTCAGGTAACCGCCCGTGGAGTGCTGGCAACCCTTCGGCCGGCCGGTCGTGCCGCTCGTGTACATCAAGAACAGCGGCGCTTCCGCAGGCATCGACTCCGGCTCGACCTGTTGGCCGCGGTACTGCTCGAGCAGCTCGTCGATGAAGAAGTCCCGCCCCTCGACCATCTCGCTCTTGGAGTGGTACTCCCCGGGAATCCGACGCCAGACAAGGACCTTTTCGACCTCGATCCCCTCCTCGCGGGCGGCCTCGATCGAGTCCTCGGCTTTGATCTTGTGATCGATCAGCTCGCCGTTGCGGTAGTAGGCGTCGATCGTCACCAGGATCGTGCTCTTCGCGTCTGCCATCCGCTGCCCACAGGCTGTCCCGCTGAAGCCGCCGAACACCTCGGAATGGATGACGCCCATGCGGGCGCACGCGAGCATCGACACCGGCAGTTCGGGAACCATCGGCAGGTGAAACGTCACCCGATCGCCGGTCTTCACGCCGACGAAATCCCTGAGCAAGGCGGCGAACTCGTTGACCCGGCGGTGCAGATCCGCGTAAGAGATGTGCTGGATCTCGGCGTCCTCCGGCTCGGGGACCCAGACCAACGCGTGCTTATCGCCGCGGGAGTCAAGATGCCGATCCACGCAGTTGACGCATACGTTCAGCCGCCCCCCGACCCACCACTTCCAGAACGGTGGATTGCTGGTATCGAGGATCGTGTCCCACTTCTTATCCCACTGGAGCATCTCCGCGTATTCGATGAAGCAATCAGGGAAGTGCTCCTCGCCGAACCGCTGGAGGATCGCCGGATCGCTCGCGTTCGCCTGCGCGACGAACTTCTCTGGCGGCGGGTAGTACTCCTCCTCGCGCCAGTGAACCGCGATCTGCGCCTCAGACAGCGCACCTTCGGCAGCCTCCGCGGGAGGCGCTGCCTTGTCCTCTACTCCCATTACTCAACCTCCTCGCCAACGAGACGGGATCTCTCTACCGCAGTCACGCGGCCCCTCTGCATCGACGCTGAGTCCCGGAGGACAATGCCCCAGCCTCAGCCGCGGCACGAAACGCTCGGCCCAAGCCAGGCATAGCCGCCCCAACGTCGATCCGATGGCAATCCGGCCATGACGTTGCTGCGCGTCACCAACGACAGATCCCGGCGAAAGCACAACAACGTCCATCGCATCCCTCACGCATCCCGAAGAACGCTCTTGCAGGACAGCCAATGCGGCAAGACGCACTCTTGCGAAGACATCAACAAGTCTAGCCGAGCGCCCCCGGTGATTTCATTTTTGCGGCGACCGGGATAGCCGACGAGCGACTTCGCTCAACTCCCGAGAATGGGCACGGCTGGGCTCGAACCAGCGACCTCTCGCCGTGAAGCGATAGGCGCAAATCGACAACGGGGGGGTGCGGGCGATCGTGATGCTCACCCCGTGCATTGACGCGCTCCGTACACGGGCATCGCTACACCATCCGTGAAGCTGCCGACTTGCTATCCGGCTGCTCGCGGAACCGTTCGAGCACCTCGACGAACCGCGCCGGCGCCTCCAGTTGCGGGATATGGCCGACTCCGTGAAAGATCCCAAGACGGCTGCCGGCGATCGCCTTGTGTGCGCGCTCGCCGTGGCTGACGGGGATGATCGGGTCACGCGCCCCCCAGACGATCAAGACGGGTCTGCCTGCGGCCAGGTACAGGCGATCGCTGGCGTCGATGCGCTGCCCCCCACGTTGATGACTGAGCGCAGCGTGGCTAGGAACGCCGCGCGGCGACCGGGATCGGCGAGCGACGGGTAGCCGCGCGCGACCTCGGCGACGTCGGTCGTCGGGCGCAACCCGACCTTCGCCAATCCGTCGCCCGACCGCGGCCCCCGCCCAGTTCGCCGTCTGCGCGGTAGCCCTGATGCACAACTCCGAGCCGGGCAGCGCCGCGGCCCGCTCCGGCGGCCGACGCGCCGTGCCCGGGCAGATCGGGCGCCACCACGGTGTAGCGGCGCGCCAGCGGATCGATTACGTCCCGCCAATTCTCGTAGCCGCCCCGACGCGCCGCTCTTGTGCGTAACCGCCACGTGCGCGGGTCGGTTTAGGCCCGCGGCGGCATGCATCGCTCCGCACCACTAGCAAGCGCCGCCGCCGCGCGGTCGCTGGCAAGTGCATCCCGCAATTGCAGACGTGACTGGCGTGAGCGGCGACGTGGGACGCGCCCGGGTCCTCCGGCGCTTTGTCAGCGCGGGGGGCAAGACCTGCTTGACCGTTGACGACGCGCGGCGCTAGACCCGCCAATCTCGACTATCGGGAGGCCTCTCGCGCCACGCGACAGCCTGTACGATTGTAAAAAATGGCTGCATTTGGGCGCATTTTGATGGGCACGGCTGGGCTCGAACCAGCGACCTCTCGCGTGTGAAGCGACCGCTCCGTAAGACTAGTTCGTCGCGATTTGCAGGGCGTTTAGCAATGACCTCGCCCTCCGCGCGCGGACTTACTGTCCTGGATTGCCGAGGGCTTGTCGCGGTCGTGATCCACGGAAACGATTTGTGGACCAGTGGACGCGCGCTACTGATGCTGCGTGTGGTTCCTCGAGAACGAGTCCTGAGAGGTTCACGGGACTAGAGCGAGCGGGGATGCTGTGTGGTCGATCATCGGCGGCGCGGCATCGGCTGGGCGGCGTCGCCTTGAGCGAGTCCTGCGGACTGGAGTGATTTTCGTTGAGTTCGCCACCGCCGACGAAACCGCCGAGCTTTACGAGATCTTCTACCAGGGCTGCCGCGACTACGCCGGGCGGCGCCGGGTGTCGGTCCGCGAGCTGGGGAACGATCCGCCACGCGACCTCGCCTACAAGGTGATGTCAGGTGGGTGACGCGCCGCGTCGGCAGGTT